>CAMDNC010000060.1 GCA_945902755.1 Flavipsychrobacter stenotrophus
GCATTTTTAACAGGCAAAACACAAGCTAGTAAAAGTATCGGGGTGGTAAGGGGCAGAACAGTAAAAGTAAGCCAAAGAGATTTTTCAATAGAAAGATAACCCATTGGTCGGGCAAAAAGTATCAACAAAAAAAGTGAAATTATTTGTAACACTATCTGCAACCATGTTGGCCAGTATTTCCCTTCGTCTATTCTTTGTAACAGACCAAAATATTCACGCAGACAAAGCAAATTAATTAACGCAACCAAACCAACAAAAACCCATGGATGCTCTAATAATAGCCCCGAGAGCATGATTGCCCCAAAAACAACGGCACTACCAGTGCGCTTGTAAAACGTGGGCATGTTGATAGCCATACAGTAAATTGTAAATTTAACTAGTGAATTAGAACTTGTTTTTCCACATCATGCTTTCTACAGGCTTGTCAGTGCGCCCAGTGTACTTTGCATCGGTTTTACTATTGTATTTGTTAAGCACTTCACCCTCCACCGGAAAGTATATCAACTGACCTATCGGCATACCAGCATATATTCTTACTGGGTGTACACAAGAAATCTCTAACGTCCACGCGTTACAAAATCCCACATCTCCTTTGCCAGCGGTAGCATGAATATCTATACCCAGCCTACCTGTAGATGATTTACCCTCCAGAAAAGGAACATGAGCATGCGTTTCGGTGTATTCTAACGTGACCCCCAAATACAGTGTATGTGGCTGCAGCACATACCCCTCAACTGGTATTTCAAAGTGAGTAATGGTATTATGCTTGCGGGCATCAAGCATTGTATCATTATACATAGCCAGATACTTGCCAAGGTGCACGTCATACGAATTGGAACCAAGCTTTTTGGGGTCGAATGGCTCTATTACAATAGTGCCTTTTTCTATTTCTTCAAGGATACGGGAGTCTGACAATATCATAAGGCAAATATATAACGAGGAAAGGCAATAAAGGAACTTTTTTAGCAAAAGTACATGTGTTAACTATAAAAATGATATTTTTGCTCCCCTTTCAAAACATATTATGGAATATAGAGAAATAGTAGCGGTTACCGGACTTAGCGGATTATATCAGTTAATGACCACCAAAAGCGATGGCGCAATAGTACGCAGCGTATCAGACAAAACTACCAAGTTTATATCTGCTCGCCAGCACAACGTAACCCCATTGGAGAGTATAGAAGTATACACTACTGGTGATAACGTGCGTTTACAGGTCGTTTTTATAAAAATGCTCGAAAACGAAACATCAAACCCAGCAGCAGCCGTAAAATCCAGCGATAACAATGCTGTTAAATCTTACTTCAAAAACATTTTTCCCGAATTTGACGAAGAGCGTGTCTATGTCAGCGACATGAAAAAAATGTTGAAGTGGTTCGAAATTCTCAAGTCTAACGACTTGCTGAAGTTTGAAGAACCTACTGAGGATATAGTAGCTGACGAGGTAGTGGCAGAAGCAGCAGAAGTAGTTGCAGCCACTGCTGAAGAAACAACCGACGAAAAGCCAGCTAAAAAAACCGCTAAGAAAAAGAAAACTGAAGAATAATTATTCAGCCATTAATTATATTCACGGTGTGCTTCACTTTTTTTAATGATTTACTTTTATATCTTTAATCCCGTTACGAAATGTAATCGCTGATGAAAAGAATATTTATCTTGTTGTTTGCTTTTTTTGCGCTTGTACTCAGTACAACCAGTTGCCGTATGCGTGGCGTTAGTGGAACTTCCTACAAGATCTACAAGCAACCTGTAAGAACATCAAAGCACTATGGTGCCAAGAAAAACGTATGGACCCGGACACATTTCTGGGGAAAAAAAAGATATGGGCATCGTCCGTACCAACACAGAGGAAGATATAGGTAATAAAATAGTTTTTTGTTTATATAGCCGGGTCGCACAACCCGGCTTTTTTGTTTGCAAAGCTACATGGGGTCCACATCAAATACGATCTGCACATTCGCATTCCCTTTCTTCCCAAGTATGAACAGTCGTTGTTCTTTGATAAATGCCTTTACATTGTAAACCAGCTTGTTATTTCTGGGGCATTTGATCCAAATTTCTCTTATATACTGGTTGCGCACTCTGGGCACCATAGCGGGTCCAGGGCCTTGCACGGCTATACCCTCTATTGTTGCTAGCGCTTCTGCCATTAACAGAGCGGCCTGTGCTGCTCTATCCTCATCAGTATGCTTGAATGAAATTTTTATTATTCTACTAAAAGGTGGGTAGAAAAACTGTTCCCTATATCTTATTTCATTGGTGTAAAACGCGTGTACATCATGGTTTTTCACCCATTGCAACACTGGGTGTTGAACGTTGTAAGCCTGGATAATGACCTTACCTTGCCCATCTGCCCTTCCAGCTCTTCCACTTACCTGCTCCATAAGCTGAAAAGCCCTCTCATTGACCCTGAAATCTGGAAATGACAACAAACTGTCTGCACTTACTACACCCACCAGTGTTACCGCTTCTAGGTCCAGACCCTTTACCACCATTTGTGTTCCAGTAAGTATGTCTATTTTTTTCTTTTCCAGTTTGCTCAGTAGTTCGGTTACAGTATGTTTTCCGCGCATACTGTCTACATCCATTCGGGCTACACGCGCATCCGGAAACACTGTTTTTACTTCCTCTTCTATCTTCTCCGTACCAAACGACTTGCTGGTAAGTGTGTTGCTGCCACATTGATGACAAGTCTGCATTACTAAGTTCTTGAAGCCGCAATAGTGGCAGTGCAGCTTATCTGTGCTTTTGTGGTAGGTTAACGACACATCGCAGTTGGTGCATTTGGGTGTCCAGCCACAGGTAGTACATAGCAAAAACGGTGCGTATCCTCTCCTATTCTGAAACAAAATTACTTGGCGGCGTTGCTGTAAAGTTTCTTTTATTGAGTCTTGCAGCTCAGGTGTCAGCATTTTCACACCTAGCGTCCTAACTTTGTTAAGCGATCGGGCATCTACAATGGTTATTTCTGGCATACCTACGCCCAGATACCTCTCTTTAAGTGATACATAGGCATACTTGCCCTGCTGAACATTATAAAGAGTCTCCACAGAGGGCGTAGCTGAGCCCAACAGTACTTTAGAGACGTACATCGATGCCAAGTAGATGGCTGCATCTCTGGCATGAAACCTCGGTGCAGGGTCTTTTTGTTTGTAAGAGGAGTCATGTTCTTCGTCGGCTATTATGAGCCCTACATCCACATATGGTAGCCACATTGCAGACCTTGGGCCTAATACTACCTTATATTTACCTTTTCGTACCTTCTCCCATATTTCTACTCGTTCATTGTTGCTGAAGTGCGAATGATATACACCCAACTCATCTCCAAAGAAAGCCCTAAGTCTGCTTACCAACTGTGTAGTAAGTCCTATCTCTGGCAGTAGCAGTATAGCTTGTTTCCCTTCTGCTATGCATTCTTTTATCTTCCTTATGTACAGTAGTGTCTTACCGCTTCCAGTCACACCATGCAGCAGTGTTACATTTTTTTCGTTCAGTGCCTTGGTTAGTTGGTCATAAGCTGTTTGCTGGGCAGGTGTGAAAATAATTTCCTTATTTTCAGCCATACTTGTGTAGCGCAACCGGTCGGCATTTTGTTCAGTTATCACAAAAACGCCTTTGTCGATAAGTGTTTTCAGTTGCGAGGTTACGCCCGTTACCCTATCCAGCAAATCTTGTTGCCGAACTATACCGTTTTTTTGTTTCAGCTCTATATACCCCATCAACAGTTGTAGTTGTCTGGGCGCTTTACCCAGTTCGTCAAACAGTGCAATCAATTGTTTTTCTTCTACAAATCTCGGGTGTAGTATTACTATTTTTTCCCGTTTGGGTCGGTAGGCTGTTTCTAGTGCCTCATTTATTACCACTACTTCATTTTCTAGTAGCTCGTTGAGCACAGCCGCAAAGTGGTTATTATGCACTATAGCCCTTAGTTCTGTGATGGTTACTTCTTTACGCATTCGTATAGCCTGAGCAGCGCCATAAGCAGCGTCGCTCCAGTCATACACTATACTTTCATCACCCACCCACTCCAGCCGTGTTTCTCCCATCATCTTAAGGTGGGCCGGCAGCGCTGCATTCATTACTTCTCCCGGCGATGCCATGTAATAGTCGGCTATCCACCGCCAGAATTTAAGTTGCTGCTCTGAAACTACAGGCTCTTCGTCTATAATGCCTTTTATGGGCTTTACTATGTAGTTTTCTGGTTTGTTGTTGTGCAGCCGCTCTACTATGCCAGAGTACTGTTTGTTTTTGCCCAGTGCCACTTCCACACGCATGCCAGCCCGCAGGTGGTCTTGCAAAGCTATAGGCACCCCATAAGTAAGAACCTGAGGCAGATTGAATGGTAAAATTATGTCGGCAAACATAACTGCAAGTTAGCGATATCGCAAGCAATCTGTGGATCAAAGAGAGGTTAAAATATATTCTTCCGTGAAAGGTTATTCTCCTATTCCCTACCTTTGGTATATGAATACAGAAACCAAACTGCGGGAACTACTCAATAACCGCATTCTAATAATAGACGGTGCTATGGGCACCATGATACAACGTTACAAACTGCAAGAAGAAGACTACAGGGGCGAACGTTTCAAAGATTGGCACACAGATGTCAAGGGCAATAATGATTTGTTATGCCTTACTCAGCCCGATATTATAAAAGCCATACACAAAGAATACCTTGATGCTGGAGCCAATATTATAGAAACAAACACCTTCAATGCACAGACCGTGTCTATGGCCGACTACGACATGCAGCCATTAGCTTTCGAGATTAATGCTGCTGCTGCAAAGGTTGCCAAAGAGGCTATTATCGAGTACGGCAAGGAAAAAGGAATAGATGTAAGCGACCGCTTTGTAGCTGGTGCCATTGGCCCGATGAACAAAACACTTTCTCTATCCCCCGATGTTAACAACCCAGGTTATAGAGCTATATCTTTCGATGAAGTAGCGGACGCTTATTACGAACAAATAAAAGCGCTGGTAGAAAACGGAGTAGATGTACTCCTTATCGAAACCATTTTCGACACGCTGAATGCAAAAGCTGCCATTTACGCTATCAACAAATATTTTAAAGACACCAAAACCGAAAAATTGCCGGTGATGATTTCTGGCACCATCACAGATGCCTCAGGCAGAACGCTCAGCGGACAAACATTGGAGGCGTTCTATATTTCTGTTATGCATGCCAATCCACTCAGTATAGGGCTAAACTGTGCGCTAGGTGCAGCAGAGATGCGCCCACACGTCGAGGAGCTAGCCAATATTGCTGCATGTTATGTAACAGCATACCCCAATGCTGGATTGCCCAACGCTATGGGCGAATACGACGAAAGCCCAGAGCAAACAGCTGCTATTGTGGCAGAATGGGCTAAAGAAGGATGGGTGAATATGTTAGGCGGTTGCTGTGGCACCACACCACCTCACATCGCAGCTATTGCCAAGGCAGTAAAATATTATTCTTCAAGACCACTACCAACCCTCACAGAGGCATAATTCAATTAAAAATGATATTTCTTAAAACGCTACTTTACTTCCGTTTAGTTTTTTTACAGCGGCGGCTTAGTAGCGTTTTTTTATGCTTCCTTTTGCTATTAGCCACCAGTGCTTATAGTGTTGTTAAGCTATCTGGTACTATTACTCATCCTATAGCAGATAGCATAAAAATTAGTTACAACGACAATAAGTTAGCATATTATCCAAAAGAGTTTTATGCATTGGTAGATAAAAACGGATACTTTTCTATTGCATTTCCTTTGCCTTCTGGCATTTATTTGCAAGCGGAAATTACCCACGGAAATCATTTGGCAGAAGTAATGTTGTACGATGGCGATAGCCTGCACCTTTCTGCCGATACTCGCCGTTTCGATAGTAGCATTCATTATAATGGCACAGGCAGTGAGGTGCAAAATTTTGTAGCCCTGCACACAATTACCAGAGGCAGACTAAACCAATACACATTGCGCGTAAAAAATATTCTGGGCAAAGAGCCAGAACAGTTTTATGCAGGTATAGAAGAAGAGCGCAAAAAGGAAGAAGACTTTGCCAACAAAAGCCAATACAAATTGCCTCCTCTGTTCAAAAAAATTTGGCTGTCACATTTTGAGTATTACAACTATTTTTTTCTTCAGCAGTACCCGCTTATGCACCAAATGATGAATTTGCAGCGATATACTGATACTGTACCCCCAGAAAACTATACAGTGCTAAAGCACATGCCGCACAAGTTCAACGATGATTTGTTACAAGTCCCATCTTATCTTTTATATCTTACTGGTGTCTTCGAAAGTAAACTCAAAGCGGCTGGTTTGGGTTTTCCATCATCCGATACCCAAAAAGCAAGGATATTGCTAGACAGTATTATTGCTCTAGGGTACAAAAACCTACCCAAACAGAGTAGTGAATATTGTATAGCACAGGGACTCTACGCACGAATCAGAGTTCAGCAACTTAGCAGAACAAAACAAGAACTATATAAATTTACCACTTCCTTTCCCAGTAGCCAATACTTACCTTTTTTACAGAAACAACTAGATATCGTAGAAAGGTTATCACCGGGAATGCCCGCCCCCAATTTTCAAACTACTACATTATCTGGCACTACTGTGCAGCTTTCTAGTCTTAAAGACACCGTAGTATATGTTACATTCTGGGCCAGTTGGTGCAAACAGTGTGTGGGCGAAATGCGAATGATGGAGCGCAAAGTGAAACAATCCTTTGTAAACAAACCAGTGCGTTTCGTTTATGTTTCCCTCGATGAAGATACTACCTTAGCAAAGCAAGTAACCAATCAATTTAAGGTAGCAGGTTATCACACCTACACTTCAGGTAGCTGGTATGCAGATGTTGCTGTTAAATATGGCATACAGGCACTTCCAGCTTATTTTCTCGTAGATAGAAAAGGCAGGTTTGCGCTTAGCAATCCGCCTACTCCCCAGCGCCCCACAGATCTCATCGTAGCTATTTCTCGCTTGTACTAATAGCCCCCTTGTGGTTATAATTTACTCAGTGCTGACTTGAAGTTGTTTATGTCTTCTTCGGTAGTATCCCATGCACACATCAGCCGCACTTCATGTGTATCGTCTTTCCACACATAAAACGGATAGTGTTCTTGCAGTGGTTCATACCAGTGCCTGGGAATTTCAGCAAACACTGCATTCGCCTGTACAGGTCTCGTAATTTTCACTTCCTTATTTTTTGCTAGCGCTTCATAGAGCAGTTGCGCCATCTTATTGGCGTGGCTTCCTGTGGTGCGCCATAGCTGATTATTCAGCATTGCCTCAAACTGTGCTGCTATATACCGTGTTTTAGATGCCAACTGCATTACCTGCTTATGCTTGTACGCAATGTTTTTCGACAGATCTTTATTAAACACTACAACAGCTTCGCCGTACATCATCCCAGACTTAGTGCCCCCTAGCGATAGAATGTCTGCCCCAGCATCGGAGCTTATTTCAGCCAAACTACAACCCAAAGCAGATGCCGCATTGAAAAATCTTGACCCATCTATGTGCAAGTACAAACCATTCTCTTTGCAAATAGCACTAAGTGCTTTTATTTCTGCGGCACTGTAAACTGTTCCATATTCAGTTGATTGGGTAATAGATAACATCGTGGCTTGTGCATAGTGCACGTCTCCTTTCCTTATCAATCTTGCTGATAGAATCTCAGGTGTTAGCTTACCTTCGTTATTAGAGGGTAAAGGAAAAAATCGACAACCTGTAAATGTTTCTGGAGCCGACGATTCATCGCAATATATGTGTGATGTATCTGCGCACAGCACCGCATTGTGCGACTGGGTAGCACTCGCTATACTCAGCACATTGGCTCCAGTACCATTAAACACAAAATATACTTGTGCGTCACTACAATTAAACTCTTTTCTGAATAGCTCTATCGTTCGGGCGGTAATGTCATCTGCACCATATGATCTTACATGTTTCTCGTTCGCAGCACTTAAGGCCAACATTACTTCTGGCAACACTCCTGCATAATTATCGCTCGCAAAACTCTTCATAATCGCTATTTTGGTGGTAAATTTAGTTGTTTTAAGTCCTTTATTAAGCAATAAATAATCAGTCTGATGAAGTATGCATTACTGCTCACATTGTCGCTGGCTATGTTTGTGGAGCTATCTGCCCAGCGCACAATAAAACTACACAACCTCTGGGCAAAACCCCAGGTTCATGTATTATTTGAAGGGTATACCCTTTCTTTTAAAATCAAAGACATAAATAGAACAATCGAAATACTAAACGAAATAGGCGATTCCACTTTCGGCGCAACATCAGGTTTAGATACCTTACGCAACTACCCTCTGGAGTTATACCCTGGCTTAAGGCTGCAATACCGAAACAGGCTACAACCCCTTATGCAACGAGGCGTTGGTTGCTTTTTGTTATTATCAGGACAGGCATACATAGTCAATAAAAAGAAGAAGAAAATCAAAGAAATTGTGGCAAACATACTCCCTGTAAATGGAGACGATGAATTGGCTTATGTCAACTTTTACGATTCCAAAAACAATAAACTACTATTCTCTGGCTGTATGCCTGTTGGTCTCTACAACAAAGATTTGGGCATCCACTATTAACCACAATTCCATAATTTGCTATTACCCTTGCGACTTACGTGGGTAATTAAAGAGCAGACTAGTCAAAACAGGTATAAAAAAAACAGCAACTGTCATCAATGTTATCGCTACATCAGCAGTGTGGCTTCCCAAAAAAACAGACAATGACGCTTGAGGGTAAAAATGCTCATATAACGACAGTACTAGCTTAATGCCAAGCATTGCTATTACCACAAAGGCAGAGGTCTCTAAAAATGCATACTTTTCCATTAGTTTAACAAACCACTGTGCTATAAAGCGCATAGCCAGTATTCCTATAAACACACCAGTACAAACCAAAACAATATTTGGTGTAAATGCTACGGCCGCAAAAACATTGTCTATAGAAAATGCCATGTCCATCAACTCCACAAGAGCAACAGTAGCCCAAAAATTACCTATTTTGCCTACCGTAACTCGGTAAAACCAATTGGATTTTTTATCTATCACATCATCCGTTTTCGTTGTGGTTTGTTTTCCTTTCCACCACTTAAACACCAGAAAAAGAAGATACAATCCACCTATTGGTTTCAGCCACCATATTGTTATTAGCACAGCAGCAAATAGCATAGCAAGACCCCTAAAAAAATAAGCACCCCAAATACCATATCTCAAGGCCCTGTTTCGCTCATCTTCAGGCAAGTCCATAACCATTGTTGCCAGTACTGCAGCATTGTCTACAGACAATAAACTTTCTATCAATATCAGATTTCCAATTATCGCCAAAGAGGGTATTGGGTTATTAATTATCTGATAAATCATCTCTTCCATATCGGTTCATTGTTATTTCACAATCCAAACGCAAATTACTTCAATAAATATCATCTTTGAGCTATCTTACTTTACTACACACCTATACTTCCTACAGTTATTCATTTTTTATCTATTCTCTGTTCTGTTATTAGTCCGCTTTTTGCTATTCTTCCTTTTCTGTTCGCTATTTAGATAGTAGTGATTATCTTTAATCAATTTACATTAACACTAAACCTTTAAAATAGAACAGCAGACCAGTATTGGTTTTTAAAAAATACCGCTGGGTTATATTTAGTTCAGCAGCATTATATACAATGAATAAGCTCATAAACGTTCCTTCATTCAGTACTTTGATGTTGCATATGCCAGCAGCAGTTGCCATGTACGATACAGGAATGAGCCTGATCGCTGCAAGCAGTAATTGGTTATCGCGATATGGTTTTATTGAACAAGAGGTGATTGGCAAAAACTATTACTCATTATTTCCCATTATATCCGAGGAGTGGCGCGCTGTGCACAAAAGATGTCTAGCCGGAGCAACAGAAAAAAAAGAAAGGGATATTTTGTACATGCCCAATGGCAAAGAAGAATATGTGAAATGGGAAATCACACCATGGAAACAACACGATGGGACCGTAGGTGGAATTATTGTTTACTCAGATATAATTACGAAAACCGAAACCGTAATTTTGAGTAACCAAAAATTGATAAGAGAATTAAACCTGCTCAATGAAGTTGGCAACATAATTTACACCGCTACCGATGATTATGATATGATAGACGATGTCTGCAAAAAAATCATACATCTCGGCGGTTATCAGCTCGTCTGGTTTGGCTTCGCACCAAACCCATTACATGAAAAACAATTGGTTTTTCCATTGCACAAGTACGGCTCTGCTGTGCACTATCTTGATAATTTCATGATAGATTTAAATAACGAAGTACAAAAAATGGGTCCAACGGCCACTGCTCTATCAACAGGAAAAACGCACGTAATCAATAACTTTTCAGAATCGCTCATTTTTTCTCCTTGGTTGCAAAATGCAATCTCTCACAGCATTCACGCGTCTATAAGCCTACCCATGATATTGGTAGATGGTCAAAAATGTGTGCTTTGTATTTATTCTGATAAATCCGGCGTGTTCGACCCACAAGAAATAGGAATATTAGAACGACTAGCCAGTAAAGTAGCATATGCACTAA
The DNA here is from genome assembly GCA_945902755.1 of Flavipsychrobacter stenotrophus. Classification (GTDB taxonomy): domain Bacteria; phylum Bacteroidota; class Bacteroidia; order Chitinophagales; family Chitinophagaceae; genus Nemorincola; species Nemorincola stenotropha_A. The sequence continues at coordinate 10,562 of CAMDNC010000060.1, forward strand.
ACACCATCAAGCTAAGATACGACAGCAAAGTAGCACAAATCAAACAAGATAAACTAATAAGAGATCTCAGCTTGCGAAACAGAAGTCTCGAAGATTTTACTTATTTAGTATCTCACAATTTCAGGGCAAAGGTTGCTGATTTATTGGGCGTTTCTACACTTATTACAGAGCACACATTGAGCGACTTAGACACAAAAGAACTTAATGGAGAGGTAGGAAGAATAGCACAAAAACTCGATGAGGTAATTCGCGACCTCCACAATACATTACTTGTAAAAGGACATGCTCTAATCAACTCTGATAGTATCGACTTATCAAGAATGTTCTCAGATCTTAAACAAAGTTTTAGCAACATTCTACCCAACACACAAATAAATCTCATCACGGATTTTTCTCTCATCAATTACGTACGCACAGATAGATATTATCTTTTCGAAGCTTGTTTACAATTAATGCTCAACTTTGTAAAACACACTGACGGAAAAACATACACCCAAATAAAAGTATACAGTAACAGGACAAATGATAGAGTACAGATTATTCTAGAAGATCTACATATTGGATTTAAACTAAATGAAACAGAAAATGGCATTTCAGCTATATATAAAAAACTCTACCAACACTTGACAGGGGGGGGCATAAAGCTATTGTATGCCAAAGAAATTATTGAAAACATGGGCGGTATTTTTTCTGTAGTTAGCGAGGAAAACGACAACATAAAATTTTTAGTCGAGTTTCCAGATTTTTCATAAATCAAATATTTCTTGTAAAATCACCCTGATGAGAATAGTGAAAAGACAATAACATAAAAAAGTCACTACTTATCGCGAATAACCAGAATCAACTGCAGATAACGACAAAGCGTAGCGACCAAATAGCTCGAAAAAAAGAAAAATTTGCCTCTAAAATTCACAGGAAATAACAAAAATGGAAGTATTAATAATATAAAATAACAAGAAATGATAGAAGAATACTGTTTTATTTTGATCGATGACGTAGCAATGAACAATTTGCTGAGCAGGTATATACTTAGAAATAACTTTTCAAACTCCTGTATTATTGAGTTCACAGACCCTAAGTTAGGTTTGAAATATATCGAAGAAAAATGCGGTGAAGGCACAAGCAAACATTACATTATACTGCTCGACATATACATGCCAGTTGTCGATGGTTGGGATTTTCTAGATAGTTACGATCAATTCAAAGATAACATTAAAAACAACTGTTCCGTTTATGTACTCTCCTCTTCTATAAATAAAGCAGACTCTGACAAAGCTAATGCCAATAAAAATGTAACCGGTTACGCGCTCAAACCACTTACTGATACTTTGATAAATGGAATCGTTAGAGATATCAAAAAAAGGAATAGACCATAAGAACAACAATAACAAATAAATAATGAACAAAATCATTGTTTACTTTTGGGTCTAAACCATGCAAAAAACAAACACATACCGTTTCATTTATGTAGTACTTTTTACGTTTGGTTGCATTCTTTGCTCTTGCAAGAGAACTATTGATACACCCAAACCAACAGTAGATGAACAACTTTTGCTGGATCATATTTCAAACGTAAATGATACTGCTGGCCCCAAAAAATGCATACAGTTTATAGATTCAGTCTCCGCGGGCTTTTCATTTTCGCCCCTCTCTCAGTTTAAGATATACAACAGAAAGCACACTATTTTTCTACACTATTTACCCAATGCTCACTTAGCGTCATCTTACGCAGATTCAATGTATTTTCTTGCTACGTCAGACCCCGCAATTAAACAAGATACTTCATTCATATTCAACGCCTACCTGGCAATGGCCGATGCGGCTTTTGCGTCCGACCACTTTGATATAGCATTTAAGTATTACAACCTCGCCAGAGAACTTGTCAGCAATTCCTCTTTTCCTTGCAAAGAATGCTCTTATCTATTCAGAATAGGGATGGCTTATTTCCGAAGTGGCAAATACTTGAAGGCGGCACGTCTTTTCAAGCAGTCTAACGAAAAATTGGAACAATGCAACAATATCACTTTCGTAGAGTCTTTCAGAGGTCAGGAAACAATATCTAACACGGGTATTTCATATGAGAAGGCAGGCATGCCCGATAGTGCAATTTATTATTACAACAAGACACTGAAATACATTACCATCAACGAGCTTGCTTACCCAACCCAAAATAAATTATGGGATGTTGCCGTTTCCATTGTTTTAGGCAACATTGGCAGCGCCTATTTGCAAATAGGTAACAAAGATTCTGCCATCCATTATCTCAATAAAAGCCTACTTCTGAACACAAAGATTAATGGAGACATGAGTGATAGGATTTTCAATAAACTAAAACTCGCCTCAATATATATAGAAGACGCCAAGATGACTGAGGCAAAAAAAGAGCTATCATACTGCGATTCCTTAAAAAGCCAAATCCTACGCCTTGGTTTTTCCAATGATACCTTGGAAATAGCTTTCAGAATATCAGATATTTACTACCAGTTTCACACTAAATCAGGAAACTATCTAGAGGCAATAAGACACCTGAATAACCATCACAATATTCAGGAAAAAAAGTGGCAGAAGGCCCAGAAAATAATAGTTAATGATCTGGAACAAGGCATAATACGAGAAGCCGATAAACAGAAAATCGACTCTCTGGAAAAAGATGTAAAAATTAACAAGCTACGCACTGCAGTTTTGGTCTTGCTAATTTTAGTTTCAGTTTTACTTACACTTTACATTAATAGAGTTTATAAAAAACGTCACCAAACGCTCGAGCAACAAAATCAGAAGATTGTAAGTCAAAGTGCAGAAGTGGAAGAAAAATTACAAAATAAGATAAAAAATGACCAGCAAAACTTCTTATCGCTAATTGAAAACACAGATGATTTTTTGTGGTCAGTAGACAAAAACTTTGTACTTCTCGCCTTCAATAAAGCTTACCGTAAAGGTATGTTCCAATACTTTGGCGAATACCCTCAAGTTGGCAAACCAGAATTGCTTATTCAAGAACAGGCACCACTATTTTATAATAAACTTATTACCTGCTATCAACGGGTGCTAGCTGGGTTACAGTATGAGCCTATAGATAAAGGCATAAGGCATAATAACCAAGAGCCAGATATCGAAGTAAGGTTCAGACCCATCATTGACGAACAGGGCAACATTACAGGCGTTAGCTGCTATAGAAGAGATATTACAGAATACCTTAAACTCATCAAAATTCTCGAAAAAAACAATAAACAACTCTTGTCCATTGCATGGGTACAGTCACATAAATTGCGAGGACCTCTCACCACTATTCAAGGTATTGTTAACTACCTGACCAATAACACCCCAGATAGCGAAAATTATGAAACAATGAGGGAAGGATTAAGAAATGCTGTCGATGAAATGGATAAGGTTATTCACGAGATAATAGAGGAAATAGACTAAAAAATCGTTAAATCACAAACTGACGAAACACAGTTTTATTATTGACAAAAGTCATTTGTAAGGCAGTAACCACAGTATACTTTTACGTTCCAGTTCTCACCCCAAAATACTGTCTTATGCGAATATCTATTTTAATTGCAAGTTTGTTCACAATTGCTACTTTTGGTATAACGCTATCAGTATCCTGCACAAAAGATCCGTGCAAAGACATAAACTGCCTCAATGGAGGCTCTTGCAACGGGGGCAGTTGCGTATGCCTTTCCGGCTACACTGGGTCTCGGTGCGAAACAAAAACGCTTCCTTGTGTAATAAATAATACAGCAGATGTAAAATTCAGTAACCGATCCTCAAGTAGTACTTACACTGTTATTTGGGATGGTTACATCATTACCACTATCGCTGCAGGCGCTACAAGCGATATCTTTACAGTTGCTGCCGGTCAGCATACTCTTGAATTTAGGTATTCCAATTCTTCAACTAGTTCATGCACTCCTAGCACGCCTAATGTCGCACAATGTTCTTCAATGGTCTATTGGTGCAGTAATTAAATAAAGCTGTTTTAGTAAAGTAATTAGCCGTTCCCGTACATTCTCTTTCTGGTTAGTATTTATCAATCATTCACGGACACCCGCACTTTATTTGTAATCGATCTACCAAAAGTACCGAGTGTGTTAAATGGAATCGCAACATTTTAACATCTTTCTGGCAGAGGACAATAGCAGCCCCATTTAATAGTAGCCGCAGGTTCACATACGCTCACGTTCAGATACTCTTGCACTACTACCATTCCATGCATAGAAACCATTTCAAATCTGGCACAATGCCCTACATTATTTTATTGGTGTGGCAGATCAATCGGTTCTACAAGCATATGCTTGTTTTCTAGGATTGAATGGTCTGATATATGTGATTCCACAATGCTATTCTTGCTTTCAATGCATCTTTTACTGCATTCGTAGCATCTGCCCAATAGTTGCTGTTGTTACCGCATAGTTGTTCCGTCATTTCGTAGGCCAGTATTGAGTGATGACCTCCATCTACTTCTATATGTCGCTCTAAGTAGTATTGAAAAGTACTTACTTTATAATCGGTTTGTTTATTCAGTTCATCTACAAATGACAAAAACATCCCGGGTATCAAGTCTTCCCGCCCAAAAGTAAAAACCGCAGCTAGCACATGTGCTTTGTCGGTAGCTATCGCATCAAAAGTGTTTTTTACAAATTCAGCTATTGGCTCTGCTGCATTTGTTATTGATAATGCATCTGTTACATTGTTACCAGCACCAATTTGTAGTACCAGATTTTCAATAGAGGTTGTGTCACTTCCTGCTTCTTTCATTGCATTTAGGTACAACTCAAAGTGGCTTTGTCTCACTCCATTTTGGTCCACATCACTCTCTTCACCAGTTACTATCTCATTGATTAAGTACCTAGTAGACGCGTTGCCTTTAGGCACCCAGGGCACATCTATACAAGTTAGCTTTCGCTGTAGCGACTTCAACAATGACATAAAATCCCATACCGCAAAAACATGATGCTCCATAAAAACATTCAAGTCTCTGAGCGTTTTTATGCTGGCATATAATGGGTGGTTCACCAGTTCATTGCGCAACGGTGCTATCTCTCTTCTTAGTACTTCTATCTCTCTGCTCATGCTGTTGTCGTAGTTATCACAAAGGTACGTTTGCCTGTTTTCACCGCAAGCACAGGTCACTTAAGCACTCATACTATTTAGTGATAACATAGTAGAGTATGTTTATTTGCAACCTTCTCTCCTACACTTGCAATATTACACAAAGTGACAGTTTTGTTATCAGCAAGTCAAAATAATGCCTTGTTACTGCTAACATTAGTATAACGGTGACCGTTATTTATTTCTATGTTTACAATGATAACATACTAGTTCCCTCCCAATCCCTTTCATTATGTTTTGCAAAAATCGCTGCTCACTCAAACAAATAACACTACTAATTCTGCTTACTATGTTGCCTGCTATTATTTACGGTAAAATAAAAGTAGAACAGTACCAAAAGATCATACAAGGTTCATTCGCTATTCCAGAAAAGAGTAATGCTTATTATGAGTTATCTCAATATTACAAGAATTCAAATTATGATTCTGCCGAGTATTATCAGCAAAGAGGGTATGAATACTGCATAAAGAACAATTATAAAGAGGGTATTGCATGGATGGAACTCATAAAACTTGCCATTTTAGCCGAAAAAGGGAATTTAGACATTGCACTGAATAGAGTACAGGGAGTTCTGAAAGTTTTTGGAAAGCAAAAAGATACAGTAGGCATAATAAAAACCTATTGTTTCAACGGAACGTTATTGGGAAAGAGGGGGAAATACGTAGAGGCTACCAATCTTTTTATTGGCGCACTAAACTTAAGCAAAAAAATAAACAGTGAATACTTAGAAGGATTGGCCTACATGAAGCTTGCTGTTTTGAATGAGCAGATAGGCAACCTAGAAAAAGCAGCTGCGTATTACAATATTTTGATGCTTCGTCCTTCTAACGACTCCTTCGTGATGTCTGAAAAATGGACAATCATGAACAATATGGGAATAATCTCGGCTAAAGAAGGAAATCTCAGAACAGCTATTCACAATTTCAAAACTGTTTACGATAGTACAAAGTCAAGAAAAGAATTTTTAGAGTCTAATGTTCTCTCTGTTACAAATTTGGGGCACGCGTATTCTGTTTTAGAAAAAAAAGACAGCGCACTTTTTTATTTAAAAATAGCAGAGAATTCTGTTAAGGCATATCATCAACCAGAAAGGTACGTGCAAGTTATTGGCTTGATGGCTTCAGAAATAATGAAAGACAAACCCAGTGAGGCAATAGCATATGTGAAAGAGGCGATCATAATGTGTGATGAGATGGGGTACAACCCGCAATTAAAAGCCGATATGCTAAAATTGCTGTCTGACATTTATTACGATGAAGGCCTGTATAAAGAAGCTGTAGATGCAATGCATGAACATGACAGGGTGCATAAATCTGTTTATGACATAAATATTGCCAAAGAGGTAAACAACTTGCAGGCAATACACGAACTAAAAGAATCTCAAGCAAAAGTAAAAGAGTTGACCCTTGCCAAGGAGAATAGTCAACTGCAAAATAATCTAGGCTTAGTCATATTGGTTTCTCTACTCATTCTGGTCATTACCACATTTTTTTACAACTCTAAGATTAAAAAAGAGGCCCAAAAGTTATCTGAAAACTACCTGCTATTGCAAAATTCTAATATGATAAAAGACAAACTATTCTCCATAATTGGTCACGACTTAAAAGGCCCTGTAGGCAATGCCTCTATGATTTTAGATATGTATTTGGATGAAAGCGTCGATCAAAAAGAAAAAGAAATAATTCTTGACATACTTCAAAACTTATTGTCCAGCACTTACGAAACATTAAACAAAATTCTAGCTTGGGGTAGTTCATCCATTAAGGGAATAACTAGCGTAACAACACGTTTTTCTCCCATTGAGTATTTAGCTGCCAATTTCAAATTGATAGAAGCAAGCGCTTTCAGAAAAAACATCACTGTTACTAATCAAATAATAGATTGCCCAGATTTGAGTGTTGATCCTTCACATTTCGATTTCGTAATCAGAAACTTGTTGAGCAACGCTGTGAAATTTACAAATAATAATGGCAGTATAGATGTTAGTTGCACCCACTCTCCAGACAATGCTATGGTTATATTCTGTGTTAGCGACAACGGAATAGGAATTCAGAAAAACGACTTAAATAAATTATTTTCACCAAACATTGTCAGCAATTACGGAACAAACAACGAAAAGGGTACTGGTATTGGGCTTACACTCTGCAGAGAATATATAAAAGAAAACGGAGGTGAAATATGGGTAGAAAGCGAATATGGCAAAGGTTCTTCTTTTTACTTCTCGCTAAAATCAGCATAATTTATTGGTTTGCAATCGAGACTATCAAGCTATAACTGAAACCAATACCCAAATTGCGTGTATGTACATATATTTGCATCACAAACAATCAAACTACTAAAAAAAACAAAAAAATGAACAAGACTAAATCGATCTTTACAGCAGCTATGCTTTTTGTAAGTGCCGCAGTATCCGCACAATCCGCCAAATGGGGCGTAGATGTTAGCCACTCTTCAGTAAAATTTGAAGTAACTCACCTTATGGTATCCGAAACCGAAGGTCGATTCAACAAATTTGATGGTAGCATAGAGTCGCCAGCTGCCGATTTCAATGGTGCTAAAATCAACTTTACAGTAGATGTAAACAGTATCAATACCGATAACGAAATGAGAGACAAACACCTGAAAGGTGATGATTTCTTTAATGCTGAAAAATTCCCACAAATCAAATTCGTAAGCACTTCTTTCAAGAAAGCTAAAGGAAACAATTATGTACTAGAAGGTGACATGACCATCCGCGACGTTACACAAAAAGTAAAATTTGATGTAGTATATGGTGGTACTATGGTAGATCCTTATGGTAATACAAAAGCAGGTTTCAAAACAACCGCTAAAATCAGCCGCAAAGCTTTCAACCTTCGTTGGAGTGCTACTACCGAAGCGGGTGGTGCAGTGGTAGGCGATGAAGTTACTATGATATTGAAACTTGAGTTTGCTAAGGCAAAATAATGTGTGAAAGGAAAGCGATGAATCAATACAACGCGGTGCAGCTCTCTGCACCGCATTTTTTTGCACCACATTTTGCTTAAATTGTAACAAAAACCGAATAATGGAAATCAACAACAACAAAAGATTGTTCAGGTTCGAGGCCATGCTGCCCGATAGCGAAGTGGCTTCGATAGAATACAGGTGGCTCAAGGGCAGCATGGTGCTTATGCACACATTTATTCCTGTCTCTGCCCGAGGTTCTGGTATAGGCGAGTTGTTAGTCACTCACGTGTTAGACCACGTACGGGCACACAATCTTAAAATAATAGTTTATTGCAGCTATCTTCAGCACTACTTAGCAACACATGAGGGATACACAGATTTGGTAGCTACGAATAGTGCTTCTTAAGGCTACTTTCCAACTATCCTCAATTTCGCAAAGTTCAGCATGATTTTTTTAACACCATGCACAGCGCCAAAGTCTATGCTTGCTATTCTGTTTGCCGGATTTCCTTCCAGAGATGTGATAATACCAAACCCAAATTTCTGATGTTCTATTTGCATACCTACATCCATAGCTGATGCATCGTCAGATACAAAGTCTGCAGAAGGTGTATGGGTCTGAGGCTTAGGTGCAGCTAGCTTATCGGCAAGCTTTTTTAAAGACGGCAGTTTATCCAAAGATTGGTTGAACAAATTACTCGTACCAGTACTTTGAGCAGGTCCC
>CAMDNC010000061.1 GCA_945902755.1 Flavipsychrobacter stenotrophus
CCGCTGAAGGCTGAATTTACGCGTACACCAGCTATTCTGTGCCAAAATGAGCCTGTAACCTTCACCAATACTTCTATTGGTGCAACTAAGTATACCTGGAGTTTTGGTAATGGTGCAACCAGCACCAATGATGTGCCTGCATATACCTACCAAAACAGTGGTGTGTATACGATAAGGCTCATAGCCGGCAACGACATACCCTGCTACGATACTACCACACAGATAATAGAGGTAGATACCATAAGCGGAATGAAAATGGAAATGACCGATACAGTATTGTGTGCTGGTACCTACATCACATTTACGGGACTGTATGCAGGACTGGGTAATACGGGTGTCACGTGGAGTTTTGGTGATGGTGAAACAATCAAAAACGTTAATCCTGTTTACCATGCTTACAACGGGCAAAACGTATATACGGTAACCGTTACTGCCAACTATCGTGCTTGTCCTTCGGTATCTGCTATTCGGTCGGTAACTGTAATACCACAGCCTACTATCAGTTTGGGTAATGATACTGCCATCTGCAAGGGTAGTGAGGCTATACTGTTGAAAGATGTTAACAATTCTGCCAATCCATTGGCTAGCTGGTTGTGGAGTACTGGCGAGGTTTCTCAATCTATCTACGTAGTAGCTCCGGGTGTTTATTATGCTACTGTGACTATCAATAACTGCTCTAATACAGACTCGGTGTACGTTGCTAACGATTGTTATGTGGACATACCCAATGTATTTACCCCCAATGGTGATGGTATTAACGATTTCTTCTTCCCCCGTAGTTTGTTAGCAAGTGGACTAACCTCGTTTAAGATGAATATCTACAATCGCTGGGGTCAGCAGATATTTGAGTCTTCTAGTCTGGATGGTTCGGGCTGGGATGGTAGGTTGAATGGTATGCCGCAGCCTAGTGGCGTATATGTATACACCATAGATGTGACCTTCAAAGACGGACAGAAAGAAAATCATAAGGGCAATGTGACCCTGATGCGATAAGTTAAGTACTATAAAAGTACCTAGTATTATGCTAAACCGCCATACCACTGCAAAGGGTATGGCGGCTTTATTATAGGTATATAGACAGATGGCATGGTACACCACACTATGGGGTAGTGCTAATTGCCCTACCTTTGCGACAGTATACAGTTATGGAAACGATAGTAAACAAAGTAGCAGAAAGCGGAATAATAACACTGGACCTTGCACCGTATGTAAAGGGTATAGATGTGGTGGCGTTTGATCTTACACCTTTCCTGTACATGCAGATGATACTGAAGGAAAAAGACTACAGAGCAGCCCTACAAACCCACGACTGGCAGCAATACGCGGGCAAACACGTAGCAGTACACTGCACAGCTGATGCCATAGTGCCCGTATGGGCATATATGCTGGCTGCTACCTACCTGCAACCCGTAGCGGCATCTGTGTATTACGGCACTACACAGGAGCTCAGCAAAAGCCTACTGATGCAGCACATACAGGCAATACCGCTAGAGGAATACACCGATAAGCGAGTAGTAATAAAAGGTTGTGGTGATACGCCCATACCTGATGCGGCTTACCTGGCGGTGTCGGCCCATCTGCGCCCTGTAGTAAAGTCGCTTATGTATGGTGAACCCTGCTCTACGGTGCCTATTTATAAGAAGAGGTAGGAGTTGTTTTTGAATACAATTTAAAAATGGGTGTAAGCACAGTAACATGCTTACACCCATTTTCTCTTTTTTGTCGTTAGCTTTTATCAGCCCTTACTCGCTAATTGTTGTTCCTTCACCACCACAGCCAGTTGCAGTTGGGTGACACTGCTCAGCAGCAGCAGGTTGCTATAGTCATAGCCCAAGTGGTTGGGGTCGCATTCCAGCACAGAATAGGTGGTGGGTATGCGGGCTGCAGGGTTGGGTTGGGCAGCATTGTAGCGGCTCACAGCATCGCGCAGTTGTTGCACCAGTTTTACGCCAGCACCATCGCCATAAAAATCACCGCCGGGGCTTTCTTCCTTTATCAGTGGTTTTTTGCCCGCAGGTAGTGCTGGTGCATCTATAGCATTTTGCAGCACCATACTTTTTATAGCGTCACAGGTGGCTATTATATCCTTGCTCAGGCTATCGCTTGTTGCTGTTTTATAGCTCAGGCTGTTTAGCAGCGCCTCGGCTTGTAGGTAGTTATCCATACGTGCCTGTGCCAGTGGGTTACTTTGTCTTAGGTTCACCATCGCAAACATCAGCCCTATTGCCCCTGTCAGTAGTATAGACACCATTATGGTGTTCATCTTAGTTTCTGGGTGACGTATACCTGTAAAGAAGTACAGCGGCAGCAGCCCGAAAGCAGCCAGCAGTATAGCACTCATGCCTAGTACGTTGGTTCCGGGCCAGTGCATTATTTTAAACAAAATACCTAGCGAAAACACAATACCAGTAAGGCAAGCCATCGCCACTACTGCTTTTTGGCGGTTGTCGGTAGCTTCTCTTGATTTCAGGAAATAAATGATGGGTAAGAACACCAAACTGAAAGTGACGATAGCAAGTAGTATCAGAATACTAGCTCCTGGCCAGTGCATTATTTTAAACACCGTACCAATTATAAATGCCGTTACAGAGCTGGCACCGCTCATTAGCATTACCTTTTTCATTGCATAATAGTTTTTGAATGTTAATAAATTGATGGTTTCTCTTTCTATCTCCCGCAGTTCGGTTTTGTAAAACCTACGTACGGTATCTTGATAGAACTGCTCAAAGTCATCAGTCTCTTTGAGCTCCTGCTCCATAATGCAACAAATATGATCCAGAAGGTTCAACTGCAGGTCCTCCATTTCAACTCCATTACGTCTAATATCGTTGAGGATATATTCTATCTGCTCATCAGTGATGCAATACATTTTCTAAGCTGGTTTTACTTCTATGTCCAGTAATATTTTCATAGTAGCTACAAAGTCAGCAAACTCATTGACCTTTTCGTCTTTTCTGGTCATACCGGTATCGCTGAGGCGGTAGTATTTGCGCACACGTTTACCCATGTACTCCACTTCAGTGGTCACCAGTCCTTCTTCTTCCAGTGCGTGAAGGGTAGGGTATAGAGCTCCCTCTGTGAGTTGTATGCGTCCGGCGGTTAGTTCTTTAACTCGTTGGGTTATTTCATATCCATACATTTTTTGGTTGTCTGCCAGCAGCTTTAGTAGTATGGTTTTTAGTGTGCCCTTTATCAATTCTGATGAAAATATCATAGTCTTATTTCGTTTGCCTAAGACAAAGATACATAAGACTTCGATGTATCAAACACTTATGCAAAATTATTTTTTCGGAAGCGGGAAGTGTAGATGTAAAAAATAGGATAACAGGAGTTACAAAACGTTTCTAGAGCCATTGAAGTAATGCACTTTTTGCGAGAGCTAAGTATTGATGATAAACAATTTAGCCCAAAATGAAAGAAAAGATTGGTAAACCGTAGCCCAACTCGCCCACACTTTACAAAACACATGATTACTGACGTACATCATGATTGGTTTTGTGCACGTATCTGTATATAGTTGGCCTATTAAGATTATCTTTGTCACCAATTATATTTATTAATTATGTTGCCCATACAATTATTCAGGCAGAACAAGGAATTGATACTGCTAGGACTGGCTAAAAAGAACTTTAAAGAAACCGAACTGGTAGACCAGATAATAGATGCTGACGAGCGCAGGCGGCAGTATCAGGCAGAGCACGACAATCTGGCGGCATCGGTGAATGCGATATCAAAACAGATAGGCATGCTGATGGCTAAGGGCGAAAAAGAGCAGGCAGAAGCTATGAAAGCCCAAGTAACTGCACAAAAAGAAAACATAAAAGACCTCATAACCAAAACTAGTGAGCTGGAAGTACTCCTGCACGATACCCTTGTGCGCCTACCTAATCTGCCACACGATAGTGTGCCAGCTGGCAAAACACCGGAGGAAAACGAAGTAGTGCGTACTGGGGGCAGCATACCCACCCTGCACGACAACAATGTACCACACTGGGACCTGCTGGAGCGTTACCAATTGATGAGCCTAGCACTAGGAAACAAAATAACCGGTAGCGGCTTTCCGGTATTTATGGGAACGGGTGCTCGCTTGCAACGTGCACTGATACAGTTTTTTCTGGATTATAATATCAAGGCGGGCTACAAAGAGTATTGCCCGCCATTTATGGTGAATGAAGATAGTGCCTATGGCACTGGTCAGCTACCCGACAAAGAAGGGCAGATGTATCATGCTACCGCCGATAATTTTTACTTAATACCCACAGCAGAGGTGCCGGTTACCAATATTTACCGTGATGAGGTAGTAGCAGAAAGTGATTTGCCAATAAAAATGACTGCATACTCACCTTGTTTCCGCCGCGAGGCTGGTTCTTATGGCAAGGATGTAAGAGGGCTAAATAGGGTGCACCAGTTTGACAAAGTGGAAATAGTGCAGCTTGTGGACCCTGCCAAAAGTTATGAGGTGCTAGAGGAGATGGTAGCGCATGTAGAGCAATTGTTGCAGCTACTGGAGCTTCCTTATCGCATTCTGCGCTTGTGCGGTGGCGATATGAGTTTCACGTCTGCTCTCACTTACGATTTCGAGGTGTATAGTGCCGCTCAGGAGCGTTGGCTGGAGGTGAGTTCAGTATCTAATTTTGAGAACTTTCAGGCCAACCGAATGAAAATACGCTATAAGGATGCTGGAGGCAAACCACAGTTGTTGCATACCCTCAATGGTAGTTCGCTGGCTCTGCCCCGTATCATAGCTTGCCTGCTGGAAAACAATCAGACACCAGATGGCATAAACATACCAGCAGCATTGCAGCCCTATTTTGGTAGTGATAGCATTAATTAGCAGAAAAAAATGGAATAGAAGAAATAAACGTTATACATAATAACAAATTCACTTGCTATGATACAACGAAAACAAAGTATATGGTTGCTGCTAGCTGCATTGCTTAGTGCGGGTGTGCTGTTCTTTGACCTGTACAGAGGTCAGATAAATATAGGCGAAGTAACAGAGCACAAGGTACTGAGAGTTGCAGACCATTATCCATCTTTGCTGATAGCACTAGTTATGTCTATATTGCCATTTGTTACGATATTCATGTTTGGCAACCGCAAAAGACAGATAACAATGTCGGCAGTGAGTATAGTGTCTACAATATCTTTTTTGGCTATGATGCTCAATAGGGTGACTAATTTGAGTAAACAAACGCCACCGATTACGGAGGGTAGTTATTGGGTAGGAGCAGTATTGCCTGTGTTGTCTATAGTTTTTCTAGTGCTGGCGATATCGGGTATCAGGCGCGATGAAAAGCTGGTACGCTCTACTGATAGGCTTAGGTAATATTGTGATGGTATTACTGCTATCGGTAGCAATAAAACTTTATTTTTGACGTTATACAAAATTCTCCCTGACCTCAGTATCGGGGCTGTCATTAACCATTAGTTGCTCAATGAGTCGCATTTACAAACTTTTAGTGTTGTTATGTACATTACTTGCAGGCATGCAGGTGAGGGCTCAGACCTATTTTACCTCTACCGAAATTGGTATTTCTCTAGGTGGGTCGCAGTACTTTGGTGACCTCAATGACCGTTATGGTTTTAAAACCATAGATATGGCTGGTGGACTGTATGCTCGCAAGCACCTGAATCAGTATATATCGTTGAAGCTAGGGGCATACTACACACAACTTAGCTATGCCGACAGGTTAAACAATGACCTGTTTCAGCAACAGCGCAACTTAGACTTCACCAGCAATGTGGTGGAGATGTCATTTCAGGCGGAATTCAATTTTTTCAAGTTTGTAACGGGTGATCCTTATCATAGATTTACACCTTATCTCACTGGAGGTTTGGGTGCGTTTATGTTCGATCCTTATACTACCTACTTGGGCACGAAGTATAATTTGCGACCATTGGGTACTGAGGGTCAGAATTTGGGCTTCGACGACCGTAAGTACAGTAATGTAAGCGCATGTGTGCCGATAGGTGCAGGTGCCAAAATGTGGCTAAAAGGTGGCGTAAACCTCACGCTGGAAATAGCTAGCCGCCTTACCTTTACTGATTATCTGGATGATGTGAGTAGCACTTATGTGGGTATAGATCGTTTTCCGGTTACCCCAAAAAATCCTGCCTATGCGCTACAAGACCGCTCGGTAGAGCTAGACCCCCTGAACCCACTAGGAAGAAAAGGCAAACAAAGAGGTAACTCCAGCACCCGCGACCAATACCTTATGTGTATGTTCAGCGTGTCGTGGCACTTTACTACATATCGCTGCCCAGAGTTTATGCGGAAGGATCTTATCAGTACTTATTAAGGGGGAGGGGTGTTAGCTGCAAGATTTTATTGTAGGGTTAGGTAACATAGGTTCTATGTACAAGTGTTTGCCAAAATACTTAGGAATACGTACAGATAGCAAATTATCCAGTTTCAAGCCTCTGTCTTTATTCTGTTTTTCTGGTTGCCTTTTGTAGCCATATGGGTCCGTCACAAATAGTAGTTTTATGCTCCTGTACTGGTAATTTGTGTCATGAAAAAGTATGCCAAAACGTTCGCTCATAAAATTGCCGAGGCATGTCTCAAATTTCTCAACTATTTCTTTTATGCTAAACCCGTCAGGGCTATCTATATCTCGTAGCTCGGCAATGTAGATGCTGTAGGTGTTTTCCTCACATTGCTGTACTATGAGGCAATCGGGAGATTTGGGTTGCGGATGTACATTGGCATGGTAGTAGTCATCTACTTTTATAATAAGTAGTTTATCCGCCACAATAGTAGGGTCTATGCCCACCCCTATGCCGTTCTCGGTACAGTCAGCACAAAGGTGTGGTATAATAGTGGGTTCGTTTCGCAGGGCATCAAGCAGCATTGCCGGCTTCGTTGTTTAGCTGGTCATAAATTTTTATTCGCTCTTCATACAGCATTTCAGATGTATCGGCAAAGTTGTCATCATTCATACCATCAGCCTCTGCCTTCATAGCCAGCATATCTGTTACGCTGCCCACATCAGTAGCTCGCATTAGGTATGAGGCTACTCTTTCGGCATTTACCTTGCCCTCTAGTAGCAAGTTGCTCAGTTTGTTGAACATGTAGTTGCTGTGGCTAGTCATTACTATTTTTACCCTGTTGCCTGCCAGTAAAGCAAACAACTCCATAAGTTTCACCTGGACCTCTGGGTGCAAATGTGCTTCGGGTTCTTCTATAAATAGTAAGCTGCAATTTGCAATCGACTCAGTTTTGTCAATATTCCATAAAAAAATATCCCAATCTTTTGCTTCTTTACTAACTATGAATTTGAGATAAGCTACAATTGGTGCTATTTCAGATACCATAGAAGATACAAAAGTCAACTCCAGATCATCATTCATTCCATTGGCTTTGAACATGATTCTTTTCGTCTCATTATTAAAGCTAACAGTGCCTTTTAGTATTTCATTTTCTAATACCGAAATAGCATCTTTAAAAGTAAGGTTGGTAGAAACGTCTATATTGCCAAGAGAAAGGAAATAGTCAGAAACAGTCTCTGTTAGACTGGGTATTTCCAGCTTGTTTCTTAAAAAGTTTCGGCTTTTAGATAGCTCTACAATAATTGAACTAAGACTACCCAGTGCTTGATAGAGTCCTGATCTTGAGGCTGGCAAAAAGTGTACACTACTTATTTTAGTTAGCAGTTCTTTTCTTGAATTATGCAATAAATGGTCAATGGAAGATTGCAGATCACTCAGAGAGCCTTCTTTAGTAAAAATGAAAAAAGTGTTTTCTTTATTAACTTCTGGACTTATAACTTCTGGAGATTTAGCTGCAAGTACTTTCTGAGACAGCGTGACGCTTTCCAAGAAAAGCTTTGACTCATTATTTTTGATTACAATATTAAAGTCATGAAATTTGATTTCAATTTTTAATATTTCTTTTGCCTTAGAGTTGGGAAGTGAAACAATAGGGGGGAAAGAATTTTTAAAGGAATTTTCAATTCCTATGAGTTTAGTCTCAAAATATGCAAGAAGGATCTCCTCAATTCTGTTCGTGACATTTATTTCTTTGCCACCATTTTCAGTTACCGAAAGTGGAATTTCTCCGTGTGCTTTTGTATAGGTGACATTGTATTTGTGTTTTTGTGCATTGAAAATATTTGGTAAATACTCCAAAAAATTCTTCAAGATAAGGTACACCGCAGTGATAGCATACGACTTGCCAATGTTGTTTTTGCCAAATATCACATGCATATCCTTATCGACATCAAACTCGAAGTGAGCTATGGGACCAAAGTTTTTAAGTGTGATTTTCATATGTCTGATATTTTGTTATTGCCCGAAGTTACTGCTATTTCTTTTCTCCTACTTCTAGTATACCATTCACCCATTCATCGTCAAAGCGCACGTCAAATTTTCGGTAAAAGTTGAGGGCTGGTTCGTTCCAGTTGAGTACTTGCCAGGTTATGCCATTTAGCTTGCGTTCTCTTGCCTCGTCAATTAGTCCATTCATGAGTAGCGCACCTATGCCATTGCCACGTGCAGCTTCGGTTACTATTAGGTCTTCTAGGTACATGCGTTGCCCTTTCCAGGTAGAGTAGCGAATGTAGTAGAGTGCAAAGCCTTGTATGGTGCCGTCTTGCTCTGCTACTAGCGCCCACCAAACAGGATTAGCACCAAATCCGCTTTGGATAAAGTGATCTAATGTTACGGTTACTTCATCAGGAGCCCGCTCATATACTGCAAGTTCGTGCACCAGTTCCATCATTCTTGGGCAGTCTGCGGCTACCGCTTTGCGGATATGTATAGGAGTACTCATGATGTTTAACTTTTTGTTGTGCAATACTAAAGGCTTAACAACGTTATTCCAAATACGGTTCTGAAAAGTAGGTGCCTGCCAATTTTGCGTTAAACTGGCAATAGCATATACCAAGCCGAATTTATTTGTAATAATTTTATCTCCGTTCTCACAAAACCAACACCACAACAAGTATGAATACACAGGCCGAAATACTATGGGTAGATGATGAAATAGACTCGTTGAAATCTCAAATCCTTTTTCTGAAAAACAAAGGATATCATGTAACACCACTCAGTAATGGCTATGATGCACTGGAATTGCTGAAGGAAAAAATAGTAGATGTAGTGCTGCTAGATGAAAGTATGCCAGGCCTTACAGGACTGGAAACGCTGTCGAAAATAAAAGAGTTATACCCACAGTTGCCGGTAGTAATGATCACCAAAAACGAAGCTGAGAATATAATGGAAGATGCGCTAGGTGCGCAGATAACAGACTACCTGATAAAGCCAGTAAACCCTAATCAGGTATTGCTGTCGCTGAAGAAAATAATGGAAGGCAAGCGACTAGTCTCTGAAAAAACTACTATTGCTTATCAGCAGGATTTCAGGAATCTGTTTATGGCACTAAGCAGCAATCCCGACCATAATGAATGGAAAGAACTGTATAAAAAGCTGGTGTATTGGGAGCTGGAAATGGGCAAGAGTGACAGCGAAGAAATGATGGAGGTGCTGCAAACCCAAAAAGCAGAAGCAAATACTGAGTTCTTCAAGTACGTATCTAAAAACTATGCCGACTGGATAAAAGACACTAACAAAACAGCACCACTACTATCGCACAGAGTATTTGAGCGCAAAATAGCACCGCATTTACAGCAGGGCAAGCCTACCTTCCTGGTGGTGATAGACAACCTGCGACTAGACCACTGGAAGGCTTTTCAGCCCATAATTACAGAGTCGTTCAGGCTGATAGAGGATGATTTGTTTTATAGTATTCTGCCCACTGCTACACAGTATTGCCGCAATGCAATGTTTGCTGGTATGCTGCCAGTGGATATAGAAAAACACTTTCCGCTGGAGTGGAAAAATGATGATGAAGAAGGTGGCAAAAATCTGTATGAAGAAACTTTCTTGCGCAATCAGCTGAAGCACCTGAACCTAGACCATCTAAAAACCCAATACATAAAAATCACCAACAACGACCATGCCAAGGCAATGGAAGACAACATACACAACTGTCTTAATAACGACCTTACCGTTATTGTGTACAACTTTGTAGATATGCTGTCGCATGCCCGGACGGAGATGGAGGTACTGAAAGAACTGGCTGGTGATGAGGTTTCCTACAGGTCGTTGGCGGTAAGCTGGTTTGAGCATTCGCCGCTATACCGTGCACTGCGCCGTATAGCAGATAAAGGTATACAGGTATTGCTGACTACAGACCACGGTAGTGTGCGTGTAAAAACACCAAGCAAGTGTGTGGGCGACAGAGCCACTACTGCCAATTTGCGCTACAAACACGGCAGAAATTTACAGTTTGAAAGCCGCGATGTACTCTCCTTCCGCGAGCCTAAGCATGCAGGCTTGCCGGTGCCCAATGTTAGCTCTACCTTTATATTTGCGAAGGGAGATGTGTTTCTCTGTTACCCCAATAACTACAACCATTTTGTGAACTACTACAAAAACACATTTCAGCATGGAGGTGTGTCGCTTGAGGAAATGATAGTGCCTGTGGTACGGATGGAAAGCAAATAAAAATTCAAATAACGGCTGCCTTCTGGCAGCCGTTTATCGTATCTCTGGTATGGTGATGCCGGTAATTTTGCGGTAGAGGTCTATGGCATACAGGTCGGTCATGCCAGCTATAAAATCTACCAGCGACTGCACGTCGTGGTACACACTATCGGCTGTTCTCAGCACAGGAAACTGTGGTGGCACCAGTTTAAGTACCTTGCTGGACTTGCTGAGATTGGGGCGGAGCACTGCTCGAACAAATTCTTTTAGTAGTCCGCCTATCACGTTGTAGCCTGCTATTTCTATTTCTGCTACAGCCTTGTAGTTGTAGATGTTTTTTACGGAGTATGTATTGATCTCATCTATCAATGCAGCATACTGAGGCGGAAGGCATTTTAGCAGGTCGTGCTCCAGTGTTCCAGCTAGTAATTTGTCTTCATTGTCTATAAATACATCTGCCAGTTTTTCGGTCATTATACCTATCCATCTGGCACGCACATACTGTACTTTTTGGTTGTCGTCGTTGATGTTGGCCAGTTTGCTTTCTATATATTCTCGGCAGGTATAGGGGTTGGTTTCGTGCTCAAAGAAGGGCAGAAACAGCCGCATAAAGGTACCTATAGCCACTATATCTAGCCGGTGTGCATCTTCTAGGTCTATAACTCGGTAGCAAATATCATCTGCAGCCTCAGTGAGGTATACAAATGGATGACGTGCATAAACCTGATAGTAGCCTTCTTTACGTGGTATGCCCAGCACGGTGGCTATATCTTCATAGGTGCGTATCTCGCTGTCGAAAAAGCCAGATTTTTTGGTAGAGATAAGACCCGATTTTTTATCAAATCCTTCGGCTGAGCAACATGGGTATTTTACCAGTGATGCGAGAGTAGTGTATGTAAGACGGTAGCCACCTAGTTCGGGTTCATTGTAGTTGTGGGTGAGTATGCGCAGTGCATTAGAATTGCCCTCGAAGTATTCGAAATCTCTAATTTGGTTGGTGGTTAGTGCTGCATGTATTATTTCTCGGTCTTCGCCTTCGAGCTCGGTGAAGAATGAACGTATGGCATCCTCGCCAGAGTGACCAAAGGGTGGGTTGCCGATGTCGTGGGCAAGACAAGCCGATGCTATAACAGAAGCCAGTTCGTGTCTGTAAAACTCTATGAATTGCTCACTCTCGCCAGTATATTTCGCAGCTATCTTTTCGCCGGCTGCCTTGCCAAGTGACCGTCCTACGGAGGCTACCTCTAGGCTATGTGTAAGGCGGTTATGTACAAATATGGAGCCAGGCAGCGGAAAAACCTGAGTTTTGTTTTGGAGTCTGCGAAAGGCTGATGAAAAAATGATACGGTCATAGTCGCGCAAGAACGAGTTGCGTACAGGGTCGGGGTTAGCTTCTGTGCGTTCTTTGGTGCCTGTGCGTTTTGTGCTGTATAACTGTGACCATTTCATGGTGTAAATATAATGGCTATCTGCCTCATGTAGGTTTTGTGTGCTTAATATACTGTTTGGTATCGGCAAAAAGTAAAAAGCAGGATACAACCAATGGTCCTATCCTGCTTTGTAAGTTGTGTGGACTGTTTATTCTTTGTCTTCTACTTTGCACAATCCTATAAAGTAATTGTTGGCATATTTGCCCCAGTGTGGAGTAGCTATGTCCGTTACATTAGCTTCTTTCTCAAACAGGGTATTTGCTTTTTCGAAGTAAGGAAGTGCGACCTTCTTACCACCACCAAACTGTTTTGGGGTAAAGAACTTACTAACTGCCAAAAGGTAGTACATGCGTGGGTTGTCAGGGTTAATACCTTTTGCGTTTTCCAGATTTTCAGAGAAGATAGACCCATACTTTTGCCAGCGGTTCATTGGGTCTACACCCATTCTAGCGTTAGCTATCATTGCTGCGAGTACATAGGTTTCGTCATTTTCTTTTTTCAGCAGGCTTACAGCGTCCTCCCTTTCTTTGTCGGCTTCGTCCAGATAGGCATCTTTCTTTTTGGGGTCTTGTTCGTTGTAAGAAAGATTAACCTTGCTGTAAGATAGGTAGTAGTGTGTTACCCACTCGCTGTCCCATTTTTTTGTGATTAGAGCCAGTTTGTTGCTTTGCTCCACTTTAGTGTTCTGGTTTTGGGTGGTGTCAAAAGCCAAAAAAGTTTTCTCCAATACTGGTTTGTAGTCTTGCGCTTCTGCAGTAGTAGCACCCAGTGCTATGGCTGCCATTAGTACTAAATTTTTCATTGTTCTAAGTTGATTTTATGGTTGATGATGAATGATTATAACTCGTCTTTTTTAAACTCGCTTAGCGACATATTGACCCCAAAGAATAGGGTGCGATAGAGGGCAGGTACAATTTCGTTCTTCACGATTTTACCATTGGCATCCGCACCATATCTGTACCCAAACACATTGCGCTGCTTGGTGACGTTGTCAATACTGATGTAGAACACTGTGAACCACTTGCCAAAACTATGCAGGTAAGCAGCAGATAGTGCCAGATTGTGAAATTCTGGCGTTAGGTCGCTCATAAATTTCTCTGGGTTTTTTACATGGTCATATTCGGGGTTGTAGTACGGCCGACCGGTGGCAAAGCTGTATGTGGCACTGATGCTGGTCTTAATCTTGTCTACAAAGTATTTGCCTACAAGGTTGGCATTGTGCTGCGCTATAAATGTGGGGGTCGCGCTGGTAAGGAAGTTGGCATACTTTCTGCGAGTGTCTATAAAGCTGTAAGATACCCAATAGTCGAGGTTCTTCACTGTTTGTTTGTCTCTCCAAAACAGCTCTGCACCCTGAGCATACCCATAGCCTTCATTATTGAAAACAGTAGAAGGGTTGATGTTGCGGTAAGCATTGGGGTCGAACGATGATACCTGCTCCAGCACTAGATTTTTGTAGTCTTTGCGGTATGCTTCCAGCCTTAGTGTGCGGTTGTCGTGGCTCCACTGCCAGTTGGCTATGTAGTGTATGGCTTGCTGCATTTGGGGTTTCAGTCCAGCCATTAGATAAATGTTGGCAGCATTCTGGTAAAACATACCTCCCGCCAGTGATGCCTGACTATGCACACCTGTTTTTATGGCCATAGATAGTCTCGGTGCTATCTGACCCGCATTGAGCAGGGTGCTGTGCTCATATCGCAAGCCTGGTTTCACAGCTATTCTGTTCACAGGAGTCCACTCTAGTTCTGTATAGGCTCCAGCTAGCACTTCGTCAAATTGTTGCGTCCAAACTTTATTGAATTCTCTCTTTTGTCCAAAGCTTTGCATATCAGTACCCACCATAAGGTTGATGCGGCTATTAAAGTAGTCTTTTACCTCAAAGCGCCCTTGTCGGCGGTATTCATTTTGGTCTAGTGGTATTTGTCCAAAGGAGTTTTTGGTAGTGTTGTGGCTCACAGATGCTGCGGCATATATCTGGTATTTGTTTTTGATGTAGTTTTTGTAAGAAATGTTGCTGTAAATGTTTAGGTCGTTTGTCAGGAAGTTCACGGTGTCAGGTTGTCCTGCAAATGGGTTGAAGGTGCTACTATCGCCCGCCGAGGGATTGGGTACTCCAACACCGGTGGTGTTTTGGGTCATGTTGGCACTAGCTTTTAGTATGCTGGTTTTGGTAGGTTTCCATACATATCGCACATTGCCACTGCCGCCCTGAGGCACTTTGTAAAATTTGAAATTAGTGTTCACCAAACTAAAAAAAGGCGTCAGGTTGTTGTAGCCTCCACCACCTTCTAAGCTGCTTTTTTTCCATTTCTTGATGCCAGATGCATATATGCCACCCATGTTAATGCCAAGATTCACATTACTTTTTTCGGGCAGGTCTACAGTGTTGAGCTCCAGCACGCCCGATAGTGCCTGACCATAGCGGGCACTATACCCCCCACTACTGAATGATACACCCTGATACTGAAATGCCCCAAACCGGCTACGTGTGGCCACACCTGGTGCACCGCTAAAGAATGCATTTTGCACTACCATGCCATCTACTATCACTGCTGCTTCATTGGCATCACCACCCCTTACAAACAGTCCGTTATCGGGGCCAGTTTGCTGTGTGCCGGGTAGTGTTTGCAGGGCTTTTACCACATCTGCATTGGCACCTGCGGTGGTAACAATATCCAGTGGCTTCAGTACAGTTTTACCTTTATCGTTGCTGGCATCAAATGCACCAGCTGTTATCACCACCGCATCTAGGTCTTTTGCTTTGTTGGGCTTCAGCACCAGCACAATATCTTTGATATCGCCTATTATCACCAGCGGCATACCAGCGGTGGTATGAGTGAGTTCGCTAGCTACTATAGTTTGGTTGCCCTGCTCGGTGGTGGTGAAGCTGAAGTAGCCCATACTGTCGGCTGTGGCTCCGTCTATAGTGTTGTCAAGATATACGCTTGCACCTCTTACAGGTTTTTGTTTATCGTCTACTACCCTGCCGCTTATACGGTGTTGGGCAGAGGCAAACAAGCCTTGAAGTAGCAGTATACTCAGTAGTAGTAAGGTAGTGTGTAGTGTTTTAAGCATTCCAATCTTAATTATTTCACAAAACTATATACTGCTACATTAAAAGCACCTATAGTGTCGGCTAATAAATAAGGCAAGTCGGTAAATGCAGATATTTAAGCGGTAAGGAGTTGTTTAACTAATTTCCCTAATAATAAAGCCCTCTGTCGTTATCACGACAGAGGGCTTTATATGTAAGTGCCAATAAATAGATTAGTGACCGCTTATGAATTCATTGAGCTCTGTGCGGCTGGCATCGAAGCTAAAAATATTGCCTATCTTAAAATAGTTGCCTGGGTCTGTGCAACGAGCGTGTGCAAACTTTGCAAAGTCCAGTTTAGACTCTTCGAATGAGAACTGCTTGCATATCTGTGTAATTTGGTCGGTAGACATACAGTTTGACGATAAAACAGTTTTTGCAGTAGACAGTTTTGTTTCTTCAAAGCTTGCTTTTTTCACGGTTTCTAGAGCAGATCTGAAGTCTGTGGGGTTCATAGCAAAGTTGCAACCACCGCCGCGTGACGGGGGAGGCGGAGGTGCATTGTTGTACTGGTTGTCGTGATAGCCCATGTCTGTGGTAGTGGTTGTGGTGCGGGTAACGGTAGTGCCACCGCCCATACCCATTGTAGGGTCGCTGATGTTTATGTTCATGTTTACACCTGCACCACCTACGTTAATATTGGCACCCACACCACCTACTGGTGCGCTGGTAGTTTGAGTAACTGTGGTTTGGGTAACTGTAGTACCGCCGCCCATTACAGGAGGTGGAGGAGGTGCTGGCTGACCATAGTGCATTACATACACATCCGGAGGCGCTACGTAGTTTGGCATAACCGGTGTAGCAGAGAAGTAGCGCATTTTCAGTTCGCCATTATTGGTGGTTTTTATTTTGTAGGTAACATCCGCAAATTCGCTATTCTCAGGATTTAGAGTAGGGATGTTTTTAGAAATTTCAGGTTTCGTTTTGTCTTCGAATATTATCTTCACTGCATACTGCGGTTGCGATAAACCGTCGATACGCACATTGGTCATGGCTACATTGTTTTGACGCTGACCATTCAGGACCAGAAAAAACTTATACCCATCTTCGGAGAAAATTGTAAGGCTGCTTTGAGCAAATGTTATAAACGGACACAATGCCACTAGCAATAGTAGTAACGACTTCAGTTTCATAATTTTTCGATTTGATTGCGAAATTAGTAGTTTTTAACTTATGTTGTTCTACACTTCAATTCCTGCGCCAAAATTTAATACTTCTATTGTTTTTTACAATCTTTAACAATTTCACCCCCCTGCTCATGCGTTATTAGCAGCGAATAGTTTGCACTTTGCGGCAGATACTTCACTGCGCACGCTACTCACAAAATAATAGTTAATTTACACTGCAATCACACACCATCCATGATCAGTATTCGTCACATTGTTAAGCAATATTCAGGTTATCGCGCACTCAGCGATGTTAGTTTAGAGGTAGAGCAAGGTACAGTTTTTGGTTTGCTAGGCCCTAATGGCGCTGGTAAAACATCGCTCATACGCATCATTAACCAGATTACAGCCCCAGACTCGGGCGAAATCCTGTTTAACGGTGAGCCGCTAAGTCGTATGCATACTGAGCGTATTGGTTATATGCCCGAAGAGCGAGGGCTGTATAAAAAGATGGAAATTGGGGAGCAGATAATTTATCTTGCCCGATTGAAAGGTTTGTCAAGGGCCGAGGCATTGAAGCGCAGCAAGTATTGGTTTGAGAAACTAGAAATACAGGCATGGTGGAATAAAAGCATAGAAGAACTATCGAAGGGCATGCAGCAGAAAGCCCAGTTTGTGGCTACTGTGTTGCACCAACCAGAGTTGCTGATATTGGACGAGCCATTTTCAGGCTTCGACCCAGTAAATGCTGAACTTATCAAAAACGAAATACTAGAGCTGAATAGAAATGGTGCTACTATCATTTTTTCCACCCACCGCATGGACTCAGTGGAGGAGTTGTGTGACTCTATAGCGCTCATCAACTTGTCGCACAAAATACTGGATGGTAAAGTAAAGGATATCAAAAACAGTTTTAGGAGTGGCACTTACCGGTTAGATTATGAAGGCCCTAAAGCTGATATCGGTAACGACGCGCCATTTACTGTAATAGACGATGCGGGTAGTGATGCGCACCATTCGTTGACGCTACGTACCCATGAAGGTAAAGGTCCTAATGATTTACTGCGTTATGTGCTACCACTGGTGTCAGTATCCAGATTTGAGGAAATAATACCTACCATGAACGAAATATTTATTCGCACCGTAAACAAACAGGCATAAAACTATGAACAAGATACTCCTCATCATTCAGCGCGAATACCTGTCAAGGGTAAAAAAGAAATCATTTTTGGTACTTACGTTTTTGGTGCCAGTACTTTTTATCGGCATGTTTGCTTTACTCGGCTATCTGGCAGTAAAAGGTGATGATCTGGGCGACGATAAAAAGGTGCAGGTTATAGACATGTCGGGTGAGTTTGCAGGCAAGTTTGTTAACTCTCCCACCATTACCTATGTTTACTCTACCGACAACTACGATAGTGCCAAGGCTCAGTTTATCGACAATGGTTACAACTTTCTGCTACACATACCACCAGCTTCATCAGGCGCTGAGATAGAGTTGCTAAGTGAGAAAAAGCCTAGCGCTACTACTATAGATGCTGTGGAGAACAACCTTAGCCGCATAGCTGAGTCGCGTAGGCTGAAGCTGGCAGGTATAGATACTGCTGTGCTGGCGCAGGCACAAAAGCGCATAACTGTGAAGGCAAAACAGATAACAGCCGCTGGCGAAAAAGATGCACAAACCTACACTGCCTATGCTATTGGGTTTTTGTCGGCATTTCTCATTTACATGTGCTTGTTTATCTATGGCACTCAGGTAATGAGGGGTGTAATAGAAGAAAAGGTGAGTAGGATAGTAGAGGTGATCATATCATCTGTAAAGCCATTTCAGCTCATGCTGGGCAAAATAATAGGGGTAGGTATGGTGGGGCTTACCCAGTTTTTGTTGTGGATCGTAATATCGGTGGCGCTGTCAATGGTGGGTGGTTCTATACTTGCCGGCAAGATGTCAGAGTCTGGTAAGGTGCAGCAAGCACAGCAATCTATGGCCGCTGCCAAAGGAGTAAACAGTGTAAAAACACCTGATAAAGGCGTGTCTGCTATTATGGAGTCGATAGAGAGTATACCGGTGGTGTATACCATCAGCTGTTTTCTATTTTATTTCCTTTTTGGTTACCTGCTTTACAGTGCCATTTTTGCTGCTGTAGGCTCGGCTGTAGACAATGAGACTGAGACGCAGCAGTTTATGATACCAGTCACGCTGCCGCTCATTTTTACCTTTGCGTTGGCTCAAAGCTTTATCATCAATAATCCCGATAGTTCTCTGTCGGTATGGCTATCTATGATTCCCTTTACCTCACCTATAGCTATGATGATACGCATACCGTTTGGTGTGCCTGCATGGCAGTTGGCATTGTCTATGCTATTGCTGGTATTAGGCTTTGTTTTCACCACTTGGGTAGCAGCACGCATATACAGGGTGGGTATATTGATGTATGGCAAGAAGGCTAGCTACAAAGAACTG
>CAMDNC010000062.1 GCA_945902755.1 Flavipsychrobacter stenotrophus
TATCACCAGTTCTTCAGCCAGCTGTCTGCGGGCAATGTTATCGGCACATGTAGCACCTACGGCACCTGCACCCACTACTGTTATTTTCATTCTCTTTTATTTTTTTAAGAGTTAAATAATAAAATATTGCGCCGCAAAGATACAGTAAGGAACTTTGAAAAAATAGGATGAAGTGCAATGAGACGGAATTTTTCACTTTCATTTTAGTAGGGTTTGCTGTCACGCTGCTGGTTTCAAGTAAGTATTAAAACTAGATATTTAGTAGATTGAAGATCGTGTGCCATTTGCAAACAGATCCTTTCAATTAGGATCACAGGTGCATTAATTGGGAGAGGAAGTTATTTCTTTTGACAATTCTGTGGTTTAAATATTGCAACAGGCGACAGGGTTTTGGGGAAAGTATATCTATCTTAGCGTTTTGCTTATTTTCAATTAACACAAAATCTTGTAATGCTAAAGAGGTTTTCTTTTCTCATGTCAGCGGCAATGGTATGTTTTGCCGGGCATGTAACAGCACAGTCGCAGCCCTGCTCTACAGATGAGCACCACAGGCAATTGATGAAGGCGCATCCGGAACTTGAAGAGTATGAGCGTCAGTTTACCGAACAATTGGGACGTGGCCTTGCAGCCAGAACTACCGCTTCAGTAGATACTCAGTATTATGATATACCATTAGTAGTACATGTAGTACACGACTATGGTACCGAAAATCTGAGCGACAACGATATTTATGAGGCTGCTGCCAACTGGGCACTGTCTTTTGTGATGGCCAACCCTGATACATCTATGGTTATTGCCCCTTTTAAGCCATATATTGGGAATGCACGTATGCGATTGCATTTGGCAACAATAGACCCCCAAGGTAACCCTACAAAGGGAGTGGTAAGACACCATAGCTACCTTACTGTAGCTGGTAGCGACCAATCTAAAATAGAGCCCTGGCCAAATAATAAGTATATCAATATTTATTTTACCAGTACACTAGGTAACTCAGGCGCTGCTGCTTACGCCTATTATCCATCTTCAGGAGCGCTGATGCCCCATTATGATGGGGTAATCAGTTTAGCAAGTTATTTGAATACGTCTAAGACTATACCTCACGAACTGGGTCATGTGTTGAATCTTCCTCACGTTTGGGGAAACAATAACAACGCAGCAGTAGCATGTGGTGATGATGGCGTAGACGATACGCCCCCAACTCGTGGTCATACGCCTGGTTGTGTGCCGATAGCGATTTATGATACTACCTGTGCTACGGGATATGCTAAAACATATATGTCTTCTACAGGGTTGGTAGATTCGGTGGTGAACTATCCTGATACCACCAATGCCCAAAATATAATGGACTATACCTATTGTTCCAACATGTTTAGCATTGGACAGTGTGTGCGTATGCGAACAGCACTAACAAGCTCAGTAGCAGGACGGAATAATCTTATAACTCCTGACAATGTAGCAGCAACAGGAGCATTGGCACCTATGCCTGATTTGCCACCTGTAGCAGACTTTACGCTTAACAAAGCTGTGGGTAATGGTGTGATAAGTGATCCAAAGTCATACTTCCTAACGTTCAATAATATGGGTAGTTTTTCATTCAGGAATGCATCATGGAATGATACTATCTCATCAGTAAACTGGACGTTCTCTAATGGAGCAACCGTACCAACATCAACAGCTACTGCCAATGTCACTAATAGGTTTTCAATACCCGGTTGGGTAACTGTTACAATGACCGCGACATCTAACGCTGGCAGCAACACAATTATAAACGACCGAGCGGTGTATGCAGCAGATACTACAACAATAGGAGGAGTAGGGTATAGTCAGAATTTTGCTAACCCGGCCGACTTGTATAATTGGCCTATGTTTAACTACTACAACAATCAGTTTAAATGGGAGCACTACACAGGTGCTGGTAAGGATGACAATAGTTGTTTGCGTTTCAGGTCTTACGATACTACCAATAGAAGATCGGGGACTGCAACTGGAGATTATGATGATGTGATAACACCAGCCTTTGATTTGGAAGGTGTGACGGGTGAATTGTACCTTAATTTTTTTACAACTGGAGCTTCAACATCAAATGGTTTATCAGGATTTGGTGTAACCAGAGTTAATGATTCATTGGAAATATCTGTTAGTACATCGGGTGGAGCGAGGTGGACAAAAATAGGTGGTGTTAGGCGCACAGAAGTGGCAAATGCAGGCAATTTGTCGGCACGCTATTTGCCTTCAGCATCATCTGTTTGGAAAGGCCGTTCTATAAGTATACCAACTGCACAACGCAGTAGCGAAACCTTTTTCAGGATTCGTGTACGTGCAGGAAACGCAGGCAATAATATATACCTTGACAACCTGAGTATAGGTACTACAACAACAGATGTGCAAGATATGATAGCAGCTGCTGGAAGCGGTGGGTTGGTTTTATATCCTAATCCGTCTGCTAGTGGTGCAAATCTTATGTTTACCTCTGGCAACGATGGCATGGTTTATTATAGCATCAGAGATGTGGCTGGTAGATTGATAAAAGAAGTGTCTAAAAATGTGTCGCCAAATACTAAAATAATAGAGTTTGTAGACAGAACGTTGATGCCTTCGGCAGGATTGTATTTTGTGACACTAACTACTGGAGGAATGAATGTCACTCAGAAAATGACAGTGAATTAACTAAATAAATATTTGACTTGCACCCAAGATTTCATTGCTTCTTTACGTCTTTATAAGAGATGATGTTTTATCGAGAGGATGTTTTGTGAAAAAAAAGTTAGGATAAGTTTATGAAATTGGGTTAAATATTGGGTATTGTTTTGTGTTTTGTATAATTTTGGAACTTTACAACTTAAACTAAAATGAAAAGAAAGTCATTATACGTTGCCTTGGCTATGGCAATGATTTCGGGAACGGGGTTTGCACAGACTTCGTGTGGGACTGATGAGATCAACAAACATTATCAGAAACTGAATCCACAGGCTGCAGAGTTTGAGCGTCAAATGAATGAAAGTATAGCTGCTTTCATAGCATCGAGAAACATGTCTGGGGCTGCAGCGAGGACCACTGCAACGAGGTCTGATACTGACTATTATGACATACCTGTTGCAGTACACATTATTCATAATTATGGCAACGAGTTTCTGAAAGACAGTAACGTATATGCCATGATGAGTCACTTGAATAAGTTTTACAACAAGCAGAGTGCACTCACCAACATTATTGAGCCATTCAGGAAATACATAGGTAATGCAAAAATCAGGTTTCACTTGGCTACAATAGATCCTAGTGGTAATCCTACAAAAGGTATTACTCGTAGGTTTTCTTATCTAACTTTTGGAGGTGATGAGCAGGCCAAAATGGATCAGTGGAATCCGCGTAGCTATTTCAATATTTGGTTTGAAAATAAAATTGGAAGGGCGCCAG
The DNA here is from genome assembly GCA_945902755.1 of Flavipsychrobacter stenotrophus. GTDB lineage: Bacteria > Bacteroidota > Bacteroidia > Chitinophagales > Chitinophagaceae > Nemorincola > Nemorincola stenotropha_A. The sequence continues at coordinate 3,415 of CAMDNC010000062.1, forward strand.
CGTCAGGTACTATCCTTGCTTATGCTACATTTCCATCTACAGGGGAGTCTTTTCCGTTTACTGATGGTGTAATATCGGGCTATCTGTACGTAAATGATGAAAATACGATAGAACACGAGGCTGGACACTATTTTCAGTTGTATCACCCCTGGAATAGTGGTGCTGACGTAGGTGCTATTTGCGGTGATGACGAGGTAGATGATACCCCGCCAACAAAAGGTCACTTCAGTGTATGTAACTTGTATGATACTACCTGTGCAGTAAATTACTTTAAAATTTACCCTCGTGCTTCAGGTACTGTAGATTCTTTGGTTAATTACCCTGACACCACCAATACACAGAACATAATGGACTATTCCGCTTGTCCGCAGAGTATGTTATCGATAGGCCAGGTTTGGCGTATGCGTGGTGCACTGAATAGTAACATTGGCGGTAGAAGCAATTTGTGGGATAGTACAAATTTAGCTTTGACAGGAGCAATGGCACCATCGCCTGATTTGAAGCCAATTACTGATTGGGCACCGAAACTTACCAACAACGCTGCTTCTGCTGTTACTCGTTTTACTTTCCCGGATGTTCCATTGTTTTTTGTAAACAGGAGCTGGCAGGACACGATTACATCTGTGTCTTGGACTTTCACAAATGGTGCTAACATACCATCAGTTACACATACTAGTTATGCTGGTATTAACCAACCGTTTAGCAACAAGTTTTCTGAGCCAGGCTGGGTAAACGTAACACTTGCTGCAACTGGAAATAACACAGGTACAACTACTACCACATACGACAAGGCATTGTTTGTTGCGGATAATGTAGCTGTAAAAGCAATAGATGGTTACTATCAGGAATTTAAAGCGGATGGAGATAGAGAAAAATGGCCTTTGTTCAACTACTACAACAATGATTTCAAGTGGCAGTATGCGAATGTTGGTTTGCATGACGATGTATCGTTGATGTATAGGAGTTTTGATAGCCGCGTGGGCGTTGCAGCATTAACAGGAACACCTCAGGGCGATTTTGATGATATGTACAGTATACCTTTCGATCTTACAGGATTTGATGGTAAGCCATGTAATTTAAATTTCTTCTATTCAGGAGCATCTCGTACAGCATCTTCTGAGCATATCAACGATACTCTTTTCATTGACTATTCTATTGATAAAAAACATGCTTGGACAAACATCAAAAAACTCACTAAAGGTGATTTGTTGAATAAAGGAGTATCATCTACAGAGTATATGCCAACTTCTCAGGCTGATTGGTCTCCGATGACTATTGCACTGCCTAACGCTGCTCGTACTCCTTACACGGTATTCCGTTTCCGTTACAAACCAGGCGTATTCAAAGGTGGAACATCGGGAACTGGTAACAACTACTTTATGGATAGAATCAATATTGCTCCATGGCCTGCAGAAGTTACAGATGTAATGATGGGTAGCCAGAACGTAAGAGTTGTACCTAACCCAACAAGCGGCGATGCGTATGTACTGGTAAAAGATGCTAACAACTCTAATGTAGAGATAGTGGTATCTGATATCACAGGAAAGGTTGTGTATAAGTCTACAGAGCAAGTAAAAGGTGGTGCTTCTCGTATATTGATACCAAGTAGTGTGATAGCTACTAAAGGTCTGTATATGGTGCAAACAATTACTGGTACACAAGTTAATACTCAGAAACTCGTGGTTTATTAATAGTAATCATTAGAAATTCTAATTTACGTAGCAGCTGCTTGCAGAAATGTAGGCAGCTGTTTTTTTTGTGTTTATGAGTAACGAGGTTTGACGATAGTATGGGAATGGTGAAGAGGAATTGTTGATTTTATTGTAGGTTTACACACATGAAGCCACGTCAATCATCGTTGCCAATGCTAGCAGGGCGAAAACCTGTGATGGAAGCATTGGAGCAAGGTGTTACTATAGAGAAGATCTTTTTACTTAGAACAGCATCAGGTCCGGAGATTAACACCATAAAACAAAAAGCTAGAGAGTATAACATACCTATTAGTCAGGTGCCCGTTGAAAAGCTGGATTACCTTACAAAGGTGCAACATCAGGGTGTAGTGGCTTGGGGGTCATTGCTGCAATATGTGGACTTGCAGGCGGGTATTTCGCATGTGGTAGAGCAGGGGCAAACGCCACTATTTTTGTTGCTGGACGGCATTACAGACGTGCGTAATGTAGGGGCAATAGCACGCAGTGCGTTATGTTGTGGTGCTCAGGCATTGATACTTCCAACATCGCATGCAGCATCGCTCACGGAGGAAGCTGTAAAAACATCGGCAGGAGCACTGCGTAAAATAATGTTGTGTCGCACACCATCCGTACAGCAGGCGATGGATATACTGAAACTAAATGGGGTACAGATATTGGGCACGCAGATGAGGGGTAGTGTGCCAGTATACGAAAGTGATATGACCATACCCACCGCAGTGGTGATGGGAGCTGAAGATACTGGTATAAGTAAAGATGTATTGAAGAGAGCAGACCAATTGATAAGAATACCTATGGCAGCATCGTTTGATTCGCTAAATGTGTCTGTGGCAGCGGGAATGGTATTGTATGAAGCTTTGCGTCAGCGACTACATGTAAAGTAGCTGAGTATTGCTACATGAATAAGTACATTAAACGAATAGTCCACAAGTTATTGAACTGTTGACCTCTACCAAAGTATTGTGGAGTGCTATTTCTGATAGAAACGAGAGAATATTGGAATCTTAGGTTTAGAAAAAGTCCTTTCCAGCAATGAAGGTTGCCTGATAGCAGGAGATTATAGTCGCTTTTTTTGAAAGGGTAATCATTCAGGTTAACATTTTGGCGTGGGGTAGTTTCTATAAATTCTTTAGCAGTGCCTAATCGGGAGTAGGAGAATCCTCCACCGAAATGGCTTTTGCGTTTATCGAAATAATTGAGCATTAATGGGACCTCGGCATAATTTAGTGTAATACCATAATTGGTAATAAATAAGCCTGGAATGGGTGTGTAAGGGTCTTTTGATCTTGCGCCTTTTTGTGTGTAGAGTACTTCCATGCTTGCCGCAAGGTGTTCATCTAGTTTGGTGTAAACAATGCCCCCTAAATTGAAGCCGACTTTGTGATAGCCAGCAAAGTTATCGCCGTCTACCTGAGAGAAATTAGTACCAGCGATTAGTCCGCCATAGAATGTTTTTTCGTCTTCTAAATAATAGTTTTGTGCAAAGGTGTTTTTGGAATAACACAATACAAGTATTAGAAGGAAAAATAAGGTAAAATATGGTCTCATGAATTGCAGTGTTGTAGAACTGTAACCAAATATACACTTGTTTAGATAAATAGGTACATCAGTCGTACCGTCCACAAGTTGTTAAATTGTTTTTGGGCTCTGGACAAGCTGGGCGGAGATGAAGTGCGGGCGGGAGTAAGTGCGTATTGAAAACGGATGTTAAAAAATAGCCCTTTCCAAACGTGCATTTGAGCACAAGCTACTAGATCGTAGCTGTCTGTTTTGAAAGGATATTTGGTGAAGTCTAAATTGATTTGTGGTAGTGTCGACATAGTTTCAGTGCTACCAATTAGTCTGGAGTAGGACATGCCTAATCCAAAATGACTTTTGCGTTTGTCGAAGTAGTTTATCATTACCGGGATCTCGACATAATTAAGGTTTATGCTGTATTTGGTAATAAGAGTGGTGCTATCGAGAGGTGAATACCTGACATTATTACTTCTTGCGCCTTTTTGAGTGTACAGCATTTCAAAGCTGAAGGCGGTATGTCTGTAAACTTGTATATAACCAATTCCGCCAGCATTGATCCCAACTTTATGATAACCTGCATAGCTATCACCATCTACCTGACAAAAATTGGCTCCAGCGATTAGGCCTACAGTAATAGTTTTGGGTTTTTCTATGTATAAACCGTCAGGCTCATCGTTTATTTGAGCAGAAGCAGTAGTGCAAAAACACAAGGACAGAATATTGATACCAATAAGTGCCGTGAATTTTCTACTTTTAGTCATTGAAACCGCTGTGCTAATGAGCTTCAAATATACACCAAACACGCTAAAAAAACTGGAAGAGCTATTCGAGGAGGCCCGTTATATAATTCGGTATGAAAAGGGTCACTTCAACAGCGGCTACTGCATATTGGAAGAGCGGCGAGTAGTAGTGATCAATAAGTTTTTCAATGTAGAAGGGCGAATAAATGCTTTAGTGGAGATATTACAGAGTGTAAATGTAGTAGAAGAAGAGTTGAGCAGCGAAATGCTGAAATGGTATAAGCAACTAAAATCAGACCCTGATTTTGGTGTGGAACAATCTGTGCAGACTAAAATGGATATTTAACGGTGAAAGTAACTTTTTTAGGTACAGGTACGTCTCAAGGGGTGCCTTTTATAGGTTGCGATTGTGAAGTTTGCAGGTCTGCAAATCATAAAGACAAGCGACTACGGTGTGCTGTATGGATACAAACTGACGATGTAAGTATAGTCATAGATAGTGGTCCTGACTTCAGGTATCAGATGTTGCGAGCAGGTGTGCGCAAGCTAGATGCTATAGTATTTACGCATGGTCACAAAGATCATGTGGCGGGCTTGGACGATATAAGGCCGTACAATTTTTTTGAGAAAAAGCCAGTAGCAGTGTACGCCACACAAGAAACCCAAGAAGCATTAAAAAGGGAGTTTAGCTATATATTCAGTGATATTACTTATCCTGGTATACCCCAGATAACGATGCACATTATAAACGGCGATGAGCCTTTTGTAATAAATGGTTTAGAAATAGTGCCCATAAAAGTACTACACTATAAATTAGAAGTGTTAGGATTTAGGATAGGGGACTTTACGTATATTACTGACGCGAACTATATAGCTATTGATCAGTTGGCAAAGGTAGTGGGGAGTAAGGCTTTTGTGTTGAATGCCCTAAGGAATGAACCTCATATATCGCATTTCACACTTAAAGAAGCAATATCAGTAGGTAGAGACACTGGTGTGCCTGATGTTTATTTCACTCACATTAGCCATCAGCTGGGGTTGCATGACTCTGTAACGCAAGCACTACCTAAGGGAATGCATCTGGCGTATGATGGATTGGAGTTGCATTTTTGATATTTTGGGACTAGTTTGGTTGTTTAGGTTGAAATTGAGATTTTTGTAAGATAATAATCTTGATTGCCATTTTTTTTGATCCTATCATGAAAACAGATAATACACTTCTTTCAACCTCCAAAGGTTATCTAGCTATAATCAAGTCGGCAATTAAGGGCGAAGCGTATGATTTTACTACGATAGATTTAAGAAAAGCAGTTGTGCTTTTGGCCATCCCAATGATGCTAGAGTTAGCGTTGGAGTCTGTATTTGCGGTAGTGGATATATATTTCGTCAATAAGCTGGGTGTGCATGCAGCATCAGTAGTGGGCCTTACAGAATCTGTGATTACGCTGGTGTACTCTGTAGGTATTGGGTTGAGTGCTGCTGCTACAGCAATGGTAGCCCGTAGGGTAGGGGAGAAAAATATTGAAGGTGCGTCTCATTCTGCGGCACAGGCTATTTTATTAGCATTGTTTGTATCGGCAGTATTAGCTGTGCCGGGATTGTTTTTTGCTGAAGACATATTGCGATGGATGGGCGCGGAGCCAGCTGCTATTGCAGAGGGGCTCACTTACGCCCGTATACTGATGGGGGGTAACGTAGTAATTATTTTACTGTTTCTGATAAATGGTATTTTCAGGGGTGCAGGTAATGCTGCAATAGCGATGAAGAGCCTTTGGATAGGCAACACTTTTAATATTATACTAGACCCAGTACTTATTTTTGGGCTGATGCATATACCGGGTTTGGGGGTAACAGGTGCTGCGGTAGCTACTACTACCGGGCGCACCATAGGGGTGCTCTATCAGTTGTATCACCTAAAGAAGGCTACCGGAGTGTTAAAGCTTCGCAAGTCGCATTTTATACCCGATATGGGTATAATGAAGGGGTTGCTGGGTATTGCATCGCCTGCCACGTTACAGTTCATAATCGCATCGGCCAGTTGGATATTTCTGGCATCAATAGTGGCAAAATATGGCAGTGCGGCATCTGCCGGTTACCAAACTGCCATTAGGCTGGTAGTGTTTTTTATATTACCGGCATGGGGTATGAGCAATGCGGTAAGCACACTGGTAGGGCAGAACCTAGGTGCGAAAATGCCCGAAAGAGCAGAGCGAAGTGTATGGATAACTGTGAAGTACAATGTGGTTTTTATGTCTTTTGTTACAATAATATTGTTTTTCTTTGCTTACGATTTGGCAGGTTTTTTTATTCCTGCCAAAGAAACTGAGCAATTAAAGTATGCGGCATTAGCATTGCAAATCATTAGTTCGGGATATGTGTTTTATGGTATTGGTATGGTACTCACTCAGGCATTTAATGGTGCTGGAGATACAAAAACACCTACAATCCTATATTTTGTTGGTTTCTGGATTTTTCAGATTCCATTTGCATTCCTTATGTATCATTATTACCATGCAGGCATTAGTAGCACTTTTTGGGCAGTGCCATTGGCAGAAACACTCATTTCAATAGCTGTATATCTGTTTTTCAAAAGAGGAAAGTGGAAGACAGTAAAGGTTTGAACTGAGAATAATTCATTGTTATTTTTCATTTTAAGTGCATATTTTCTTTTGTTGTAAATTGTTTTCTGATTTATTGTGAGTTATTTTTACTTGCAATAATCGTAAAACTTGATTGGTAACGAACCGTAAGAAATAATCAAACATATGAAGCGTTTTTATTTTACTTTGTTCATAGCGATGCTTGGTGCTAGTATAGCAGTAGATGCACAGCAGTCTAAAGATTATGCTATACAGATTACAGCAACAACACAGGTAAGCCCGCCATCCATTACCCTTAGATGGCGAAAGGTATTTTCTGATTCAGCTCGTTTTTATGTGTATAAAAAGAGTAAAACAGCAACTTCTTTCCCCTCATCACCCATTGCGTCTATCATTACAGGCGATACCACATTTACAGACAATGCTGTAATAGTAGACTCTATGTACGAGTATCAGATAAAAACCACTGGCGTATCATATAGTCCGGCACCAACAGGTTACATTTTGGCGGGTATAAAAGCGCCTGCCATTCATAACAGAGGTGGTATCATATTGCTGGTAGATAATACATTTACCACTAGTTGTGCTGCTGAAATAGCTACTTACATGCAAGATCTACGCGGTGATGGATGGCAAGTGATACGTCATGATTTGTCGAGGACATTGCCAGACACTGTAGTGAAACAAACTATTAATGCTGATTATTTTGGAATACCAAATGTAAAAGCAGTTATGATACTAGGTCATTTAGCCGTGCCCTACAGCGGACAAATCGCACCTGACGGACATACTGACCATCGTGGAGCGTGGCCGTGCGATGCATACTATGGAACAATAAACACAGTATGGACAGACAGTACTATAGTAGATACATCTGCAGCTTACACAGCCAATCACAATAGAAAATTTGATGGTAAATGGGATCCAATAATAGTACCTACATTTTTGAAAATGCAAGTTGGAAGAGTAGATTTCTTTAATATGCCAGCTTTCTCAGCTACTGAAGACCAAATGATGCGTAACTACCTTCGTAAAGCGCATGCTTATAAAATGGACTCATTGAACATGGTGAAAAGAGCACTAATTAATGATAATTTTGGCGCTATGGCTGGTGAGGCTTTTGCAGCTAATGGATGGCGTAATTTTTCCCCATTGGTAGGTACAGACAGTGTATCAGCAAAACCATTTATCAGCACATTGGCTACTTCATCGTATCAGTGGGCTTATGGTTGTGGTGGAGGTACTTTTACTAGTGCTTCGGGTGTGGGCACTACTGCCGATTTTGCTGCCAATCCTGTGAATGGAATATTTACCATATTGTTTGGAAGTTACTTTGGTGATTGGAATACACAAAATAATTTTCTGAGAGCGCCCTTATGTGCTGATACACCATCGCTTATGAGTTGCTGGGCTGGTCGGCCTAATTGGTATTTTCATCATATGGCATTAGGGGAGCATTTAGGTTATTCGTCTATTCTTTCTCAAAACAATGATGCTCTATATACGCCTACAAATTTTGGTGCAAGGTGGGTGCATGTGGCATTAATGGGAGATTTATCGTTGAGGACTGATTATATAAAATCAGCTAATAATATTAATGTGACAGCGATAGATTCAAGTGGTGCTACAATCACTTGGACTGCATCTCCTGACGCTACAGTGTTAGGGTATTATGTGTATCGGGCAGATAGTGTTTGGGGACATTATAGTAGGATATCTCAAATGGTAGTAACTACTTCTTTTTCTGATACGGTAGGAGTGAGTGGTAAAAAATACTATATGGTTAGGCCGGTAAAACTTCAAAGCACACCATCTGGTTCTTATTACAATTTGGGAGTTGGTATAGTAGACTCAGCAATTGTGAATTATCCTGCTTCTATCAAACCTATTTCTTCAATGGTTGCTGAGTTAACAATTTACCCTAATCCGGCAACTGATCGTTTGACAATAGATGTAAATACGTTGACATCTGGTATTGGGTATATGTACATTGTAACTAGTACTGGTCAGCAATTGTATCCGGTTACCAAAGAGCTAAGTAAGGGAGTTAACAAGTTTCAGCTAGATGTAAGTTCTTTACCTTCGGGAGTTTATACAATCTGTGTAATGAATGAAGCAGGAATTGCCTCTAAAAAGTTTGTGAAGCTTTAAGCATTGAAAAGGTTTTGAGTATTTAACTTCAAAAAACACGCTTAAAAGTATTAAGAAGCTGTTGATTTAACGTTACCTTTGCGCAATTTGTTTTTTCAATGACAGCTACTCATACATTTACACCTGCTTGGTTATTATTGCAGGATGGTACACGGTTTGCAGGTAAATCTTTTGGTGCAAAAGGTACCGCAGGAGGAGAAATTTGTTTCAATACCGGTATGACGGGATATCAGGAGGTTTTTACAGATCCTTCTTATACTGGTCAGGTACTCATCATGAACAATGCATATGTAGGTAACTACGGCGTAAAAGCAGATGATGTAGAAAGCGATTCTGTGAAAATTAGTGCCTTGATATGCAAAAACGTGTCATACAGGTATTCAAGGATGTTAGCTGACGAGAGTTTGGAGAATTACTTGATTAAAAATAATATTGTAGCGATATATGATGTGGACACGAGGGCTCTCGTACAGCATGTACGTAACAAGGGTGCTATGAACTGTGTCATTTCTACTGAGTTCTCAGACGAAATTAGTTTGTCAAATGCGCTGAAGCAAGTACCCGATATGGATGGTTTAGAACTTTCTTCTCAGATATCTACCAAAGTAGCCTATACAATGGGCGATGAGCATGCGCCATATAGGGTTGCAGTAATGGACTATGGTGTAAAAAAGAACATTCTTAATTGTTTAACAGAACGAGGGTTATTTCTGAAGGTTTTTCCTGCTAAGTCCGATTTTGCAGATTTATTAGCATTCGATCCGCATGGTTTTTTTATATCAAATGGCCCTGGTGATCCCGCATCAATGGACTATGCTGTATTGAGAGTAAAAGAAATTATAGATACTGGCAAGCCAATGTTTGGTATTTGTTTGGGACATCAGTTATTAGCCAGAGCAAACGGTATCAGCACTTTTAAGATGCACCATGGTCATAGAGGACTGAATCATCCTGTTAAGAATTTGATAACTGGAAAGTCTGAAATAACAACCCAGAATCACGGTTTTGGAGTGGACCCTGAAGCTGTAAAAAACTGTGAAAATGTAGAAGTTACTCACATCAATTTGAATGATGGTTCAATAGAAGGAATCCGAATGATAAACAGACCTGTTTTTTCGGTGCAGTATCACCCCGAAGCTACACCAGGACCTCATGATTCTAGATATTTATTTGATGATTTTGTAGCCTGTATCAAACAATAAATTGAAGCCTTTATTTTGTGAATGGTTGTCTTGAAAAGCAAGACAACCATTTTTTTTCAAGCCAGCAGAACTTCACAATAATATTATTTTATTCTCAATATCATTTTATGCAATGGCTGAACATATCTAGAAAAGGGTACAATTAGGAAATTTGAACTATTTGATTGATGTTTTGATTTTTGTCAATTCAGAAATGATATTTTTTAATTATCATTATTTAATTTATGTGTTTTAAAAAAATAATTTGAGATATGTTCATCGGTTTGTATTTTTCGATAACTTTAAGTTACATTAGGATTAATTAATGTTGCATTTGAGCTAATGTATTGTCCTCCTATCAGCTAATATTTGATAACTATTGGTGTAAAAAACTTGGCGTTGAAAAAATAGATTTGTGATTGCCTATTTTTCCAAACCATGATTATTGAATTTTGTAGATTATAAATTTCTCTAGTTGTAATTTTTTTAAAAATGTAAGGTATGAAGAAGATTTATTTAATTTTGTTATTCGCTTTTGTACAGAGCATTGTAAAGGCTCAATGTACCGGTACACCAAACGGAGGTGTGGCCTCGACTAGTATGCCTGTAGTTATTGGGGCTGGATCATTTACACTTAGCCTTTCTGGAGCATCATCCGGAACTGGAATAACTTACCAATGGCAAAGTTCTTCTTGTGGTTTAACTTGGGCAAATATTTCAGGGGCCAATTCATCCACACTCACTACATCTCAAACGTCACCAACAATGTACAGGTGTATGATTACCTGTTCTACAAGTGGAATTAGTAGTGCTTCAGGTCCTGTGTATGTTGGTAGAACAAATACCCATTGTAATTTATCATCTTCTAGTGGTTGTTCCTTTGGTGACGGTCTTGGTGGCTTCAATTTGACTGGTGCATGTGGAACTAGCATTAGTTATTCAACTGGATGTTCTGGTGTGAATATTGATCAGTTAAGTACAGTTGTTAAATTATATCCTGGCAGTACTTATACCGGTTCTATTCGTGCGATAAGTTATTGTTCTTCACAAAGGGGTAGAGTCTGGATAGATTTTGATAACAGTGGTACCTTTGATGCCAGTGAGCTGTTATTCACGAATGATAATGTAGGATGTTCTCCTGGTGCAACTGTTTCTTTAGCTATTCCTTCTACGGCGCCTTATGGTATATACAGGATGAGAGCTATGGTGCTTTTTGCTACCACAACTACTACAGGATGTCCTACTGCCACCTATGCAACTCGCGCGGACTTTACAGTACACATTGTGCCTCCTACTCCTACGTCATTAACGTCTAATTCTCCAGTTTGTAGTCCCTTAGGTCTGACGCTAACAGCTGGCGGTCCTACCTATTCATGTGGTGCTGTTTATAATTGGTCAGGTCCATCTGGTTTTGTTTCAGGGTCATCAACCAGTTCTGTTTCTTTACCACCAGTTGCGGGTACTTACAGCCTAACGTTGAGTGTAAATGGTGTTCAATCTTGTGGTGCACCCCTTACTACTGTTGTTAGTGCTGGTACAAGTCCGACAGTAGCGGGTATATCAAGCAATAGTCCTGTGTGCGAAGGTCAAACATTGACATTGACAGCAGGGGCTCCTTCTGGTGTATCTGGGTACTCATGGGCTGGTCCTACATCAATTAGTGGTGCTTCTACCGCTACTGGAAGTGTATCTGGCATTGCAACTACATCTGCGGGTATATATTCATTAACGGTAAATAGTAGCAGCGGATGTGCTACTACCTATACTACTTCTGTTACGGTTAATTCTACTCCTCCGGCAATTGTAGGGTCGGCTTCTTTGTGTGTAGGACAGTCAGCAACATTAACTAACCCCTCTCCGGGAGGTACATGGTCATCTGGTACACCAGGCACTGCTACTATTAATGCAGCTGGATTGGTAACAGCTATAGCTGATGGTATTGCAAATATCAGCTATACTAACTCAAATGGATGTATTCGTACTCGTTCTGTTAGTGTCAATCCGTTACCAGTACTAAACCTTGCCCCATCTACGTCTTCAACAATTTGTTTAACTGAGACAACATCGTTTACTGCTAGTTCACCCAATCCGGAGTTTTCATTATTGGGTCAGAATTTCAATGGTGGTTTACTTGGCTGGACTGTTACTAACACTTCAGGTGATGCTTCAGGCGATAGTTATTGGCAGATAGTTACTCCACCCGGAGCATATAGTGTGTTAGGCGATGGTACCCCTATGTTGCAGGCGGCACCTATAGCCAGTGGAGCTATTACTAATACTACAGTTACGTCACCGTCTTTTAGTACACAGGGAGGATATGGGTCGATAACCTTAACGTTCAATCAGTTTTTACTTACACCGAGTGCGATAGCTGCGTTGGTGGAGTATTCTGTAAATGGAGGTCCATGGCAGATATTAGCCGATCAGACATCTCCAGGTGCGATAGGGGCTGATAGTTGGAGTGCATCAAGCCCAGAGACTACGATACCGTTGCCTGCAGATGCTATTGGTGTAGCTAACTTAAGGTTACGTTGGTCATTAAATGCATCGGTAGTGTACTGGTTTTTAGATAATATTTATGTCAAGGGCACTTTACCAGCGTCTACGTTTAATTGGTCAGGCGCATTCGGGTTGTCGTGCACAGCTTGTGCTACCGCCGATATGACCCCTATAGCATCAGGGGCTAATGTGTACAATGTAACAGTTACCAGCAGCCAAGGGTGTACTGCGACAGGAGCAGTAACTGTGAATGCCAATCCATTGCCAGCTACTATATCAGGCAGTCTTACTATTTGCGAAAACAATGTAGGCACATTGACTAGCACCCCAGGAGGCACATGGGTGAGTGGTAATACTTCGGTGGCTACTATAGCTTCTTCAACTGGCGTTATATCAGCATTAGCTACAGGTACTACAGGTATTACGTATACTTTACCTACAGGTTGTGTAGCTACTACAGTAGTGACCGTAGTGCCAGCACCTACAGCTATTACTGGCAGTGGTTCGGTATGCCAAGGTCTTACTACTTTACAAAGCAATGCATCAATAGGTGGCTCATGGAGCAGTAGCAATACTGCTGTGGCAGGTATTTCTGCTACTGGTTTGTTGAGTGGCGTTATGGCTGGAACATCAAACATTTCTTACACCCTTCCTTCGGGCTGTACCATACTACGCGAGGTAACTGTAAACGCTTTACCACCCGCTATTACAGGTACACAAACAGTATGTAAAAATGCTACAGTTGCATTTGGCAATCCTACACCTGGAGGTGCTTGGACTACCGCTGATGCCACAGTAGCTACAATAGATGGTACAGGAACAATAACTGGAGTATCGCCAGGTAATACAATGATTACCTATACCTTGCCTACGACGTGTATAGCAACCAGAACGATCACTGTTAATGCATTGCCAACGGCTACATCTGGTGCGTCGGTAATGTGTCAGGGTACGAGCATAGTGTTGACCAACGTTACACCCGGCGGCAGCTGGAGCAGTAGTTCAACTGGCATAGCCGATGTCGATGCATCGACAGGAGTTGTTACTACTGGTGGATTCACTGGAGGAGTTACAATCAACTATACACTAAGCAGCACAGGATGCAGCATAGGTCATCCATTAAATGTTAATCCTACCCCTTCAGCAATAACGACCGCAGGCGCATTTGAGGTTTGTCGTAACGGCAGTATCAGTTTCAGTAGTGGATCGGTAGGCGGTACATGGAGTACGAATGCCCCTGGTACATTGAGCATAGACGCTACTACAGGTGTAGCTACCGGCAACAATGCAGGCAATGCTACAGTGACGTACACATTGCCTACTACTTGCCGGACCACAGCTGGAGTAGTAGTGAACCCGCTACCGGCCAACATAGCAGGCCCTACACAAGTATGCGAAGGACAGACAATAACACTCACCAATACTACAACAGGTGGTGTATGGACCTCATCAAATACAACCTCAGCTGCGGTATCTGCATCGGGTGTAGTATCAGGATTAGTATCGGGCACCACTACCATCATTTATACCCTACTTACAGGATGTTCAAGACAGACTATAGTTACAGTAAATGGTCTTCCATCAGTGATAGGAGGTGTGTCGGAAGTGTGCGTAGGTAACACTACAGCACTGGGCAGCGCACCATCGGGCGGCAACTGGACGAGCAGTAACTCATCAGTAGCGACCATCACATCGTCGGGTATAGTGAGTGGAGTAGTCGCAGGTACAAGTAATATTACCTATAGCTTGCCTACGGGTTGTATCCGCACTCAATCAATAGTTGTAAATCCATTACCTGCAGTTATAACAGGATCCTCTACGGTGTGCGAAGGACAAAACATAACATTAAGCAATACACTATCAGGCGGGGTATGGACCTCAACAGATATGGCAGTGGCTACAGTGGATGGATCGGGAGTAGTAACAGGTGCAATGTCAGGTACTACGACATTGTCCTATACAATGCCGCTCACGGGCTGTTCGAGAAACAGAGTGATAACGGTATACCCTACACCTACCGCTATAACAGGTAACTTGGAAGTGTGTCGTGGTCTTACTACAACATTGGGTAGTACACCTACTAATGGTGTTTGGACCTCTGGCAACACGACGGTAGCTACTATCAGCAGCACTGGTGTAGTAAGCGGTATAGCAGCAGGCAACAG
>CAMDNC010000063.1 GCA_945902755.1 Flavipsychrobacter stenotrophus
TCCCACATGCTTTGCTTATTTCAGGCGCTGAAGGCACGGGCGGATTGCCCATGGCTTTTGCATTGGCTCAATATATATTCTGCGAAAACAAAAGTGAATTTGACTCTTGTGGTACTTGTGCCAATTGTAGTAAAGCAAACCGAATGGAACATGCAGATCTGCATATGAGTTTCCCTAGTATTTCGCACAAGACAGGCGTTAAGCCGAACAGCAAAATGCACATGCAGTCATTCAGAGAGTTTTTTAAACAAACACCCTATGGCACTACATTCGACTGGCTACAATATATAAATGCAGAAAACAAGCAAGGTAATATTACCGCTGAGGAATGTAGAGAAATAATAGAGATTTTATATCTGAAGTCTTATGAGGGAGGTAAAAAGGTGCTCATCATGTGGCGACCTGAATATTTGGGAAAAGAAGGTAACATACTTCTAAAACTAATAGAAGAGCCGCCGCAAGACACAATCATGATTTTTGTAGCGGAGAGTCGTGACGAAATACTCAACACAATTCGCTCACGTACTCAAGAAGTTAAGCTAACTCCCATCAAGGCTGCAGATATCGCAAGTGCACTCTCAACTCGCTCACTTGCCGACCCGAGAATGGCGTCACAGATAGCGCATATTGCTCATGGTAGCTATACTGAAGCCCTAAGACTACTGCGCCACACAGAAAATGACCTTTTTATAGAAGTGAGGAAGATATTCAATATAATATTCACAAATGATGGTGTCGGCATAACAAAATTTGCGGAAGAATGGTCCAAAGCGGGAAGAGAGCAACAGAAAAACCTATTACAATATGTGATTCAACTTATGGAGCACAGCATCAGAAAACAATACATGCCTTCTGTGCCAATAGCACTACCCGCCGCTGAGGCCGAGTTTGCAGGTAAGCTAGCTATGCGAAACATGCCATTGGAACGTATTACAGCTATGATAAAGGCCATTACCGATACTATATACTACATTGAACGCAACGCCCATGGCAAAACGCAAATACTGTCGTTACTTATCCGTTTGCACCATATAGTACAAGGACGAGAATTAGCTTAACAACAAAGCCAACTCTTCCGTATAATTCTCGCTGATGATCGGTGGCTGACGTAAACAACAACATGATTGATGTAATATACGTCTATAAAAAAATAAGCCATCGTATCACTACAATGGCTTATTTCGGTAAGTTAATTAGTTTGATTATAACTGATCGTATATCGGCGCATCTACATTACGACTAACACCGAAGTACTGATAAGTTTTTCTGCGATATCCTTTTTTGATATACGCATCAGTGTCTATCGTGTAATCTTCTGGAATTGTTCTCCAAGATCTACGTTTTACATCTCTCCAACGATAAACACACAACGTATTAGGACCACGACGAGTAAGTGCATAAAACTGAAGGTGCTTTTGAGTATAACCAGCTTTCAGCATTTGGTCGTCACTAAATTCATCTTCTGCAACAGTAATATGTACTCTAGCTACTGGGTTATACCATCCATAAACAGCAACACGGTTCGGACCAGGGTTACGATATGCCCAAAACATAAGGGTCTTATCTGTCCATCCCCAATTAAGCAACTGACCATCCTGATATTCTCCGTCAACTACTGTTGCATAATCCCTGTCTTGTGGTATATACCAACTAAATATACGCACGAGATCCTCCTGTGCAAAACTTCTGTTGGATAGAAAAATAGCTGCTAATAATGTAGTAACTAAGACGATGGTTCTTTTCATGTTTGTTCTTGTTTTCAAAATTGAACCCAAAATACATAAAATTTTTCTTGACCTGCAAATTATTACCCTACTTTTTTTTTCCCAATCGGCATTATCTTGCAATTAATGTCCTAAACCATAACATTTGTCACTTATTCCCCTAACACAGTGTCTTTTGCAAAAAAAAGCCTAGCCACATCGAAAAATCAACCAAAAAAAATCTTCTGCTTTTCATACTCCAAAATACTCCCGATACCACGAAATTTCATGATGATCTATTGCTTTCTCATCTATGACATGAGTATTGTCAGCTTTGGAGTATAGCAATTCTAATGATCCAAAATCGCGTTGGCTAATAACGTTAAATCCGTTGGTCATCAATTGTGCTGCACATACACCGGCACCAATCTGGTACACTTTGTTCTGTGCAAATCTATTGCCGCTATATACCACTTGACTGCCACAAGCTGCACTGACATCCATTAGCACTGCTATTTCAATATCTTCTTTTCTGGCTATTTCCAGCATTTTTAATGAAGCCGCTACCATTCCCTCGGTCCAGTCTTTACCCGTCTCAGTTAGTACTCTAGCTTTACCTCTGAGCACATCAAATCCATCACCACCATGTATGTCACACATTTCTCTTGGGGAACCAAATGAAAACTCCTCAGGACAAAATTTGATTATTTTCAAAGTGTGAAATGTCAACAGTTTCAAAGCACTAGGGTAAGTGCCATTTGCAGTACCATCGTATCCACATGTCACTCCAGCCAAGCATGCACTTAACAATACTCTCAGCGGATTATCCGCTGTTGGCACCCTCATTTGTTTGATATAATTCCTGTCGGTCATAGTTTCAATTATTAACCCAACAACCATATTCCAACATCCACATTCTGTTATAACAACAAAACAGTATGATGCACTATCAAATTTACTTTGCTACCATAAAATTGCACAGCTTAAATAGAACTCTGGCTCCTGTTATTGCATCAATGCCATCACCAGTATGCGCTCCAGAAGAAACTTCATTCAAATCAAAGCCTATTAGTTCTTTGTTAGACTCATGCAACAAACGGAAAAGATAAAAAATCTGCTCTGCTTCAAAACCACCAGGTACAGGGGTGCCGGTGTTAGGGCATAGCTTAGGATCTAAGCCATCTATATCGAAACTTATATATACTTTTTGTGGTAGTGCTGCTATAATGTCGTTACAAATTGCCTTCCAGGTTTCACCCTCGTACTGACGAGCTTTTATGTCTCTATCAAAAAAAGTAGAAATTCTTCCATTACTGCCAGTGATTATCGCCAACTCTTCGTCGCAATAATCTCTTATGCCTATCTGAACCAGCTTTTTTACTTGTGGTATGGTAGAAAGCACATTATACATAATGGATGCATGTGAGTAGGTAAATCCCTCATATGCAATACGCAAATCAGCATGTGCGTCTATTTGAAGTATACCAAACTCCGGATGAACTTCAGAAAGTGCCTTGATAAAGCCCAATGGGGTGCTGTGATCGCCGCCTATTAGGCCAACCCTCTTACCGTTCTTTAGCAAATCAGATGTCATTTCATGTACCCAATCGCACAGCATTTTACCGCCATTATTGATATCAACAAGCTTCTCGCTTAGCTGTGCATTGTCTGCTACTTCCCCACCCTCTACCATGTGCGAAATGATGAGTTCGGCACACTGGCGCAGGTAGTCACTTTTGGTACGTATGTTTTTGTCAATATGCAACATATGAAAGCCCTTTTCCCAACCGCCTTCCACATCTGGGTCGTAGAGGTCTACTTGCATTGCAGCATTAAAAATATTCTCAGGACCTCGTGCTGTACCCGTTCTATAGGACACTGTCACCTCCCATGGTACGGGAAGTAACACAAGTGCAGACTCTTCCTTTGAAAATGGAAGTCCAAATATATTATTTGACTTAAGACCTACTGAGTTGGGATCAAAACTAGACATACTGCAAAGTAAAAGAAAAAGCAGGGAGCTATCAACTCCCTGCTTAAAAATAAATCCCTTTACAACCAAATTATTGCTGCATCACGATATGGAAAACTTTACTTGCTGTTGTAGCACGTACCGTCAACAAATACATACCGTTAGCCAATGTATTATCTAGCTGTATGCGTGTATCGATGGCACCATTACGTACCTCTGCCTTGCTACGATGTACAGATTTACCCAACATGTCTGTTACCTCTATCGATACTTCTTCATCTTGAACACCGTTTACAGAACCCTTAATTTGCAAATTGCCTCTTGTTGGGTTAGGTATAGCTATCACATCAAAAGTAGTACCCACATTAACAACTGACACACTAGATACTGACATAACCACTTTATTGAACGATGACAGATCACCACATGGAGTTCTATTCACCACAGTACATGATACCGTATCGTTGTTTTGGAACTGATTGAAAGTAAACACTGAACTTGTAGCCCCCATCACTGTAGCACCGTTAATGTACCACTGGTAGGCAGGATTGAAGCTATTAGCTACAGTTGCTGTAAGTACTACTTCTTGTCCATTAGCAACCACTGTACCAGGATTAGCAACTATAGTCACCTCAGGAGCTACAGGAGCTACCACCTTCATAGTATCGGCTTCACCATTTACAAGTGTAGCAGTGCGACAAGCGTAATTACTTGTCATGCGGCAGTATACAACATCGCCATTTACTGGCGCATAAGCATACACAGCACCAGTACCTACTGGCATTCCGTTTTTCACCCAAGTGTAAGAAGGAGCTGTTCCTCCATATATACTTGATGCAGTAAATGTTACCACAGTACCCGTACAAACTGTATCGCCTATCGACAACATAGTAGCGACAGCTGGTGTCTGATTAGCATTGACAGTTATTGTTTTAGCTGCTGTTGCTGTTGCAGGTGTAGCACAAGCTGCACTACTATTCAGCGTTACAGATACCACATCACCATTTGCAGGAACATATGTGTAAGTGCTTGATGTTGTGGATACTACTGCACCATTTACTTTCCATTCATAAGAAGGAGTGCTTCCACCATTTACTTGAGTGGTATTGAATACAACAGGAGTACCAGCACAAACTGTATCACCAGTAGAAGATGCAAGTGTTACCGACGGTGTAACAGGTGTAGTTATACCTACCGATACTGCACCTGTCATGTTGCGTGAGCAACCAGATACTGATACTGCTGACGCTGAATAAGAACCTTCTACAGTTTGTAAACCAAAACTGATTGCTGACCCAGTACCTGCAGCTGTAGCTACAACCGAGCTACCACTATGCAAACTATACGTAACACCAACCACTGAACCAGAAAGTCCTACTACAACACCACTTCCACCTGGACAATAATTACCGCCACCAGTTACAGTGTAAACAGTAGGTAATGCATTGATGCTGATTGTAGCACTTCCTGTCATCGTTTTGCTACAAGCTGTAGCTGGATTAGAGGCTACTACAGTATAAGTACCTGCATTAGTAAATGTACCAAAGTTGATTGCGGCACCTGTTCCAGCAACCGCAGCACCTACTGCTGTACTGCCATTGTATAAACGATAATTAATACCTATTGAAGAGCCTTCCAATCCTACAGTTACACCAGTACCACCTGCACAATAGCTACCTCCACCAGTCACATTATACGCTGTTGGTCTAGCATTAACTACTACCGATGCAGTACCTGTCATAGTCACACCACAAAGTGTAGTGTTGTTAGTAGCCATTACAGTATAATCACCAGCAGTAGTGAACACACCAAAGTTAATTACACCACCTGTACCAGTTATTGGCGTTCCTACTGGAGTGGCACCATTATACAATGTGTACGATGCAGTAGCAGAAGAACCAGCTAAACCTAACGCTACACCAGAACCACCTTCACAGTACTGACCACCACCAGTAATAGCAAACTGAGATGGAAGAGGGTTAGCTACTATTGCTGCACCGCTTGCCATGTTGTTTCTACAATTGGTTGTAGTATTCATTGCCACTACTGTGTATGTGCCTGCAAGCATGTTGCCAAAACTGATAGCATCACCTGTACCAGCTACTGTTGACATCAGCGTTACACCTCTATATAAGTTGTAATTAACACCAGTTTGTGTACCTATCATACCTACTGCTACACCAGCACCACCAGCGCAATAGCTGCCACCACCTGTCACTGTAAACACTGTAGGCAATGGATTGATCGTCACAGAAGGTGTACCATTCATATCTATTGTACAACCATTAGACATACTTGTAGCCACTACTTTATACGCTCCAGCTGCCGTACGCAAACCAAAACTTACACCAGAACCTGTACCAACTACTGCAGCACCAGATGGAGTAGTTCCGTTATACAATGTATATGAAACACCATTCTGAGAACCAGAAAGATTGAATGTAACACCATTACCGCCAGCACAATAACCTGATGCACTGCTGCTAAGCGTATACAACTCAGGTAATGCATTTACAGCTACTGATGCTACACCCGACATGTTAGCCGTACAAGAAGTAGCAGCATTTGTCGCTACCACCATATAGTTGCCAGCACCTGTCTGTGCACCAAAGTCCAAAGCTGCTCCTGTACCGTCTACTGAGGCTCCTATCATTGATGAACCGCTGTATAGTTGGTAGCTAATGCCTGTTTCAGATCCAGCAATACCTACATTTACACCTGCACCACCAGCACAGTAATTTCCACCACCTGTAACGGTATATGTAGCAGGCAAAGTGTTAACAACAACACCTGCATCACCATTCATTATTTGCTGACAACCAGTGGTTGCATTTACAGCTCTTACAGTGTAGGTCCCAGCTGCTGTCTGCATACCGAAGTTTAATCCCAGACCGTTACCTGCTACAACAGTACCCACCATCGTCGGACCATTATATAAGCTATAGTTAACACCTGACTGAGAGCCAGAAACTGAAACCATAACACCTGCACCACCAGCACAGTAGTTACCACCACCTGTTACATCATACTGACTAGGTAGCACGTTTGTACTAACGTTAACGGAACCTGTCATATTATTTTCACAACCCGTAGTTGTGTTTGTCGCCTTAACATTATAGTTGCCAGCGGTTCTATTTCCGAAGGTAATAGCTGTGCCAGTACCCAGCACCGCACTTCCTACCGCATCCGCACCATTGTACAACATGTAGCTTACACCTATCTGTGAGTTACTCAAACCTACTTCCACACCAATACCATCTGCGCAATAGCTACCACCACCTGTTACATTGTAAGCCATAGGCAAATTATGAGTACTTATAACAGAAGTGCCAGTCATAGTTGCTACACATGAAGTAACATTGTTAGTAGCTTCAATAGTATAGTTACCTGCCAACTGCATACCGAAGTTTATAGCTGAGCCTGTACCTTCTATAGCAGTGCCTATCATCGTAGCACCACTGTATAAGCGATAAGTAACACCAGCATCAGAACTACTCAACGAAACAACAAGACCAGTACCTCCTGGGCAATAATTACCACCGGCAGACACAGTGTACTGTGTTGGCAGAGCATTAATTACTACAGTTTTGCTTCCAGTCATTGTTGACGTGCAACCGGTAGTAGCATTAACAGCCAAAACTGTATAGTCGCCAGCAGCTGTCTGCATTCCGAAACTTATTGCTGCACCTGTACCGGCTACTGTAGTGCCTGTTGATACCGAACCTTTGTAAAGCATGTAGTTAATGCCCAATTGTGAACTACTTAAACCAACATTAACGCCAGTACCTCCGTTACAGTAATTACCACCACCAGTCACTGCATAAATTGCAGGCAGTGCGTTGAGAGCAACTGTAGCAGCACCAGACATATTGCTAGCACATGAAGTTGAAGTATTTGTTGCAACAATACTATAAGTACCTACCACTGTTTGCAGTCCGTATGACAAAATATCACCAGTACCATTTAGTACTCCACCTACAGGCAAAGAACCATTAAACAATTGGTAAGTAACACCGGTCTGAGAACCTGACAGCGCCACTTCTACACCAGTACCACCGTTGCAGTATGCACCACCACCTATTACAGAATGTACGATTGGCAATGGATTTACAACCACAGTTGCTGAACCAGACATGTTGTTTGTACAGCCAGTAGTATTGTTTACCGCAGCTACAGTATAAGTACCTGCATTGGTCATGTTACCGAAGCTAATCGCACCACCCGCTCCACTTATTGCTGCCCCAATTGCAGTCGAGCCATTGTAAAGTGTATAGTTGATACCGGATTCTGTAGCGGTCAATCCTACGTTCACCCCAGAACCTCCAGCACAATAAGCGCCACCACCAGATACAATCTGTAACGTGGGCAAGGCATTCACTGATACTGTAGCACTGCTACTCATCACGTTTGTACAACCAGAACCTACTGCCGTAGCCAACACTGTGTAAACGCCAGCCGCAGTTTGCGCTCCGAAACTCAATGCAGAACCATTTCCATTAATCCATGGACTTGATGCAGTAGTACCGTTATACAAACGATAGTTGACACCTGTAGTAGAACCACTCAACAACACATTCACGCCAGTACCACCTGCACAATAAGAACCACCACCAGAAACTGTGTATACTGTGGGCAATGCATTGACATTCACTATTGCACTTCCTGTCATTGATCTAGAGCAAGAAGTAGAAGCGTTAATGGCTACTGCTGTATATGTACCATTGTCAAATAAAGTACCGAAGTTGAGTGCAGTACCAGTACCAGAAATAGGAGCACCAAGTGCTACACCATTTTTGTAAAGCTGATAAATATTACCAGTCTGAGATCCTGACAAACCAACATTTACACCAGCACCACCTGCACAATAATTGCCACCACCAGTAATGTTGTATGCCACAGGCAATACATTCACCGCTACTGTAGCATTACCAGTCATATTATTGGTGCAAGTAGTAAGTATATTCTGTGCTCTTACTGTGTATACACCACCAGTAGCCTGTAAGCCAAAGCTAATTGCAGAACCAGTACCAGCAACAACTATTCCAGTAGAGGTAACTCCATTGTATAATGTATAGTTTACATTCGGCTGTGAACCACCCAAACCTACTGCCACTCCTGTACTGCCTGCACAATGTGCTCCACCACCAGTTACCGAATAAGCTACAGGAGCAGGACTAGCAGTAATTGTGGCACTACCATTCATTGTACTTTGACAACTTGTAATATCATTTACCGCTATTATAGAATAGTTGCCTGCAGTACGAGGACCAAAATCCAAAGCACCACCAGTACCCGCAAGAGGTGCACCTGAAGTAACCAAACCATTATACAGTGTATATGTAATCCCTATATTAGAATTGCTAAGAGTAACATTCACGCCTTCAGTTCCAGTGCAATAGCTACCACTACCCTCAACTGTATAAACAGATGGCAATGGATTAATACTCACTGCTACCGAACCCGTCATTGTGCGAGCACAACCGGTAGCAGCAGTGACTGCACCAACCGTGTAATTACCAGCAGCTGTTTTCATACCGAAATCAAGCGAAGTACCATCTCCTGCCATAGGTGATCCTGCAGCCACACCATCCAAATATAACTGATAGCTTACGCCCATTGATGAAAGAGCAAGTCCCACCGTTACGCCCGAACCACCATTGCAATAGCTACCACCACCTGTTACCGCATATGCAGCAGGCAATGGATTCACCACCACAGTTGCACTACCCGACATATTGCTGGTACAACCAGTACCTGTATTGATCGCCTGAACGGTGTAAATACCCGGTGCAGTTTGATTACCAAAACTAAGCGCTGAGCCATTTCCAGCTATTGCTGCACCCACAAGTACGCCACTGTTATATAAACGATAATCGATACCAGTAGCTGAACTTGTAAGACCTACCTCAACACCACTCGCTCCAGAGCAGAAGTTACCACCACCTGTCACAGTGTGAACGACTGGCAAAGAATGAACAATTATTTCAGGTGTTCCTGCCATTACTCTCGAGCAACCAGTAGTTGCATTTGTAGCACGTACGGAATAGAAACCAGCTGCTGATTGCAAACCAAAGTCGATTGACATGCCTGTTCCAGATATCGCAGAACCAACTGGCGTAGTACCTTTAAAGAGCTGATAGTTAACACCACTTTGCGAACCATTAACTATTACCGCAAAGCCACTACCACCAGCGCAATAGTTGCCACCACCTGTTACTAAGTATACAATAGGAAGGTCATTGATACCAACTGTTGCGCTACCCGACATGTTACTTGTACATGTGGTAGCGGAGTTAGTTGCTCTAACAGTGTATGTACCTGCGATAGTTTGTAATCCAAAATCAATTGATGAACCAGAACCTACCACAGTACCCATAACAGTAGCTCCATTGTATAACTGATAAGTAATACCAACTTCAGAACCTGCTAGACCTACAGCCGAACCAGAACCACCCGAGCAATAGTTACCACCACCCGTCACAGCATATATTGCAGGCAAAGTAAGGTAAGTAATAGTCGTGCTTCCATTCATATTTGTAGTGCAGCCAGTTAGTGTATTAGTAGCAACTGCCGAATAAGAACCTGCGGTTGCGAATGTCCCCATATTAAGTACACCGCCACTACCAGTTACTGGAGTACCCATTGCTGTTGCCCCCATATATAATTGGTATGTGATTCCAGTTTGAGATCCAGCTAGAGTGATGTTTGCGCCACTTCCACCCGGACAAAGCGTACCACCTCCTGCAACATCATATGCTATAGGGTTACTGTTGATAGTAATTGTAGCACTACCAGTCATATTTGTTGTACATGATGTAGCTGTTCCGGTAGCCAGTACTGTATAAGTTCCTACGGCCACCTGATTACCAAACGATATTGCTACTCCGGTACCTGCCACTGGACTACCTAATGCTGTGCTACCATTGTATAGGCGATATTCTGTACCCACTGCCGAACCATTTAAGCCAACAGGTACACCTGCTCCACCCGCACAATAAGTACCGCCACCCGTCACAGCAAATGTCGCTGGTGGGGTATTGATTACTACTGTTGCACTACCAGACATATTTGCAACACAACCTGTCAACGCATTTGTAGCTTGTACTGAGTAAGTTCCTGATACAAACACTTCACCAAAGTCAACACCACCTCCGGTTCCTGCTACAGGAGTACCTATTGCTGAAATACCCTGATACAACTGATAGTTAACACCCGCTTCTGTAGCTACTACTCCTATATGTACCCCCGGTCCACCTGCACAATAGCCACCGCCACCATACACGCTCGCTACCGCTGGCAATGTATTCACTACCACTGCAGCTGTTGTACCCATTACCCTTGTACAACCAGTGCTAGCATTAGTGGCCAACACTGAATAGGTACCAGCAACTGTCTGTAATCCAAATGTGATTGCAGCACCTGTTCCAGCTACTGGAGTACCCACAAGCGATGGACCGCGATACAGCTGATAGTTAACTCCGGATTGTGAGTTGGCAAGACCAACACTTACTCCATTGCCTCCTACACAGTATCCTCCACCGCCCGTCATGTTATAAACAGTTGGTAGTGCATTGATCACTACCGCTACAGATGAAGACATCGGCTTAGTGCAAAGAGTAACATTGTTTGTCGCTAATACTGTGTAAGTACCAGCTGTTAACTGCGCACCAAAGTCAAGTGCTGCACCAGTTCCAGATACAGGGCTACCAATCAATGCTGCGCCATTATATAATCTGTAGGTAATACCAACATTTGACCCACTTAACCCCACAGCAACACCTGATCCACCAGAGCAGTAACTACCGCCACCAGTGACTGTGTATGATGTTGGCGCTGGATTGATAGTAACCAACGCATTGCTCGTCATATTGTTGTTACAGCCTGTCGTATTATGAGTAGCTACTGCAGTATAGGTACCCGCTAAAGTCTGATTGCCAAATGATATTGGGGCACCAGTACCCGATACTGGACTGCCCATTGCATCGATACCTCTGTACAACGTATATGTAACACCAACCTGCGTATTTGCAAGTCCTACTGGTACACCTACGCCATTTTCACAATAAGTACCGCCACCAGTAACATTATATTGTGTTGGTAACGAATTCACAACCACGCTAGCGCTTCCTGTCATTGCTCTTGTACACGTTGTCACAGTATTAGTTGCAAGTACTGTATACGTACCCGCACCTGTCTGCAAACCAAAAGTCAGAGAAACACCAGTACCCGCCACTATGCCACTCACAGGCGCAATACCATTGTACAATTGATAATTGATACCAGGGTTACTACTGCTAAGGCCTATCACTACGCCAGTACCACCAAAACAGTAGCTACCTCCGCCTGTCACATTATGTGTTGCTGGCAGTGGGCTTATTACTACTGCTGTTGTTCCAAACATACCACTCGTACATGTCGTAGCAGTGTTAGTTGCCGATACTGAATAAACACCAGCCGTAGTATGCGAGCCAAAGGTAATAGCACCACCAGTTCCCGAAACAGGAGCACCTGTCGCGGTGCTACCTACATATAACTGATAAGTGATGCCAGCATCAGAACCATTAAGTCCTACTGCTACACCTGTACCACCTGAGCAGTAGTTACCACCACCTGTCACTACATAAGTAGTTGGCAATGGGTTTACTACTACAGTTGCCACACCGTTCATATTGTTAACACATGTAGTGGTGTTGTTCGTAGCTATTACACTATAGCTACCAGCAGTAGCCTGCATACCGAAAGATATTGCACTACCCGTTCCTGCTAAAGGAGTACCTACTGTAGATACACCATTGTATAATTGATAACTAACATCTACTTGAGATGCATCCAATCCTACAGGCACACCTGCAGAACCAGCACAATAGTTTCCTCCACCTGTTATATTTGCTGCTGTTGGCAATGGGTTTACTACTACAGTTGCGCTTCCCGTCATCCCATTCGTACAAGAAGTAGTAGCGTTTGTTGCCATTACAGTATATATACCTGCCAATGTTTGCTCACCAAAAGATATCGCCGCACCAGTTCCAGCTACCGGAGTACCAAGTGCGGTTGAGCCATTGTATAATTGATAATTAATACCAGTATTTGAAAAAGACAAGCCAACATTTACACCAGTACTACCAGCACAGAACTGACCGCCGCCAGTAACCGCATATGCTGTCGGCAACGGATTTGCCACTATTGTAGCAGTTCCAGTCATTCCACCCGTACATGTAGTCGAAGTATTTGTAGCAAATACTGAGTAAGTACCCGCTGCAGTTTGCATTCCAAAGTTAATGGCTGCACCAGTGCCTGCTACTGGTGAACCTACTGGAGATGAACCATTGTATAATTGATAGTTAACACCAGTATTAGTGTTAGACAAGGCTATTACAAAACCAGTGCCACCATTACAATATGTTCCACCACCAGATACCAAATAAGCAGTTGGTGCTGGAGTGATTATTACCGTTGCAGTGCCATTCATGCCTCCAGTGCAACTTGTTGCTGTGTTAGTAGCTGCAACACTATATATACCAGTTACATTTTGAGAACCAAAACTGATAGCAGCACCTGTTCCAGATACTGGAGTTCCTACAGCTGCTGAACCATTATACAATTGATATGTATGTCCAGACAATGAACCATCAAGACCAACTGTTACAGACCCAGTTCCAAAACATGTTGTACCACCACCGGTCACATTAAATGCAGTAGGAGCAGGATTAACAGTAATCACTGCACTGCTATCCATGTTACTTGTACATCCAGTTGTAGCATTGGTTGCTAAGATAGTATAAGTACCTGCTGTGTTTATTAATCCAAAATTAATTGGACCAGTTACACCAGCCGCAGGACTGCCCACCATCGTTGCCCCCCTGTATAGTTGATAGTTAATTCCTATCACAGACCATTCAAGGCCTACATTAACTCCAGCATCCCCTGCACATATTGTTCCACCGCCTGTCATGTCATATACATTGGGTGCTGGTAGCATATTTACCACCGATGTACCGGTCATTGTTAATGAACAAGTAGAACCAGGATTAGCCACTACAGTATAGTTGCCATCTGCGGTTTGTAAGCCAAAGCTTATGGCACTACCCGTTCCAGTTACAAAGCTACCTACAGTTAAGCCGTCACGATACAACTGATAAGTGACGCCTGCGTCAGAACCAGACAGACCTATTGCAAATCCAGTTCCACCTTGGCAATAGGTACCTCCACCAGTCACTGTGTAAGCGTTAGGTGAAGAACTGGTAGATACCGTAGTTGTACCAGTCATATTACTGTTACAAGAGTTCGCTACGTTGGTTGCCTGTACTGAATAGGTACCGGCTACTGTCTGCAAACCAAAGTTCAATGGACCATCAACACCTGTTACTGGAGTACCAATTGCTGCACCATCGCGGTAAAGCTGATAAGTAACACCATGCTGTGAGTAAGACACACCTACTGGTACTCCTGTTCCACCTGAACAGTAAGCACCACCGCCTGTTACGTTGTAAACCACCGGCGTTGCATTCACAGTAAGTGTTGCTGAGGCTACTGTAGTACTAGTACAACCAGTACCAGGATAAGTCACGTTTAAACTATAAACCCCGCTAGCCAACACACCTGGAACAGTGTATGTCTGTGTCGAGGTAGATGATGTAGTCGAATAAGCATTAGGACCAGACCAATTATAGGACACAACACCACCAGTGCCAGTAGCACCTACGCTATTAAGCGTAAGTACCGAGCCAGCGCATAGAGTTGTTGCAGACAAATTAATTGCTGTTACCGTTGGTATGTTATTTACAGTAATGGTAGGAGTGGTCACTTTATTACTTACACAACCAGAACCAGGATATGTCACTGTCAAACTGTAAATACCACTTTGTGCGGTAGTTGTAGTCGTTACTGCAGTTGAGTTACCTGAAGTTGTTGTAGAGAATCCATTAGGACCAGTCCAGTTGTAAGACCCTAAAACACCTGTACCTGATACTGTACCTGCAGTCAAGGTAATGGTAGAACCTGTACATATTTGAGTTGTAGATGCAGTAATACTTGCCACGTTTGGCAAATTGTTTACTGTTATTGCAGGAGATGTAGTTACTGAATTACTAGTACAACCTGTTCCCGGATAGCTTACAGATAAAGAATACACACCACTCTGCGCCGCAGTTGTAGTTGTAAATGAAGTAGTATTAGCCATTGTAGTAGTACTAAAACTATTCGGACCACTCCAGTTATACGATACTAACGAACCTGTTCCAGTAACACTTCCTGCAGTAAAGGTTACAGGAGTACCAACACACAAATTGTTAGAAGAAGAAGTTATTGATGCTATCGTAGGCAATGCATTTACTGTCACAGCAGATGAAGTGACTGCAGTAGAGCTATTGCAACCCGTTCCTGCATAGGTCACAGAAACCGAATAGTTACCGCTTGCTGCAGTTGATGTTGGAGTCAGTGTAGCAGTGTTTACGGCAGTTGTAGTGCTGTAACCATTTGGACCGCTCCAGTTATAAGATACTACTGCACCAGTACCCGTTACAGCACCAGCAGTTAGTACAAGCGGTGCTCCAACACACATATTATTTGTCGATGTACTAATTCCAGCTATAGTTGGAACTGCATTTACTGTTACCGCAGGCGATGTAACACGCATTGTGCTGTTACAGCCAGTTCCGGCATACGTCACTGTCAACGAATAGTTACCACTTGCCGCAGTTGTGGTTGGTGTAAACACTGCACTATTGGCGACGGTTGTAGTACTATATCCATTAGGACCAGTCCAGTTATACGACGTGATAGTTCCACTTCCAGTTACTGCACCTGCGGTGAGTGTTAGTGGTGTTCCAATGCACAGATTATTAGATGATGGTGTTATCGACGCTACAGTAGGTACTGCATTAACAGTAACTGCAGGGCTTGTAGTGCGTATAGTACTGTTACATCCTGTACCAGCGTACGTCACCGACAATGAATACACACCAGATGCAGATGTATTTGGCACATTGTATGTAACATTATTGGCGGTAGTAGTAGCACTATAGCTATTTGGTCCGCTCCAGTTATAGGAAGTCAACGACCCACTTCCAGTCACAGCACCTGCGGTAAGCACCAAATTAGAACCTGCGCAAATGTTGGTTGTTGATGGGGTGATGCTTGCAACTGTAGGTAGTGGATTTACGGTCACCGCAGGAGTGGCAACAGACACTGTACTATTACATCCGTCTCCAGGATAAGTAACAGTTAATGAATACACGCCACTTTGAGCAGTAGTAGTAGTTGATAAAGTAGATGTGTTGCTAGCTGTTACGTCAGTAAATCCATTAGGTCCAGCCCAGTTGTAAGACAACAATGAACCAGATCCAGTAACAGCACCGGCTGTCAACGTAAGATCAGTACCAATACACAATAACGAAGATGAAGTTGTTATACCTGCCACTGTCGGCCTAGCATTAACTGTAACCGCAGGTGCAGTTGCCACTGCACTACTGGTACATCCATTGCCTGGGTAGGTTACAGTAACGGAATATGCCCCTGTTGCCGCCGATGTCGTGGGTGTAAATACCACACTATTAGCAGCAGTAGTTGCACTATAACCATTAGGACCAGTCCAATTGTATGAACTCAACGTTCCAGAACCAGCCACAGTACCAGCTGTGAAGGTAATAGGAGACCCTACACACAAATAGGAAGTTGAAGCTGATATACTAGCTACAACTGGAGCAGAAATTACACTCACAGATGTAGTATAAACGGTTGTTGGACTACACCCAGCATTACCGGTTCCGTCACTTACTGTTAGTGAATATACCGAGCTAGTTATTGGGTTGGCTGTCGTTGTTCCACCTGATGTCGCGGAAAGTGATGGTCCACTCCATGTAAATACACTGGTATTAGCACCAGGATTTGCATTCAGTGTCACAGTACCTCCGTCACATATTGGGCCATTACTCGTTGGCGCAGCAGATGGTATAGGGTTAATTGTTACAGTTGCGCTACCTTCTGGTCCCCAACACCCCAGTGTGGTGCGTGACCTAAAATAATAAGTACCAGAAGTTGTGATCAATGCAGTTCCCACTGGAGACGCTGTAGAAGTCCCACCAGATGTTGCCCCTTGATAATAGAATGCGCCACCTGCACCACCTGAAGCAATCAAAAGTCTGCTTCCACAGTACGTTCCTCCACCAGTAACCGTTACTGCAGCAGGTAACGGATTTATGGTCACTGCTACACTTGTTTCAGGTCCCCAACATCCTACTGGTGAACGTGATCTGAAATAATAAGTACCAGTAGCTGTTGCTGTTCCTACAGCCCCTACTGCTGTAGATGTACCACCTGACGTAGTACCCTGAAAATAAATAGTACCTCCTGCACCACCTGTACCAGTCAATGTAGCACTGCCGCAGAATGTACCGCCACCAGATATTGATACCGTTGCAGGCAATGCATCTATAGTGACATTTGCACTACCCTGAGTACCCCAACAACCTTCACTAGACCTCGCTCTGAAATAATAAATACCGGTAGATGACACTACTTCTGATGAAGATAAAATAGCTGTAGATGTTCCATTAGAAGTCGTGCCTTGATAATATATAGAACCTCCAACTCCACCAGTTGCAGTCAATGCTGTAGACCCGCAGAAACCACCTCCTCCCGACACTGTAACAACCGTAGGAATTGGATTAATGGACACTTTAGTAGTAGCAGAATCAGCAAATGCTGTAAATGTACAGCTGTTTACTAGTCTGTAAAAAGTAGTAGTAGTAATAGCAGATGGAATAACATATGTAGCATTTGTTGCTCCTGCGATAGTAGTCCAAGTTACACTATCGGTTGATGATCTCCATTGCATAGATTGACCCATGGTAGCGCCAGTTGCTGTAACCGTAGTACTACCTGATCCGCAAAATGCTGCAACTGTTGGGGTTACAGTACCAGCAGTTATAGAAGTACAGAACTGTAATTCATGACCACCCATCACCGGATTAGATGTTACACGCGCCGTACCGTCGACATCGTCTGTAATACCTACAGGAGTACCAGTAGCCAATGGAACGTTCACCGATGAATTTTGTAATCTTATATTCGTAGAACTTATGAACGCAGGCATAACATTCCTACTATTCAAATTCATACCATATAATGTCCGCAATTCAGATAAAGTAGCCCGGTCTGCTGACGTGAATGCAAGTACATTTGATCCGCTAGCGAAATAGTTGTTGTAATCCAAGTTGCTGAAACTAGTTATGCCTGTCGTAGTGTAAAACGCCCAACCCTTATCAGA
>CAMDNC010000064.1 GCA_945902755.1 Flavipsychrobacter stenotrophus
TAGGTGTAGTCCATGATATTTTGCGAATTAGTAGTGTCGGGGTAGTTGACCATGTACACATCACCAAGTATATCTGTATATAGCTTGTAGTAATTACCGCAGCAGGTAGTATCATACAGGCTAGCAAAGGTGCAACCAGTAGTTGCATGCCCTTTTGTAGGCGGTGTATCATCAACATTGTCATCGCCACAGGCAATATTTGGCTGATTGTTGTCACCCCAAGTATGGCTGAGGTTGAGAACGTGACCTAGCTCGTGTGGCATTGTTTTAGAGCCATTGTTCATATAACCAGCCAGCGATATCACACCATCATAAAACGGAATATAAGTAGCAGCGGCGGGTTTGTAAGCATAAGCGGCTGCATTAGAGTTGGCAGCACTCATTTTATTGATAAACCATAGGTTTATGTAAGAGGTAGGCGACCAGCCGTCGAATTTAGCATCGTTACCACCATTGTAGGTGAGGTAAGATCTGCGACGAGTGATACCCTTGGTAGGATTACCATTGGGGTCTTTGGTAGCCAAATGCAGCCTGATGCGCGCATTGCCAATATACTTTTTGAATGGTGGAATCACATCTGCTGTATCGGCATTTCTTTTAGAAAATACGATATTCCAGTCATTTACAGTTTTAAAAATGAAGTCGTCTGGTATGTAATCACCGTTAAATGTACTGGTGCTATAAGTGTTGTAATCGTGAATAATGTGTATAACAATTGGTATATCGTACCAAAAGTTAGGATTATCAGTTTGATCTACTGCCGTTGTTTTGGCAGCATTTCTGAAGTCGAATTGGCGCATACCTGCTTGTAATTGTTTTTCGAGCTCGGCTTCAAATTGCAACAACTCAGGATGTTCTGCCAATAATTGCTGGCGCATCTCATCTGTACCACAGGGTTGTATTTGTGCGTAGCCACTTTGTGCTGCTAATGCAGTAGCTAGGAGTAAAAGGATTTTTTTCATCCGAAAATGTTTTATGAGTTTTAATAACTGAAAATTTCTTCAACCAGTGCATCCATTTGTGATATATAATTTACAATACCCTAAACTATGACAATCACACGTTTAACCGGTATAATATAGTATGATTTGTTGCAGCTACTGAAATTAACACAGCTTGAAAATACACCTTATATCAATAAAGACGTAACAGAAAGATAAAATCTTGGGTGAATGCTAAGATTTTTATAAAAAAACTTCACAGAAAAGAAAAATCCCGGAAACATGGAGCTATCCGGATAACATTATGATGAAACTACCTGCATACAAATCCTATTTGACTTACATAGAAATATGCCATACAAATGCCACCATTACACCTACTGCGCCACCTACAATACCAGCATATAGCGGCACTGTAGCGATCATTTTTTTCAGTTGAGTAGGAATAGAGTTGACGATGGTTTCGTCAGGAACAGCATTGATGCGTTGTGTGATGTAGGTACTGATGCTGGGATGTGCCACCATCTGACCTGTATAACTGGCTATAACTTCTGGTAGCAATACTGCTATCTCTTCCATCATACCTTCTTTGAGCTTCACAATAGTGCTTTCTCCGATAAATGCAGCTATAACGGGCATCTTTTCTTTGAGCTTCACGCGAAGAAAAGTATCCAAATGTGCTGCTATCATGGGGTGAACCGACTGCAATGAATTTCCGCCTACTAACGTACCCACCAATGCCTCGCCTGAGTTTCTTAATTCATTAGCCACCGCAGTGCCTATGTAAGCAGCTATCTGCTGCTTGTTGCCAAATAGAAATCCTTGTACCCTGATCCCCAGAATACTGGTGGGCTGTAACGGATACAACATAAAGTAGAAAACACTATAAACACTCAGCCATGCTACAAATGCACAAGTAAGCGGAAGAACTATAAAATGTGTGAGCATACTTTACTAAAATAAGGAAGTTGCATACTGCTATGAGCAAGTAAGAACTACTACTGTAGAAGCGGGATAAAGATTATTGCAAAAAAGCCACTCTTACGAGTGGCTGAAAAATATAATTAACAACTAAGTACAGGTACGTAGTTACTAGTTTCGACTACTTGATGTTAGCCAAAAAATCTTTTACTTTATCCTTATGAACCATACCCTCTTTGAAGGTATAAGCACCAGACTTAGGACTGCGAACAGCCTTAATAACTTTGGTGTAGTTCTTAGCTTCCGCTGCCTGTTTAGGGTCTTTTTTGATCGCGGTTTTAGCTGCTTTTGCCATTGCGTAGTATTTTTAGCTGATTATTTAATTTCTTTGTGAACAGTGACTCTTTTCAGAATCGGGTTGTATTTTTTGAGTTCCAGGCGCTCAGTTGTAGTTTTTTTGTTCTTAGTAGTTATATAGCGGCTTGTACCTGGCATACCACTATTTTTATGCTCGGTGCATTCCATTATAACCTGAACGCGGTTTCCTTTTTTAGCCATTTTATGATGTATTTACTTTTCTTGAGCGAAATTTAGATAGTTACTCCTTTTGCACGTAGTTCTTTGATCGTTGCAAGCAATCCATTCTTGTTGATAGTACGGATAGCATCTGTAGACAGCTTCAAAGAAACCCAACGATCTTCTTCTGGGAGAAAGAAACGTTTAGTTTGCAAATTTGGCAAAAAACGACGCTTTGCTTTCTTGTTAGAGAAAGATACTTTATGACCTACAACTGGTTTTCTACCTGTTACCTGACAAACGCGAGCCATGATTTTATATTTTTTTGGGACTGCAAAGGTAAGTGTAAAAATTAAAACTAAAAAATAAAAAGACAAAAAAAGTAAACATTTTCTGTTCTATTTTCTGCTCTTGCTTTCAATGTACTTGTTTTTAAGGCAAGTCGGGGAGTATTATTGCGTCCAAGCTGCTTAAACCTGGTATATTTTCGCTTACAAAGCCCTCGGCATATCGGGTGCCTATTCTTTTGCCCATCAATGCATCGCGGCTGGCAACATCTCTCATAAACTGTCCTGTAGATATATAGGTGACCGGCTCACGAGAATCGGGATTATGAAACTGACTAGTGTAGCATTTTATTGCGTCCATCTTGGTTTCAAATGTCTCGGATATATCTACAATAAATGTAGGCTCCATTATCCTGTCTTGTATCATATGATACACACGTTTGGGCCGCCATGGCCGCTGAGCAATACCATCCCTTTGTGTAGCAATCTTTATCAAACCCGACAAAAAACAAGCATCTGCAATAAGTCTCCCGCCTTTTCTGTGATCGGGGTGACGGTCAGCTATTGCATTAGCTATCACAATTTCAGGCCTGTAATGGCGTATAAAACTTATGAGGTGCAACTGATGCGCTCTATCATTCACAAAAAAGCCATCGGCCATCCTTGCGTTCTCTCTTGCCACTAGCCCCATTACTTTGGCTGCATTTGCAGCCTCTTCATAGCGGTCGGCTACCGTACCTCTAGTGCCCAGTTCGCCCTCTGTGAGGTCTACTATACCTACAGCCTGCCCAGCTTGTGCATGTTTGATAAGTGTACCAGCACAGCCCAATTCTATATCGTCTGGGTGCGCCGCTATGGCTAGTATATGCAGTTTTGTGTTTTCCAATGTTTGTGCTATTTATACTGCCACACAGGCAGTTTGCAAAAGTAACCATTTGATTATAGTATCAAACCAACACCGTGCCTAATACTACTATAACCAAATACAATTTCTGTTAT
The DNA here is from genome assembly GCA_945902755.1 of Flavipsychrobacter stenotrophus. Taxonomy (GTDB): domain Bacteria; phylum Bacteroidota; class Bacteroidia; order Chitinophagales; family Chitinophagaceae; genus Nemorincola; species Nemorincola stenotropha_A. The sequence goes on from CAMDNC010000064.1 coordinate 3,665, forward strand.
TTTAACTGACAAAAAATCCCAAACGACAACCTATCACATAAGCAATAAAATATTATTTCGTGTTCCAAAAGTTTTTACTGATATTTGCAATACTAACGATGGGTTAGTAAGCACAGTCCTTTCCCGACATGCCAAGCATGTCGGGACTTTTTTTTGTGATATACTAACTGTGTGTATTATCTTACTTGTACTACTTATGAGCCTATCAATAACTATAGCCATATTCTTTGTATTTTGCAGATTCATAAAAACAAGTTACAAACATGAAAAAATTCTTCTTGTCAGTAGTGATGCTTGCGGCAATTGCCACTGCAACCAATGCGCAGAATGCACTAAAATTGCCTTCGCTAAGTCCGAACGCAAAAATATCGCAAGACTTCTCTGTATCTAACATTGAGATCTCTTACAGCAGACCGTCTATGCGCGGACGCAAAGTAATGGGAGATATGGTAGCTTATGGCAAACCATGGCGCACAGGAGCTAATGCCCCTACCAAAATCAAGACTGGTGAAGATCTAGAATTTGCTGGCTATCGTGTAAAGGCTGGCGAATACCTGATGTACACGATACCAGACAAAGACAAATGGGAAGTGATACTTAGCAGTGCTACAGGTAGCTGGACAGCTGATGGTTTTGCAAGAGAGTTTGATGTAGCTAGATTCAAAATAAAACCATCAATGACCAATGAAGATTGCCAAACATTTAGCATTCAAATTAAAGATATTACCTACAATACTTGTAAGATAGAAATACTGTGGGAGCGCACTAAACTTGTAATACCAGTGACTGCCAACAATGCAAATACCATTGCAGACAATATAGATAAAGCTATCAATAACCCCCCTTCACTTCCTTACTTTCAAGCAGCTACTTACTACTTCGAAAGCAACCAAAAGCTGGACCTAGCACGTACGTATGTAAATAAGGCACTAGACCAAAATCCGAAAGCATACTATATGTGGTATTTGAAAGCCCGCATAGAGAAAAAACTAGGCAACAATGAAGAAGCATTGGCAGCAGCAAAAAAATCGATAGAGCTCACTAAAAACACCCCTAACGAGCTGGAGTACAAGCGCAACAATGATAAAATAATAGGTGAAATAAATCGCCAAAAGCGCAGCAGTCAGTATACAGACTAAAACAATGAGATTCAAAAAGAGAAAGCGGCTCAGGAGTTATCCGGAGCCGCTTTTTTATGAACTCATTACTAGCTATTCTGCTTTGGGTGCGTCGCCCTCGCTTTGCCGGGGTGGTCTAGACTGGTCGGAGCGGGGAGTACCACCATTCTGCTGATTAGGGCGCTTTTGTTGTTGATTTCTGTTACCACCTTGTTTACCTCCTTGTTGTTGTCTAGGCTGTTGTTGTGGTTTGTCACCATCTGCATTCGGTTGTCCCTGATTGGGGCTGGGTTTCCGCTGCTGCTGTGGTGGTCTTTCACCATCGGCAGCAGGCTGTCCTTGATTAGGGTTTGGTTTCCGTTGCTGTTGTTGTGGCCTTTCACCATCGGCAGCAGGCTGCCCTTGATTCGAGTTGGGCCTGCGTTGTTGTTGTTTGCCGCCTTGTGGCCCACCCTGCCCTTGGGGCTTAAGTTGGCGTTCGGGGGCAGGTGCAGCACCGTCCACGGTTGGGTTGGGGTTGTTATTAGGTCTTTGTTGCCCTTGCTTAGGTTGTTGTTTGTTCTGCTGAGGCGGTTTATTTCCTTGCTGTTGTGGCCTGTTGGCAGGTTTTGCTGCTTGCGGTGCCCCTTCTACTGGCTCTCCAGTTGTGGCTTGTTTTGGTGGCTTAGCAGCGTTTGAAGCTGGTTTTTTCTTTTTCTTTTTGCTATTGTTTTTCTCTAGTGCCTTCAGCGTTATCTGGCCCACGTCATTCACATAACCCATGTCCACGGTTTTGATAGTACCCCTAGCATCTCTGGTTTCTAGCTCTACTGGTTGCAGTTCTTCTGCTTTCTTACCTTCTTTATTCATTGCCAGTATTTCTTTTACTCTGGCTATAGACAATGGATATTGTTTGTTGTTGCCATGGAAACTATACCACATTACGTTCTTGAATATGTCGCGCTTTTGCAGGTGTGCTATACCGTTAACTGTATCTAGCGAGTCTGCATTGTTTGGAAAGACAGACAATGCATCCATGTACGTATCAAGCTCATAGTTGAGGCAGCATTTAAGCCTGCCACACTGGCCCGATAGTTTTGTCTGGTTTATAGATAAGTTCTGGTATCTAGCAGCAGTAGTATTCACTGATTTAAAATCAGTTAACCAAGTGCTACAGCAGAGCTCTCTGCCACACGAACCTATACCACCTACTTTACCACTTTCTTGGCGAGCACCTATCTGGCGCATTTCCACCTTCAGCTTAAAGTCGGTAGCAAATACCCTTATCAGTTCTCTGAAGTCTACACGCTGATCGGCGGTGTAGAAGAAAGTACCTTTTCTGCCATCTGCCTGTATTTCCACTTCGCATAGTTTCATATCCAGATTAAGGCTTCTGGCTATAGCACGCGAACGGGTGAGCGTATCTGCCTCTCTTTCTTTGTTCTTGCCATATACCTCCAGTTCTTCATCGGTAGATGGGTGCAACACTCTTTTGGTGACATCGTTTTCACGAACACCATATTTTTTAAGTTGCAGTTTCACCAGTTCACCTGTTAAGCTCACCTGTCCCACATCTACTCCGCTGGTACCTTCAACGGTTATCCAGTCGTTTTTTTCCAGTATATAGTTGGTATTATTTCGGAAAAACTCCTTTCTGCTGCCTTGATTGAAACTAACTTCTATTACTGCATAGGGTTTTGCACCATCGTGCAGCGGCAGGGCATTCAGCCAGTCATATACATTAAGGCGGTTGCACCCTCCTGTGCTACACCCACCATTACCTTTGCATCCGCCTGGTTTACCACCGGTACCAGTGCTGCAATTACCACATCCCATCTAAAATATATTTATATCGAGCAGATGCGAAACGATTTTTTCAGCTATTAGCTACTAATACAGTGTAAAGCAGATAGTTTTCCCCTGCATTTACCACTGTTTGCTCTTGTATTATATACTGCTAATGCTTCTGTTTCTTATATTACTAACACCAACTATCGTTGTCCCAAACCACACAATCTCTTTCAGCAATCTGCCTAATTGTTAAAAAAAGTACTACTTACAAACGTACGAAAAAAACGGGATAGTTGCCAAACATGCAGCGCCGATACCATGCATTTACCTAACATCCTGTGCGACAATGGCAGCAAACTAAATAGTGTCACAATCTTTGCCCTTGCCTTGTCACCCCAAAACCGGCTTTCTCCACCTTGTTTTGCGCCACAGTATCCCACATCAAGGCGTTGGTATGATTGAAATGAATGAAGTGAATTTTTGAAGTTATTTTTTCTCTTTCTGGTTGTGTAACATCATCAAATAACTTTATTGTTTCGGGCACATACGGATGAGGCACTTCCGCTATGTTTCTACCCGGCAGTTCTTTGCTATCATAAAACGTCCCATCTACCAACAGCACATCTGCTACCACAGCCATCTCGTTCAGGCTCATTTTCCATTTACTCCACTTATCTATATCAGGTATAAACACATACTTTTTGTTAGAAAAGCCGATATAAAAACCCGCTGTCTCAGAATATTCATCTCTGTGTGGAACGCTGAATGCCGATACTCCTATGCCATCCGCTATTTTATGCCCCATTGATATTTTAATGTCATCTATGTTTTCTACTACACCTACATCCTTAAGCACTATGTTTTTCATGCTCACTAGCTGGCTCCAGGGTCCGTTTTGCTCTAGATATTTTTTCAATTTAGGTAGCACATATACTTTCACTTCTTTGGTGTTCATCACTTCCTTACCCAGTTGCATCAACCCTGTATAGTGCCCTATGTGTGCATGAGTAATAAAAATGCCTTCGGGTAAATAGGGGAATATACCTCCAGTTAGCTGTCTAAAATATTGGAGCTGCTCTTTTATATCAGGTGTCGCTTCAAATAGCCACCATCTTTTATTCTGCCCGTCCATCAATGCCAGCGATGTCACCATTCTCCGTTTATCCGCATCTTTCCATGCCTGCTTACAGCATTCTTTTTCACAACCGGCATGAGGGTAGCCACCATCCTGAGCCACACCCAACACCAAAATTGCACCCCTTCCCTGCGATTGTGCCACAGCACAATAGTGTAACAGCAACAACGCCACTAAACTGTATAGCTTATTCATAGCCTCAATATAAAAAAAATACTGCAACAGCCACCGGCCATTGCAGTAAATTCATTACTACCTCTATCTCTTATTGCAGCACAAACTTCACAGCCAGTGAGAAAAACACTTTTACAGCCCTTCCATTCTGTTTGCCGGGTTTCCATTTGGGCATAGCGTTTACTACCCTCAGCGCCTCTTCATCGCAGCCACCACCTATGCCTCTAGCCACATGGGCCATTGTCACCCTACCCTCTTCGTCTATCACAAACTCTACTATCACCCTACCCTCTATACCAGCATTTCTAGCTTGCTCCGGATACCTGACATTATCTGCCAGATACTTCTGCATATCACCATCATAAGCTGGCATTTGTTCTACTATTTTTCTTGGTGGTTCTGGCACTACCATTACAGGTCCGCCGCTACCCTTATCGTTGCCAGTACCATCACCTATTTTTCCATCACTGCCGCCTGCATTTCCTGCCTCATTGCCTTTACCTGGTTCACCTGTTTTCAGGTCTGTTATAGTGCTCATTTGTTTGGTGGGCTCTATAGGGTCTTTAGTTACTACTGGCTCAGTAAAAATATTGGTTGTAGCTTTAATGGGCTCTGGTTTGGGCTGCTTTATTACTGGTGGCATGGAGGGAGTAATATTTACTTCTGTAAATTTTGTCAACTTTATTGGGTCGATAGGGCAAGATATTATTCCTGCGTTTACATCTGCTTTTGGGCCATACAGCATAGCAAACAATACGCCAGCAACCAGTATCCCAAACAAGGTTCCTACCGCTTTACCCATGCGGTCGCCATAGGTTCTGCGGAGCTGGTATCCACCATAATTTTTGTTCCTGTTGTAAAATATTACATCCAGATAATCGGCGTGGTTAAGTGTGTTGGTATCCATGATAGTTTGTTTATTTAGTTCTTAAATAAGACGTACCACCTGTGGCATTCCATAAAATAAACAACGAAAAATTATGAACACAAAAAAGGGCCGCACCATTAGGTGCAGCCCTTGTGTTGTATTGAGTTATTGCTAACCCATTAATTATCTGTGTTTCAGCGACATAATAACCCTACGGTTTTTGGCTCTGCCCTCTGCTGTATTGTTATCAGCTATCGGCGTTCTGCTACCATGACCTACCGCTACCATGTGTTTAGGATTAGCACCCATATCTATCAGGTACTTACGCACTGCGTTTGCACGTCTGAAAGATAATGCATCGTTGATAGCATTGCCACCAGTGATGTCTGTGTGACCTTCTATCATGATGTATGCATTCTCATGTGTGTTCAGCTCCATAATTGCTTCAGCCAATATTGGGTAAGACTCTTCACTGATTTTAGCTTTACCTATTTCAAAAAGGATTGGCTCAGTCATGTCATGCTCGCGTATTGGTGCTGGCGGAGGCAATGGTGGTGGTGGTGGCGGTGGTATTGGACAACCATCGTTAGAAACAGGACCAGCTTCGTTAGGACACTTATCTTCGCTATCTGGGATATCGTCACCATCAGTATCTGGGCAACCCATGAACTTGGCAGGACCAGCCTGATAAGGACAAGCATCATCATAGTTAGGTATACCATCACCATCACTATCAGGACAACCATTCAGGTGTTTCAGACCAGGCACATCAGCACAAGAATCTTGTGAATCTGGTATACCATCTCCATCTGTATCTGGGCAACCTTCAAACTGAGGCAAACCTGGTACATAAGGACACTTATCAAATCTGTTTGGTACACCGTCTTTGTCTCTATCACTAAATTTAGAGAAGTAAAAACGAAGACCTAAGTTACCACCATAAGACGTAGCGTTGGTAGTGGTTACATTGTTGAGGAATGAGTTATACTCGCCTACTTTGTCAGTTAAACGGGCACCATTTGCAGCGTGTGTAAACACCTGATACATAAAGTAACCACCTATATTCAATGCCACCCTATCAGAAAGGTAGTAACTGAAAGACGGCTGGAATAAAAATCCTACTGAGCTCTGTACATAAGACACATCACCTTTTTTGTTGGTTGGTTCTACGCCCAATCCCACATTATATCCATTGATACGTTGTGTAGTGAAGTAATCGTTTACATTTCCATTGGGGTTGGTAGCAGCATAATGATTGCGGGTTACCAACAAGCTGGTGTTGCCTGGTGTAGCAGCATTATCATATACGGTAACAGTATTGCCGCCTGTGGTTACGTGTTTGTAGATAGCTTCATAATCGAATTTACCATTAGTGGTATACTCGTTCTTAAGCATAGCATTGTACACAAAACCTGCATCGGCCGAAATACCCACACGCTTAGTAAATCTGTGTTTATACTTTAACAACACAGGTATACTGATGTTTGTGATTCTCAGTTCTTCTTTTATTGGAGACCCAGCCGTGATAATCTGACGGAAAATATTTCCATCAGCATCAGTAGACTGATATTCTGTTTTATACTTGTCCATGGTAACATCTCCGGTCTGCATCTTGTACATGATACCAGTTCCTATACCCCAATGGCTTTTTCTGTCAAAGAAGAAACCTACCTGAGCATTACCACCATAAGACACTCCATTTTCGAATTTAAGACCACTGATACCTGAAGAGTTCAGCGCATTGGTATAGTTCAATACTGGATTGGTGGTGGTAATATCATGAGTGAGTACGCCACCCATAAGATTGATATCGAATACCCACCGAGGCAGCGCATCGTCCGTATACTTTTTTGTAGTATCCGGGGCCTGTGCGATGGCTGATAACGCCCCATTGGCTGCTATCAACAAGAAAAATAATTTTTTCATCTACGGGATTTTTAATGTTGAATGATTAGTTTTTAATGAACCTTGCTGCTGCTACTTTAATACCATCGCTATAGCAATCTACTATATATGCACCAGCTGGTAGGTCTGCAACTGCGATCTGAGCCTTGTTGTCTGTTGCTTCTACATGCTGCAATTGCTGACCCAGCATATTGTATACCTCCATGTATATCGTACCTGTCACTGTGCGGCTCACTTCTACATTGATGTGGCTGCTAGCAGGGTTAGGATATACTTTCATCTCGGCAGTAGCGGTGTTTACATCTGCTACACCAGTAGGCTTGTTGAAGTATGTTTTTACTACACAACCGTTGTTGTGTGTAGTGATAACCCAGTAGTTTCTCTTTGCAAAATCAGGGAAGGCGTTCGCATAGTTCTGGTTAGTTTCGCCTGTAAGTATTGTAGAGTCAAATGAAGCGGCATCATCATAACCCCACTGGTAGGACTTCACATCGTTTTGCTTGCAAATAAACTGACCATCAAAATATATCACCTCTGGAGATGGTGTAGTACCTGAACCAACTGTTACATTATAAGTGGCCGAGCTGTTGGTACAAGTAGTAGCAGTAGTTCTTGTAGTCAGCGTTACTACAGCATTACCTGGCGTAGTGAAGTTAACCAGCGCATATTGACCATCGGCACTAGTAGAATGTATCGACGCATTTGTAGCACTCCAGCTATAGGTAGTACCGGGTGCAGCTGGTGTAGCTGCGCCAAAATTCATGTACATTGCATTATTGCAAAGGCTAGTAGAGGTATATGTAGCTATTACACCTGCAGCTGGTGCTGGGTTCACAGTTACTATCACATTTTGCATGTTTACGCACCCTAAAATAGTCAGCGCATAATCATACTCAACTACTACTGGTGTACTCTGTGTGTGTCTGAGCACGTCTGAGATGCTACCTGTGCCGTTTGCAGTATCTGGAGTGATACCTGGTGTAGCACTACGGCTCCATGCAAACTGTGTACCAGATGTATAACTTACTGGATTGTAAGTAAACGGAGCTCCACTACATACCACTGCTGTGTTAGAGGTAAGTACTGGTGAAGGACGTACCTGTACAGTCACATTCTGAGAGTTAGAACAACCATTCGCGATGATAGTATATTGGTAAGTCACTGGAACACTGATGTAGGTAGTATTATTCAGTCTTTCAGTAGGATTACCTGAGCCAGATGCAGCAAGATTAGCTATACCAGCTTCGTAACCACGAGTCCAAGTGAACGAAGCACCAGGAGTGATGCTAGCAGGATTGAAAGAGAACACTGCGCTATCGCAAACTGCTAACGAAGAAATATCATTGCTAATTTTGGGAAGTGGATGTACTGTTACCAATACAGACTCTTGATTAGCGCAACCATTTGCAAATGAAGTGTACAGATAAGGAACAATGATTGTGGTATCGGTGAAGTTAACCAGAATTTCACTCACATTACCACTGCTCAAAACAGGTGCATTGCTGATACCTGCTTTAAAATCCCGTGCCCAGGTAAAAGTAGTGCCTGCAGTAGCGCTAGTAGCTGTGTAGGCAAACAATGAATTGGTACAGATAGCATCTGGAGTCAGCACGCTCGAAAGTCTTGGTCTTGGATTAACTGTGATAGTTAACGGTTGTGTAAGCGTGCAACCAAAAGCAGCTACAGTATAGTCGTACGTTACTACTATTGGAGCTGCTGTAGTATTCACTAGTGTTTCGTCGATATTACCAACACCTGTTGCTGCAGCATTGCTGATACCAGCGATTGCACCGCGAGACCAAGTAACAGTAGCTCCAGACACGATGGTTGTTGGTTCGTAATGCAACAGCAAACTGTCACAGGTTGGTGTCAGTGCTGTAGCACTAGTAAGTGCCAATGATGGATTAACTACAACTGTAACATTTTGAGCATAATTGCAACTACCTATGCTGATTGTCATTGCATAGATTACCGTCTTAGGAGTTGCAGTAGTGTTGATCAGTGTTTCGCTGATAGCACCTGTTCCAGAAGCCGAAGGATTGCTGATTCCCGCTACTGCCGGGCGGTTCCAACTAATGGTAGCACCAGGGGTTAATGTTGCCGGAGTGTAATTGAATGTTGCATTGTTACACAATGGTGCTGGGTTTACTTCACTTGATAGTGTTGGAGTAGGATTTACTACTACCGGAACAGTAGCTACGTTAGAACAGCCACTAGCTGTGAGCGTGTATACATAAGCTACACTGATTGGGGCGATAGTAGTATTGCTCAACACTTCGCCTGGATTGTTAGTTCCAGAGTTAGCTGGCTCTGCTATACCAGGTATAGTATCGCGGCTCCATGCAAAGGTTGTACCTGGAGTAAGGCTACCTGGTATATAGCTGAATGCTGTATTGTTGCATATAGCAGGTGGTGTAGCACTACTATTCAAGACTGGTATCGGATTATCTACTATCTGGAATACAACGGGAGCACCGATACAACCGTTAGCCACAGGGGTAATGGTGACATTGGCACTTACAGGGAAGTGTGTATCGTTAATTGGGAAGAAAGCTGGTATGTGACCATCTCCAGCAGCTGCCAAACCTATTGCTGGATTGTCATTTACCCAGTTGTAAGAACTACCGCCCAATGGACCACTGAATGGGGTAAAAGGCACTTCTGTACCATGACACACCACCAAATCAGCTGGTGTAGTAACGGTAGGTAATGGTTTAATTGTTATTTCTATTGGATATTCTACGCTGTTACAAGATACATTGTTGATGAACAGTGCTCCTTGATAGGTGCCCGGAGCAACACCAGCTGGTACAGCAAATGTAAACTGACCGTTGGTAGGTAATGCAGCGTTGGCTACATTGACAAAACCAGCATCAAATGCTCCACCTACTGTAACGCTATCCCAAATTATTGTGTAGGTACCCGGATTGGTGTAGTATATATTCACCATACCGTCGCCTTCGTTTACACCTTGTGTATGGGTAACGCTGAATGTAGTGATTGGGTCGCTGTAAGAAGAACCACCTGCACCACCATTCCATATACCGCCGCCGCCGCCGTAGTAGCCACCGCCACCACCGCCAGACAGACCTTGAGAGCTACCGTCACCGCCATTACCAGCAGTACCAAACGCACCAGGCACCCATCCAAAATAATTGGCACCCGCACCACCTGCAGTCTGCGATCCGCCTCTAGCTGATGAACCAAACACATTGGCTGCACTATTGGCGCCTATTGGTCCTCCACCATTGCCACCGGCAAAAGTAGTAGAACCGTCGGCTCCATTACCACCACCGCCACCTGCTACCACCTTGCGGTTAGACAGGCCCATGCCACCTATGCGGAGGTCTGTAGCACCACCACCGGCACCACCACTACCATAAAAATAGTAGTACGCATCGCCGCCACCATTGTAGCCCCCTGCAGCACCCAGTACCGAGCCATCATTGCCCTTACCGCCTACTTCTATACCTACATTGGTAAAAGGAGCTACCGAAATAGTACCCTGTACACGCCCTCCCTTGCCAGCCACACCACCTATGTAGCTATCACGACCACCTGCGGCACCCATGATATCATACCTAAAGCTAGTAACATTAGCGGGTACTGTCCATGACTGAGAACCACCTGTATAGCTGAACATTGCCGTATCAGGACCTACGTTGGTAAGGCCTGTAAACGGTATAGTAGCCACAGTAACGCCCGCACACACAGAAGGCATAGCGCCTAGTGTGAGTGATGGACCGTTGTTGATGGTAAGTACGATATTTACATAAACTGGAGCAGTGACACCATCGTTTACTTCTATAGTGAACGCATCACTTGTTGCACCAGGATCAGCTATATATGTCAGCCCTGTTGGAGTAAGAGTACTGCCCGGTGTGCTAGCTGTAGCATTAAATCCACCCAAGCTACCATTTGAAGGATTGTTAAACACAGACCAAGTAATTGTTTCACCTAAATCAATGTCTTGAACTTTCAACCACTGATTCAAATCCACAACCAAATTTCCACAAATGGTTCTGTTTTGGGATGTACCATCTAGCACCAATGGTTGCGACTGCGCACTACCCACTAATGGCAAAACCATAAGCATACTGCCAAACAAAAACGTTCGTAACAAACCGTCTTTTTTGGTGCTTTTCTCCCTCTTTGATTGCCTTAGGTAAATATGTTCTAATCTCATATCAATATAGTTTATGAAACAATGCCGAAAAATACTCAAAAAATTATAGTTATTCCTGCAATTTTCATATTTTTTTATAAAAATCTATCGCTGCCATACTCCAACATTGACAAAAACACAATAAAATCAATGCTTTCAGCGTTATGGACTCACTTCATTTTGAACTCACAATTTATTAATCAATACACAATAATCGCTTAACTATTTGTAACATTTCCACCTTTTTGTTCAGTGTACTTGTAGAAGCTGCATTGTCCCCTCTGGATATTGTATTTGCTCTAGATACAGTCCGTTGCCAGTCACATTAAAAAACGCCTTAGTACAATCGCGGGCTTCCAGTATCGCTCTAAAATCGGCCAATTCATATCCTCCCTTAGCCATTCTAAGCTGGGTAGCCACCAGCCCACGCACCATTCCTCTCAAAAACCGGTTTGCCTTCACCACATATTGCAGTTCTTCGCCCTCCTGCTTCCAATAAGACTCTTCTATCTTGCACACAAACGTTTTGGACTGTGTGTTACGCTTCGCAAACGATTCGAAATCTGTGTATTCTTTTATTACAACCGCTGTTTCATCTAGCATATCTCGCCTCATCGGAAAAGGATAGTACAATGCCCTACTGTGCAGAAATGGATTTTTGGCCGCATATATTCGGTATCTGTAGGCTCGGTCTGCAGCATCAAACCTCGCATTGAAGTCGGGCTTTAGTGCTACGAAAAGTTTTTTCACAGCTACTCCCTGCGGCAAAATGGCATTGCATTTATACAAAAAATCATGTCCGGGCACTTCATCCGTGTCATAGTGATAGTAGTTGCACATTGCATGCACTCCCTCATCCGTGCGGCTGGCCCCTACTGTTGTTGTGGGTGTGCGCAGCAGGGTGCTCAGCATAGTATTGATGCTCAGTTGCACAGTGGGCGTCAGCCCTTGCACCTGCGACCCATGAAAACACGTGCCGTCATACATAACCTCCAGTACATATCGGGGCATTATTCTTTATCCTGTTGTGGTGAGCAATATTGTTACAGCCAACCATAAAGCTGCTTTCACAAAAGTAATCTTTCGACATCACAGATAGTAGCCGGCCCAGTTCTTCCCTACTCCACCTTGCAAAAAAAACTGTCTCCCACGCTTGTGTTTGCAAACATAGGAGACAGCCAATTTTCAGTAAGGGGGTTTATGAAGCAAGTATTTTGGTTAATCTCGGCTATTGCTCTTTTTGATCGTCAGGCTTTTTTTGCTACCCTTTATCTCTACATACTCATCCATCATATAGTTATTGTATTTGTTGTACACCACAGCCGATTGTTTCTTGCCGTTTATGTACAAATCATCATCTTTCTTTTCCACTTTGTAGTTTTTGTTTCTGTTCAGCAGTCCTTCGTCTTCCATTTCATTCAGCATTTCTTCTATTCTGTTATCACTGTGGGGGGCATCGTCTCTCTTTATAATCTTGCGTGTTTTTCCAGTTTGTTTCTGTGCGGCATTGAGCTCGTCGCCATCCTTTCCCAGCTCTTTATTTATTTCGGTGGTCACCTCTTTTACTATTTCGTCTATGTTCAGCTCTTTATCTAGCTCCGCCAGTGCCGTCGTTATTTCAGTCTTCACTCCATCCCAGTCCACATTTGCCAGTTGCTGTTTCACTTCATCCAGTTCTTTTTGGAGGTGCGCGTCCACACCCTTCATGCTTTTAGCTATTACTACCTTGGTAGTGCCTCTTTTACCGTCGTCGCCCACTATGTCTATGGTTTTGCCATTCACCACCACCACTTTTGCGCTAGGATCACCATTGTCATCACTTACCGATATTGATATCCGCACATCGTCCGTATCAGCATCCTTGCTAGCTGCCACACTGGTAGCAGTTTTGGTCACCACTTTTTTAGTGCCGTTATCGTCTACCGTAATCACTTTGGTTACCGTTTTTTTCTGCACCTCTTTGGGTTCCTTTTTCTTTTCTTGTGCCCATGTCGGGGTGTAGGCTATCATGCCCATCAGTAGGGTGGCAGCTGCCACTGTTACTACCAGCACTGCTACGCTGGCTTGTCGGTTGTTGGTTGTTTTTTTCATTTCCATGATTCTTTTTATTCTGTTTAGCAATTGGTTATCTGTTCCTGTTGCAGCCATTGTAAGGCTGTTATCGTTAATTCTGTTTTCTTCTAGTTGCGCCAGTGCAGTAGCATATATCATAGGGTTGCTACAGGCAGCCAATACCAGGTCGTCGCAGCAGTGCTCGCGCTCCTTGCGTATACTCCCCGACACCAGCCACACAAACGGATTGAAGAACAATACCGCCTCTGCCACAGCCTGCAGCAGGTTCAGCACGTAGTCGTGGCGGCTTATGTGTGCCAGCTCGTGCAGCAGTATAGCCTCCACCTGTGCTGTGCTTAGATTGTTGATGGTGGCTATGGGCAGCAGTATCACGGGTTTCAGCGCACCCAGCATCATCGGCACATCTATCCGGTCTGTGAGCAGCAGCCTTACCTGCCTTATCACGCCCATTCGTTGTTTCCAGTGGCGCACATAGTCCACCCATTTAGGGTCGGGCTGCTGCACTCCCTTTCTGGTCAGCAGCCGCATCCGCACCACACTCCTAGCTAGCCTGGCTATCATTATCAGCAGGCCAACCCCATAGGCAGCCAGTATGTAAGGTACGTAATCTGCCAATGCAGGCAGTATGGTTGTGGTGGCTCCGCTAGTTATGGGTTGATAGTTAGCTACACTCGCCTGCACCGCAGTCTGGCCCTGCACAGCACCAGTTATATAAATACCCGTAGTTGTTAGTGCACCATACTGCTGCACCCATGTAGCCACAAACCACACCACTATTCCGCCCAGCACTCCGTAGCTCAGTGCATACCGCACACGCGCCCCAGCAGCAGGCAGTGCTTTTAGCGTAGCCCATAGCACCCCGTAGAGCAGCCCTGCCTGGAGCACCGAGTATAGCAGCGCATACGAAAACGAATAAGCCAATGCCGGCACATGTACGGATAGTGATGCCATATCTTTTTGGTTCTGTTTGTTATTATATCATTTGTCGCTTCAGTAGGTATATAGGTTACAGCATTACTGCTGTTTATTTTCCATTTCTTTCAGGTACTTTTTTAT
>CAMDNC010000065.1 GCA_945902755.1 Flavipsychrobacter stenotrophus
CTGAGTTTTTATTGGTCGTTACCATGCCATCTGAAGCGGAAAATGACCCACCGCTCCCTGAAACCGTAGCTAGTACAAAATGAGAAGATGTAGCTTTTGAGGCAGTATCCTTTTGGCAGCTTCCTATTGTTGTAGCAGCAATAAAGAGACGAAGGATATAAATAGCTGGGTTTTTCATAAGGTTTGTTTTATTAATAGACGGTTATTAATGGTGAAACAGTTGGCTTTCTATAAAATGAGTTGAGCAGACGTTTACGATGTGTCACAATTTTTCTTATGCTCAGCAGCATACTTTTGATTAGCGCCAACCAGAAATTCATACACAGGTTAGTCCTTCATAAATACGTATCTCTTCCTTTGCATCAGTGTTGAAAAAAAAAGGGCACATCTTATCAAAATGTGCCCTGTTTCTATCAGATGTTTTAGTGCTATTTGATGTTGGGATGTGGCGGGGGAACATTAGAATCGCCACCTTCATCTACGTTTGACGGCCGATAAGTAACTATACTTTCATCGCCTGCCTCGCCATACTTGAATATGAATCTATCTCTTCCTATGCTGTTTTTGTCGCTCATGTACTCTATCACAGCATTCACATGCTCCCACGATTTTTGCTCTTTTAGTTTACTGCCACTGCCGCCACCCATTATTACCACCTTGCACAGTGGGTTAGCTTGCATTTGCGCAGCTAGGGTAGCAAGTTGAATTTCCATTCCCTTGTTTATTTTATTCGATTTTTCGGGGAAAAGCAGCGTTCCAGCACCAATGTTACCACATGGGTTTTTACCATTATTGTTGTTGTTATTATTGTTTGTGTTTACTATTTCCTTACAGCCATCGGGGCAAGGGCAGCTACCCACACCATCAGCATCTACTGGCTGGCACTCGGTGGGCGTTATCATTTGTTTGTCTTTGTAGTCGGGCACTCCATCGCCATCGCTATCTATAGGGCAGCCACGGGCATCTACTACTACACCTGCTGGTGTTTTGGGGCACTTGTCAAACTGGTCTGTTATGCCATCCTCGTCCTTGTCTGGCAATACCGGATTAGGCAGTATCATGTGGCGTGGATAAGACAATTCATTATAAGAATGATCCAGCGGATTGATCCAGTACAGGGGTTCCACGCATTTTTTCTTACTGATGTTGTAATTGATACCTACAGAAAAATAGTTGATAGCATCTGACGATCTGCCAGTGCTCACTGTATTGCCCAATGTAGGGCCAAAGCGGGTGCCATCCAAGAAAGGATCGGCAGGAAAGGTGTATCTGTCTTCAATTTGTATGTTTATCTGTTTATTGATACGAAATTGCGCTCCTGCTCCTATACTAGGTGCAAAGTCCAGTGTTTTTTTGTCCAGTATCTGTGATTTGCCATTAGTCTGTGCGGGAGTTTCGTAGGTCTTGTCCATTCCCTTTTGCAGCTCTTTGCGTATGTCTTTAGTTTTGCCATTAGGGTCTTTTACTATGCTGCCAAAGTCATATTGCTCATACTTGTCGTTCAGCGCATTCACCCTTGTTTTGTAGCCCAACGCACCCAAACCCACATAACCAAAGAAGGCTATTTTGTTGCGTGCTTTATGGAAGCTTATATTACCTGCGTTAAACATCAGGTCCAGATTAAGTTGCGATGCTTCAGTGCGGGTAGACCTATAGATAGCATCGGCAGGATTGGCAGCTGTTGCCATCTGCAGAGGGGTGTAGTTGAATGTAGTATAAGGGCCGTCGTAACCAGTAGTAGGCTGACGGTCCAGATTTTTAGATACGCCATATATATACTGCATACGCATAGAGAATATATACCCCAACGATTTGCGCACATTAACATTTATTCCACCACCACCTTTATGCCAAAGCATCAGTGTAGGTACATTGCCTATCACATTATACAGCCCAAAGCCTATACCTGCCTCCCACATATTGCGGGGTTTGGGAGGAAAAGCTTCTTGGTGCTCCATGTATCTTTTGAACTGTTTTAGCCTGTATTTCGGGTAATAAGCCGAATCCATGATGTCATAGTTTTTGCCATGATAGGTCATGTCGCGGTTAGCCCACTGCAAGCCGGTAGGGGTTATGTCTTTGGGTGTTTCCGATGCCGCGGCTTCAGATTGGGGTTGGTCCTTTTCCTTTCCTTTTTTAGCTTTTTTGTCTTGTGCTAACAAGCCTCCTGCCATACACACTGCTATTCCTGTAATCAATAAAAACTTTCTGGCGAGCATAAGCGACAATTTACATGACGGATTTTCGTAAACTAATATACTAAGCAAAGGTATAGACCTGATGCCCAAAAAACAAAACACGATATACAAAATAACCCTTCTTTGCCGGTTTTATTGCCCTCAAATGATGGTATCAATAAAAATATGTGATAAATAGAATTCTTATATCGACTTTTACACCCAATATTGCCCAACCTTCAATGGAACTTGTAAACAAAGTAATAGGCACTGAGCTAGCCCTGTTTGAGAAGAAGTTTGCGGAAAGTGTAAAAAGTACTAACCCCATGCTAGACCGAATTATGCGGTTTATCATCAGGAGAAAGGGGAAACAAATGCGCCCGATGTTTGTTTTCTTGTCAGCAAAAATTGCAGGTACTGTCAATGAAACTTCTTATCGAGCAGCTTCGCTAATTGAGCTGCTACACACTGCTACATTAGTACACGATGATGTGGTAGATAATTCAGTGAAACGCAGAAATTTCTTTTCTATTAATGCTCTATGGAAAAACAAGATTGCAGTACTCGTGGGCGACTACCTGCTATCAAAAGGGTTGCTGTTGTCTATTGACAATGGTGACTTTAAAATACTACAACTGACATCGAGAGCAGTGAAGGAAATGAGCGAAGGAGAACTGATGCAAATGGAAAAAGCTCGCAAACTTGATATTGACGAAGCGGTATACTTTGATATCATAAGGGCAAAAACAGCTTCGCTACTCGCTTCGGCTTGTGCATCGGGGGCATACTCTACTACCAGCAATGACGAAACTGCCGAGAAGTTTCGCAGCTTTGGCGAAAAGGTTGGTATCGCTTTTCAGATAAAAGATGACCTATTTGATTACGGACAAGACAACATTGGCAAACCTACAGGTATAGATATAAAAGAGAAAAAGATGACACTACCGCTGATATATGCCCTGCAACATGCCGATGCTGCTCAAAAGCGGAAACTGATATACATCGTAAAAAACAACAGCACAGACAGAAGCAAGGTAAATGAAGTAATAAACTATGTGCAGCAGTCGGGTGGTATAGGTTATGCGGCAGACAAAATGAAACAATACAAACAAGATGCTCTCGACCTGCTACGAAGTTTCCCACCATCCCAGGCACGCGATGCTATGGAAGAGCTGGTAAACTATGTGATTGACCGCAAATACTAATTCTATATTTTGTTAAGGTGTGTTGCGTACTTGCTTGTAAGTAAGACTGTTATATTCTGTTGCCATTATTTTAAAAAATTTCTGTCAGTATACAAGGTGTTTCCCGTTGCTAAAACACTAAATTTAATCTGTTATATCATGATTGCTAAAAACTAACAGGGCATGAAAAAGACTGTACTTTTTGTATTGGCCAGTATCTTTTTGCTAGGCTGTGATTCTGGTGAACAAAAGCGTAAACTCACCGAGCGAGAACAACAACTGGATGTAAGAGAGCAAACATTGCTTCTTAAAGAAAAACAACTGCAACTAAAAGAAGAGGAATTGCAGCGCACTCGTCAGGCTATACTGGATAGCTCCAGCGCAAATGATAGTATGCTTATTTGCAACTCCGGCTATTTGGGTGTGTGGGGGGCAAAAATGACCTGTACCGAAACCAACTGTACCACATCAGCAGTGGGTGATACTAAGGTAGAGCTATGGGATATAAAATATGCCAACGGTAGTGTGCTGGTAAGTGCATATACCAACAACAACCTAATTCGTGTTTACTCGGGCGTCTACAAAAACGATATGCTGGAGCTCGACTATAACAGTGACGAAGGACCACATGCCACAATGCCTATAACGATAAGGGTAAGGCTATGGAAGGTGAAAGATGGAGTGCTGAAAGGAACCCGTGAAATACTGAGAAATGAATGCAATATCATGTACGATATGCATTTGAACAAACAATAGATTATTCGTTAATCCCTACTATTGGATATGCTATTATTGAACAGTGGTTTAGACTTTAATTTACCTCTCAGCAATCCTGTGATAATATTTTCACTGGTATTGTTCATCATTTTGTTTGCTCCCATACTGCTCAATAAAATAAAGATTCCACATATCATAGGGCTAATAGTAGCGGGTGTAGTAGTGGGCCCCTACGGACTCAATCTGCTGAAGCGCGATAGCAGCATTGTGCTTTTTGGTACTGTTGGTTTATTGTACATCATGTTTTTGGCTGGGCTGGAAATTGACCTCAATGAGTTCAAAAAAAGTAAGGGTAAAGTGGCATTTTTTGGCCTTATAACTTTTACCCTTCCCATAGTGTGTGGCGCACTAGCTAGCTACTATGTGCTCGGGTATGGCTTACTTTCTTCAGTGTTGCTAGCCAGTATGTTTTCTACACATACACTAGTAGCCTACCCTATAGCTAGCAGGTATGGTGTGGCGCGCAACAAAGCTGTTACCCTTACCATTGGTGGTACCATGATAACAGATATCTTGGCGCTGCTTATATTGGCGGCAATAGCAGGCATGAGTAAGGGTGAGGTCAATAATACATTTTGGATATCGTTGGGTATCTATTCTTTGGCATTTGCTGGCATTGTTTTTTTCGTTTTCCCTTACATCATCAGGTGGTTTTTCAAGCGGTTCAGCGATAGCGTGTCCCAATATGTTTTTGTGCTGGCTATTGTGTTCTTATCTGCGTTCTTGGCAGAGGCAGCTGGCCTAGAAGCTATAATCGGAGCCTTCTTCGCAGGGCTGGTGCTCAATAGGTTTGTTCCGCATTTGTCACCCCTCATGAATCGTATCGACTTTGTGGGCAATGCGCTGTTTATTCCGTTTTTTCTGCTTAGCGTGGGTATGCTGGTAGATGTGTCTGTGCTTGTAAAAGGGTGGGGGGCTTTAAAAGTTGCGGGGGTTATTATTACAGTAGCCGTCTCTACCAAATATGTAGCTGCTATGATAACCAAAAAAGCCTTCAAACTCTCTAAGGACGAAGGATTGATGATGTTTGGGCTTAGTTCCTCACACGCAGCAGCTACACTGGCTATAATACTAGTAGGCTACAACATAATAATAGGCGAAACACCTGACGGCGAACCCATAAGACTCCTAAACGAAGATGTGCTTAATGGCACCATTCTACTCATACTTGTCAGCTGCACCATAGGCTCATTTGTGGTGGAAAGAGCTTCGCGCAATTTAGCGGCATTAGAAGATAATGATGATGCAAACCCCTCAAAAGGCGAAATGCAGGTCAGCGAAAAGATACTTATATCGATAGCCTATCCCGAAACCGTAACAGAACTAGTGGATCTGGGCCTTATGCTGAAACCTGCTAAAAGCAAAACCCCAGTGTATGCGCTGCATATAGTAAGCGACGAAAACGATGGTGGTGCTTCTCATACCGCCGGTAATAAAATGATGGACAAGGCCATGATGCACGCTGCTGCAACCGAAAATACGTTAGTGCCGCTCACGAGATATGATATGAACATCAGTAATGGCATCACCTACACCCTACGCGAGCAGCAAATTACAGACTTGTTAATGGGGGTACACACAGGCAAAAATTCAAAGGAGTTTTTGGGTGAAACCGCGGCCAGAATACTAAAATCTACCTCTGAAACAATATTTATTTACAAGTCTGTGCAGCCATTCAACACCCTCAAACGTCTTGTCGTTGCTGTAACCCCGAATGCAGAATTAGAGCCCGGTTTCGCCCATTGGCTTGGCAAAATTATAGCTGTTTCTAAGGAAGCTGCTCTACCAGTAGTTTTTTATGCCAATGGCGACACTGCTGCCAAAATACAAAGCTACAATCAGCAGTCTAAAAGACCCGCAGTGGCCACTTTCAAACAATTTGAAAACTGGGCCGACTTTTTAGTTTTTACCAGCGAGCTGAAACAAAACGATTTGTTTGTGATGGTGTCGTCCCGAAAAGGGCATGTGTCTTACAATAGTCATTTGGAAAGATTGCCCTACAATTTATCAGCCTATTTTCAGAAAAATAGTTATATAATATTATACCCCAAACAAATGGAGCATGGGGTAAAAATGGAAGATATACAGCACATAGATACTACACTGATAGACACTCTTGCAGAGCAAGTCGAAGTGGTTAATCGCGCAGGTGATTACATTCGCAATGTGTTCAGGAAAAAGAAATAAAGCCCTATACCATAGTGTTTTGACAGCAACTCTACGACAAAAGCTCACAGGGCTTCATGCCCGTTATCTTTTTGAAGGCTGTGCTGAAATGCGATATGCTGCTATAGCCCAATGTATTGGCTACATCTGTTACTGTCATTCCATCTTGTTTCAGCAATACTTTGGCTTGCGATATCCGCAACTCCTGCTGATACTCATGTATGGTTCTGCCAGCGATAGCCTTAAATCCTTTCTTCAGATAACATTCGTTCATAGCCACCTTCCGCGACAGTTCTTTTATAGTATGTGGCTGTTCTACGTTCTCCTCTATTATTTTCATGGCAGATACAATCTTCTCTCTTTCGCTCTCATAAGCCAGAAAACGACAGGCTGGTACCTGACAAGTAGTAAATGGAGCAGTGATGCACTCTAATGCACGCCTCAGCAAGTGCATAGCAGCCTCGCTGCGCTGCAGCGACTGCACAAATGCCGATGTTACCGTGCTCGATGATTCTAGCTGTCTTAGCAAGGTGCGTGCTTGTGCACATACTGAAAATTGCTGCTCTGTCGTCTCATCAAATCGAAAAGGTTGATTAGCACTCAGCGTTTTGGCGGGATATTGGTCGAAGAAAGATGGTAAGTACCGCACAGTATATACAGTCGCCTGTGTGTCAGAAGTGTCAGAATACTCCAGATAACAAAGTTGCAGGCAGTATTGATTATCACCTATCGGATACAGGTACAGCATGCCTCTATCCTCAGGTATATTATCCTCCGACAGTATCACATCTATACGCTCAGCGGTTACAGAATTGCTTACTTCCAGTTGCGCAGTAGTAGATACCCGTCCGCTAGCATTCAGAAAACGCTCAGCTATGCTCAATTCTCTACCCTTGACAGTGCCTATGTGTATCACAAACGCAAAGGTAGGGGCTAATGAGTATAGTAATTGTCAGGTCTGTATCAAATTGCGGTATGCTTGAGGGTAGTGAGGTTGGGGCGGGCACAATAAAAAAATGAATATGATGCCTTATTTGTTGTAATTTTGTTCAGTATTTCTTTTTATGGAACAGTCGATAAAAATAAAAACTGAAGATCTAAAGCCTTCTCTTTTAGAAGGGTTGAGGAAGTATTTTTTGGCTATCGATGCAACAGAAATTACCATCAGTTTTTCCACACCCAAAAAAAAATCGTTACGTATCGAAACTGCTGATCAAGTAACAGAGCGTGTCGAAAAAGCCGTAAAGAATGTTGAAGGTGGCAATGTAGTTTCATTTACGGGTGATGAATTTTTGCAATTATCAAAACTCATGTCATCTATTAAGTAATGAAGCCTATACAGTTCGAGTCTTCTGCATATCGCGATTATATTGAATGAGCAAAGGAAAATGAAGATGTTTTCGATAAAATTAATAAGCTGATAATAGATATTGATCGAAATGTTTTTAAAGGATTAGGTAAACCAGAGCCATTGAAAGGTAAATTGAGTGGATTGTGGTCTCGCAGAATCAATCACGAACATCGACTCATTTATAAGGTGCAGAAAGATATCATATACATTTACAGCTGTCATGGACACTATGAATGATTGCTTCTACTATTTATAAACATACCAGAGGCTGCTATATCACATAGCAGCCTCTGGTATTAAGTAAGTATTACACTCATTAAGGTTTAGTACCCATCACACCATCTATAGTAGCCAATACCTCAGCAGTTAGTTTCGGATACAAGTCAAGTGCTTTTAGGTTTTCTGTTAATTGTTGTTCCTTAGTAGCACCCAGTATAGCAGTAGTTACATTATGGTTGGCTATACACCATGCTACAGATAGTGTAGCTAGCGTTGTGTTCAGGTCATCAGCTATTGTTGCTAGTTTTTTTACACTTGCTAGTTTGTCGTCTTGTATCATTCTGTCTTTCAGCCAGCTATAGTTTTCTAGTGCCAGCCTCGACCCTTCAGGTATGCCATTGTTATATTTGCCTGTTAGCAGCCCACTTGCCAAAGGGCTCCATATAGTGGTGCCCATGCCATAATTGCGGAATACTGGTAGGTAGTCACGCTCCATCTTTCCACGCTCAAAGAGGTTATATTGAGGCTGCTCTACTACAGGTCCTATCAGTCCCAGATCCTTAGCCACCGTATGAGCTTCTATTATTTCAGCAGCACTCCATTCGCTGGTGCCCCAGTAGAGTATTTTGCCTTGTTGCAGCAGTATGTTCATGCTCCATACTATCTCTTCCATTGGCGTTTCAGGGTCTGGGCGGTGGCAGTAAAACAGGTCCAGATAATCTGTTTGCATTCTGCGTAGTGCAGCATGGCATGCCTCGGTTATGTGTTTGCGGCTAAGCCCATGCTGATTAGGCTTATTATCCTTACCATACAACCCAAAGAATACCTTGCTGGATATTATATAGCTAGTACGATCCCAGTTTTTAAGTTTCAATACCCGCCCCATCATTTCTTCGCTGCGTCCGCCTTCGTAGGCTTCGGCATTGTCAAAGAAGTTTACACCATTGTCATATGCTAGCCCCATCAGCCTGTCAGATGCCGAATCATCTACCTGCTTAGAAAACGTGACCCACGACCCATAAGACAGTACACTTAGTTTCAGCCCTGTCTTCCCCATTTTTCTATATTCCATACATCAGTTTGTTTTTCGTGATTTTAGTTATTGCTTTTGTGCAATGCTACATCATGTTAGCTAGTTGGCTATACCTTATTGTCAATACCGCTATAGAATATTCATGTTGCATCACTCTTAAATTTGATTGAACCCCATTCTTCACTAATGCGCTTCTAGCCAGTTTTTCCCACTACCAGCTTCTGCGTTTACAGGTACTCCATGTGGCAAAGGCATAGCATGTTCCATACAGGTTTTTATCAGTTCTTTTGCCACTTCTACCTCATGTTCCGGCACATCAAACACCAGTTCATCATGTACCTGTAGTATCATTCTGGTTTCTAGTTGTTTTGCTTTCAGTTCATGATGCACTACTATCATCGCCAGCTTTATCATGTCGGCTGCAGTGCCTTGTATCGGCATGTTTATCGCATTTCGCTCTGCATAACCTCTTACCGTAAAGTTGGCAGAGTAGATGTCTTTGAGCCATCGCTTTCGTCCCATTACAGTTTGCACATAGCCATGTTCTTTGGCGAAGTTCACAGAAGTATCCATATATTTTTTGATAGACGGATATTGTATAAAGTAATTGTCTATGATGCTTTTTGCCTCTGTGCGGCTTACACCTATGTTTTCTGCTAGCCCAAAAGCCGACTGACCATAAATGATACCAAAGTTCACCGCTTTTGCAGCCCGGCGCATATCCTTAGTTACGGCACTCTCTTCCACTCCATATACCTTGGCAGCAGTTGCAGTGTGTATGTCTTTATTGTCTTTAAAGGCGGCTATCATATTTTCGTCACCACTTATGGCAGCTACTATACGCAGTTCTATCTGCGAGTAGTCTGCCGATATCAGTACATGATTGCTATCTCGGGGTATAAACGCTTTGCGTATCTCTCTGCCTCTGTCAGTTCGTATCGGTATGTTTTGCAGATTGGGGTTGTTGCTGCTGAGCCTGCCGGTCACTGCCACTGCCTGATTGTAGCTGGTGTGCAACCTACCAGTACGTGGATTTATAAGGCTGGGTAGCGAATCTACATAAGTACTTTTCAGCTTTGTCAACTCGCGGTAGGCTAGTATGTCTTCTACTATTTGGTGTTTGTGTCGCAGTTTTTGCAGTATATCTTCTCCTGTAGCGTATTGTCCGGTTTTAGTCTTTTTTTGCCCGGCATCTATTTTCATCACATCAAACAGCACCTCGCCTAGCTGCTTGGGAGAGCCTATATTAAACTTCACCCCAGCATGTGTAAAAATATTATCCTCAGCCTTCCGTATGTCTATTTCCAAGTCTTTAGAATATAGGTTCAGAAAATCTACATCTAGCCCCACACCTTCATACTCCATGTCTACAAGTACTGGCACCAGAGGGTTTTCTACCTTGTCAAATACTACATCTACTTGTCGTTCAGTAAGCATAGGGTCAAAAGCATGTTTCAGTTGCAGCGTCACATCCGCATCTTCTGCCGCATACTCTTTTATTTGCTCTGTTGCCACATCCCGCATAGACAATTGCCCTTTGCCCTTTTTGCCTATGAGCGTTTCTATCGATACTGGTTGATAGTTCAGATATTTCATACTCATCATATCCATACTCCGCTTGCCATCTGGGTCTATTACATAGTTGGCTAGCATGGTATCATATACTTTGCCACTCAGGGCAAAGCCATACCATTTCAGCAGTATCATATCATACTTTATATTCTGCCCCACCCACAGTATGGTTGGGTTGCTGAATAGCGGTTTGAATAGTTCCAGTATGGATATCACACCTTCCCTGTCAGCTGGCACAGCTACGTAGTAGCCAGTACCCTTGGTGTAGCTAAAGCTTAACCCCACTAGGTCAGCTAGATTAGCATCTATATCAGTAGTTTCCGTATCAAAAGCTATTTCGTTTTGCGTAGATAGTTCCTGTACGAGAGCCAGTATGTCGTTGGTTGCAGTCACTAACTTGTACTCATGCGACACATCTGCTATCGTAGCATAGTTGCCAGTAGGCATGTCGGCATCTTCCTCGGTTTCGGTTTGGGTAGGCAACGGCGTAGCTGAGGCAGTCACTGTAGCACCCTTTTTTTGCTGTATCGCATTCCCAAATAGGTCGGTGTTTACCGGCGCGGTAGGTCCGGCACCGGTGTCGCCCAGTACCCGCTTGCTCAGTGCCCTGAATTCTAGTTCGTTAAATACTTCGGTCAGTTCTTCCGCATTCCGTTCCTTCACTCTGAAGTCTTCTTCATGAAATGGTACAGGCACGTTAGTAATAATGGTAGCCAGTTTTTTAGACATCAATGCCATGTCCTTGCCATTACGTATTTTTTCGCCCATGGCTCCTTTTATGTTGTGCGCATTTTCTAGTATGTTTTCCATGGTGTCATACTCAGCCAGCAACTTGGCAGCAGTTTTTTCCCCCACACCAGGTATGCCGGGTATATTGTCTACTGCATCGCCCATTAGCCCCAGCATATCTATTACCTGGTCTACTCTTTTTATACCCCACTTGGCACAAACTTCTTTTTCACCCATTATTTCTACATCTCCACCACCTGTAGCAGGCTTGTAGATAAATACGTTTTCACGCACCACCTGTCCGTAGTCTTTGTCGGGTGTTACCATGTACACGGTATAGCCCAGTTCTGCTGCTTCCAGAGCCAGCGACCCTATAATGTCGTCTGCCTCATAACCGTCCAGCTCCAAACAGGGCAGGTTAAATCCTCTTATGATGCGCTTAATATCGGGTACTGCTGCCAATAGGTCTTCGGGTGTTTCTTGTCGGTTTGCTTTATAGGCTGCAAAGTCAGTGTGTCGCTCAGTAGGTGCAGATGTATCAAACACTACTGCGAGGTGAGTAGGTTTTTCTTTGTTAATTAGGTCAAGCAATGTGCTGGTAAACCCAAACTGAGCATTGGTGTTTTTGCCCTTAGAGGTTACTCTGGGATTGCGAATGAGTGCATAGTAAGCACGAAAAATGAGCGCAAAGGCATCAAGCAGGAATAGTTTTTTTTCTGGCATAATGCTAAGGTAAGATGATTTTTTTCGTTCTCTAATTGAGTGCCCCTTCTTATTTTTCATTTGTACAGCTACAGCAAGATTTACCTCCAGCTTTTACTCTTGTTGAGTTTTGCTATGCTTTACTTATTCCCGTAAGGGCAGTTTAATAAAGTAGCGCTCTAGGTTTTCCATTAGCCCGACTTTTAATTAAGCCCACCTTGCAAACCGAGTTATTCACAACTGTGCATTACTTCTTTTTTATGGCTATAATATGTGTACTACTTTCGAACCAGTAAAACAGTGAACTAGTATGGATATCGAACAACTTATGCCACATGTAGAGGCACTTATATTTGCCAGCGAGCGTCCGCTCACTCAGATAGAGATGACCGAAATATTGGGTCAGGCACTCGAAACAGTTATTGAAGCTGATCGTATTGCTATTTGTCTCGATGCTATTACTGAAAAGTACAGTGTCGATTATTATCCATTTCATCTGCGCGAAACAGGTGGTGGTTTTCAATTCCTTACTAAAAAAGCATTTCACAAAACTGTTTTACAGCTCAATGGCGAAAAGCATATCAAAAAGCTTTCGAACGCCGCTATGGAAACCCTCTCTATCATTGCTTACAAACAGCCTATTACCAAAAGTGAAATCGAATACATACGTGGTGTGAGTGCTGATTATAGCATACAAAAACTGCTTGAAAAAGACCTGATAGTTATCGCTGGAAGAAATGAGGATATGGTAGGCAAGCCATTGATTTATACTACATCGAAAAACTTTATGGATTATCTGGGCATCAACTCTCCCTCGCAGTTGCCACAACTAAAAGATATCACGGATATCCAAATAGTTATGCCTACCAGTGCCCAGGAAGCAGCACCTGCAGATACTCCCGGACTAATGATAGTTAACGAACCTGCTCCGCTCAAACAAGCATCATAATATGCCAATATCGACCCACACTCAAAGACTAAGATTGGTTATTTATTTATAATATTTACAATTCACAACCCGCCGCTCCTAACCCGAGCGGCTTTCCTTTTAAACCAATTTGCGTAGCTAATCATTAGCTAAATTCTGCAGATTGTTAATGAAGACACATAATATGTACATTTGTATTTCAACAGATTTTATGAGCACACGCAGGTTTTATATCTTTTTTATCACATCATTATTGGTGTTGCCAGTACTCGTCAGCGCACAACGTAAAGCTGACAAAAAAATGATGGCGCAGATAAAAGCTGATATCGAATACCTTGCTAGCGATGAGCTCGAAGGTAGACGCACCGGAACCGAGGGTGAACGAAAGGCTGCTGAATACATAGAGAAGCGATATCAGCAAATGCATATCCCTCCTTATAATGGCTCTTATTACCACCCGTTCAAGTTTAATTATGGCAAAGAGGTATCTGATGAAACTCGAATTTCTATTAACGACATAAGTATTATTTCTGGTGTAGATGGTTTCCCAATGCCATTTAGTGCCAACAAAAAAGCTGCTAGTGATATACTACCCGATGTTATGGAGCAGGGTAGTGCTTGGATGATACCCATGTATGCCGATCAAACAGAGGCGGATAACCCTCATTTCGATTGGGAAAAGGCCGCTTTTGATAAAGCAAGAGATGCTGCAAAAAATGGTGCTACTGCAGTTGTTTTTTTCGATGCGTATGGTAGCAAATACCAACCCTCTTTCAACAAACACACCCAATACGAACCCATAGATATACCTGCTGTTTACATTAGTTATCCTGCTTATAAAAATGCTATTGCTCAAAAAGGTAAAAGTGGGGTGAGTATTTACTTGGATATCAACATCATAAAAACAGAACGTAGTGGCAATAATTTGGCAGCATTTATCGACAATCATAAGTCGCTAACTGTGGTGCTGGGTGCACACTACGACCATCTCGGATTTGGCGAAGATCACAATAGTTTGCACGCTAATGCTGAAAAATTGCATGAAATTCACAATGGTGCCGATGATAATGCTAGTGGTACTGCCGCATTGTTGGAAATGGCAAAATATATTAGCGACAAAAAACTACGCAACTACAATTATCTATTCGTCAATTTTTCTGGTGAAGAGCTTGGGCTTTATGGCTCTAAAGCATTTGTGAAACAACAGGGCTTCGACAGTAACCAAATATCTTACATGATAAATATGGATATGGTGGGTAGGTTGAATGACAGTACACATGCACTTACACTAGGTGGTCTGGGTACTTCGCCCTCGTGGGCCGAGGCTGTGGCATTGGCTGGCAATGACTTCAAATTGGTAATAGATAGCGCTGGTTCAGGTCCGTCCGATCATACTAGCTTTTACAATGCTGGTATACCCGTACTGTTTTTCTTCACTGGTCTTCACAAAGACTATCACAAACCTTCAGACGACGAAGCATTGATTAATTACCCAGGCGAGCTTATGGTCATTAAGTACGTTAGTCGTGTAGTCACTAAAATGGATAAAGAGCGCATTAGGCCTAGTTACCGCGTTACTAAGCAAGCCACTATGGGAAAGACTAGGTTCAAGGTGTCTTTAGGTATAATGCCCGACTATACCTACGATGCTGGAGGTATAAAGGTAGATGGCGTTACCGACAATAAACCAGCTGTAAGGGCTGGCATAATAGCCGGGGATATTATAACCAAGGTAGGAGAATTTAAAGTTAATGGTATGCAGAGTTACATGGAAATATTGGGCAAACTAACTCCCGGACAAAAAACTGAAGTGACCATACTAAGAGGTGGTAAAGAAATGGTGCTGCCCATAGAGATGAATAAGTAGGTCATGCTTTTGATGGCAACGAAAGCAGCAACGCTTATTGTAAATATATTATCAAAAAATACTACTGGCATAAAAAAATAACCATCCGCTTTTCAACGGATGGTTTATTTTTAATCTGTAGATAAACAGAATTAGTGAGCAGCTGGAGCTGGAGCAGCAGCTTCAGTAGCTGGTGCAGCTTGTGTAGCAGCAGAATCAGTTGTAGCTGGTGCAGCTTCTGGAGCTGGAGTTGTTTCAGCAGCTGGAGTTTCAGCTGGAGTTTCAGTTGCAGGTGCTTCAGTTGCAGCTTCGCCGCTTCCGCTACCGCAAGATGCTACAAAAAGACCCATTGTCAATGCGAATACGCTCATTTTTACTAATTTCATAACGTTTGTTTTTTAGTTGGTTATGCATGTTTATACCCGTCTTCAAAAAAGGTAACCCGCCATTTTTAGATATTTTTATAAATATTTCTAAGTAGCTGATAAACAATTAATTGTCTCCCAAATTAAAATCCTACGATCGATTAATCCTAAGTAGTCTTGACGGACAATTTTTTATCACATCCTATTTAAGAGAAGTTACATAGGGTGATACAACACAGCACAAAAAAACCATCCGTTGGTACGGATGGTTTTTTGTATCTGATAATTTACAGAATTACTTAGTTGCAGGTGCAGCTTCAGCAGGTGCAGCAGCTGGTGTTGCAGCAGCAGCAGAATCAGTAGTTGCTGGTGCAGCAGCTGGAGTTGGCTCAGCAGCTGGAGTTTCAGCTGGAGTTTCTGTAGCAGCTGGAGTTTCAGCTGGAGTCTCGGTGTTACCGCAAGATGCTACAAAAAGACCCATTGTCAATGCGAATACGCTCAATTTTACTAATTTCATAACGTTTGTTTTTTAGTTGGTTATGTACATTTATACCTTTCACCCAAAAAGGTAACCCATTTCCTAAGAAAATAATTTTCTAAGCATATCCTGCTCATTACCAGTAGTATTTCCGCTCAGTTTTACTTGCTGTATCAGTTAGCCGTTGCATTTTCTATAGAACCTCTGCTGGTCATAAATGCTAGCCAATCATTCTACTTCCAATCGCCATAGTTCGCACATTTTATTCGTCATTCCTATTGCTTACTTTTGTAGTATGAATCTTGTAGCTCCCACACACATCGCCAATTACATTGGCGGCAATTTGCAGGCTCCCATCAGCAATAAGTACATGCCTAACATCAACCCTGCTATTGGCGAAGTATACAGCCACACACCCGATAGTGATGCAAAGGATGTGGAGGCTGCTGTAGCAGCTGCAAAAGCTGCTTTTCCTTCTTGGAGTGTCACTCCTGCCGAAGAAAGGTTCAGAATACTCAACAAAATAGCACAACTAATAGACGATAACCTCGATGCCCTTGCCCTTGCCGAAACCAATGACAATGGAAAGCCATTATGGCTCAGCAAAAGGGTAGATATTCCTCGTGCTTCCAGTAATTTCCGCTTTTTTGCCACCGGCATCATGCACTTTAGCACAGATAGCCATAGCATGGAAGACAAAGCGATTAACTATACCCTCCGTCATCCGGTAGGTATAGTGGGTTGCATATCTCCTTGGAATCTCCCGTTGTACCTTTTTACATGGAAGATAGCACCTGCACTGGCTGCTGGTAACTGTGTAGTCGCCAAACCCAGCGAAGTAACACCCATGACCGCTTACCTACTCAGCATCATTTGTCAAGAGGCCGGTCTGCCTGCAGGTGTGCTCAATATCATACACGGCACAGGTCCCGATTGTGGCTCAGCCATTGTAGCTCATCCTGTCATCAAAGCAATATCATTTACCGGTAGCACTCGTGCAGGGCGCGATATAGCTGCTGTAGCTGCCCCCATGTTCAAAAAAATATCGCTGGAGCTAGGTGGCAAAAATCCCAACATCATTTTCGCCGACTGCGATTGGGAAAAAATGATGCGCACCGCCATCCAGTCTTCGTTCAGCAATCAGGGGCAGATTTGCCTATGTGGTAGCCGCATACTGGTAGAGGAAAGTATCTACGAAAAATTCAAATCAGAATTTGTAGCCCGTGCGGCCAAACTCAATCCCGGCGATCCGCTAGACGACAACAGCAAACAAGGTGCTATCGTTAGTCAGTTGCACTACGATAAAGTACTGGGCTGCATAGAGCTCGCCAAGCAAGAAGGTGGAACTATATTGCTAGGCGGCAAGGCCATGCAGGGGTCTGGCAGATGTCAAAACGGATTGTTCATAGAGCCTACTGTCATAGAAGGTCTAGGTGCTAATTGCCGCACCAATATGGAGGAAATCTTCGGTCCAGTAGTAACCATCCAATCCTTCAAAACCGAAGACGAAGCCCTGCAACTAGCCAATGCCAGCGACTATGGCCTAGCTGCTACCATATGGACACAAGACATAAGCCGTGCCAATAGGGTGGCAGGCAAGGTGCAGAGCGGCATAATATGGGTCAACTGTTGGTTGCTCCGCGATCTTCGTACTCCCTTCGGCGGTGTTAAAAACAGTGGTGTAGGTCGCGAAGGTGGCTGGGAAGCCCTCCGCTTTTTCACAGAAGCCAAAAACGTTTGTATAGAATTATAATGCCCACACTAGTGATGCATTTTTAGTGCATCACTAGTGTGCGTAGCATACCCTACAGCTCCATGCCTGGCATATAAGCATATCCATTGTTGATGTTGGTATACACTTGCAGGCTATCCTCGCCAGATGGCTGGCTGAATGCGAATATCTCATTACGTAACACTGGTGCTGCCACACCATCACCCAGTATCATATTGCCAGTAAATACCCTTGCCTCATCCCACATTCCAGCTGCTATCAGACTGTTTTGTAGTTCTGGCCCGCCTTCTATTATTACCGACAATATCTTTGCCTCGTGCAATCTATCTAGTAATTGAGGTATCAGGTTGTCAAATCTAAGGTTTATGTAGTGTACATTCCCCAGCACCGTTTCATCATGTTCATTGATGATCCATGTAGGCGCTTCTGTGTCAAACAGGTTATGGGTTTGGGGTAGATTTTTATTCCTATCTAGTGCTATACGCAGTGGCTGCCTACCTTTGTGGTGGCGGGCAGTTAGGTGAGGATTGTCGTTGAGCGCCGTCATATAGCCCACCATTATTGCAGCTTCTTCAGTACGCCACTCATGCGATAGTTGTTGACTCTCAGCACCAGTTATCTTCACACTAGTTCTGTCAGGTTTACCTACATAT
>CAMDNC010000066.1 GCA_945902755.1 Flavipsychrobacter stenotrophus
TCTTTCAACCAGAAAGGTTGCTGCGCATCATATACTGGCTCATTATACAGCTGGTATACGGTACCGGGTTTGGTGAAGTTGCCACAAAGCGGCGTCCAAAATCCCGAGCCTTCCACCGATGCTTGCACTGAAACATAGTCATATTTAGACTCTATACCCCAGCGCGCAAAAAACCTCAACCACGCTTCTGTAGCATAGGTAAGATCTATAGGATTGCGGAGGGTTATCGAAAATATACCATCATCCAAATAATTGCCACAACTAGCACTGCTTTTTAAGGCAGCAGGAGCCGATACATAACTGGCTGTACAAACATTCCATCCATCATTCTCCCAGTCAGCCAATGTGTTAGTTCCGGGGGTTATAATGTTGTATTGTTTGCCATAATAGAAGCTTACTGTGTCCGTGTAGTCATACAGTCCATTATTTACCTTAAGCACATATTTTATCTCCTGACCATTAGGAGTAGCAGCCGCTATTGTGTAAGCAAATGAATCTGCTACTTGCTGCAAATGTGCCAAAGAGCTGTAAGTTTTGGTAGTGGCCGGTACTGTAAGCCAGCTATCCAGTGCTTGTATACTTACGGTAAAAGTCGCGGTATCTGGTATTCCTAAACGTTGCAAGTTGTAATTCAGATAGCCATTTGCAGCCACTAGTATCTTATCTTCCATATTGGCAATTCGGGCATAGGGCAATAGTAGCGATGCTGTATTCACGTTGGCTGCAAGGTTGTTTTTACAATCTTGTTCTATGTTCGATGCAGGTGTATAAAACCCAAATTCATCCGACCCCACTTCTGGTGTAAATGCAAAAATCTTGTCTTTTGCCACAGTATCGCCATACATCCAGTCATCTGAGCCTCCGTTTGATACATAACTTAATGTTTGGTCACAGGTACCATATCGGTAGTTGTTTTCGGCTGTTATAAAAGCCCCATACGATGAAAACGTAGTTGAGTCTTCGGTAAGCAATGAGTACACATGACTCCAAGGGTAAATGAGAGCATTGTTGTAAGTATGATAATTCAGGTTGAGTTTAAAGTTGTGATTTTCAGCAAACCACTTCATCGCCTGTGTCTCCGGCTCAGAAAATGCAGCAGTACCTCTGTAAGTCTGCGATGAAGTAACCGGACTGGAGCCAAAATCATCGAAGCCCCAAGTAAGACCATAGTTACGATTCAGATCTACCCCGAAGGTCCCATCCAGATTGTCGCGCATGTTCTTTCGCCACAATCCTCCGCCCGCAGGGTCTGTTGTTATGTTTCGTATATACCCATCTGGATTTAGGCAAGGTATAAAATACAATTCTGTATTGTCCACTATAGCTTTTATATGTGGGTCAGTGGCATAGTTTTCAAGCAAGTACCATAGGTAAAAGATGTTTGCTGACAAACTACCTGGCTCCCGTGCGTGATGCACTGATGTTGTAAGCATTTGTGGTTTTAATGGCTGATCTACAGTAGGGTTATTAGATATTCGCACCCAGTATATGGGCCTACCTTCTATCGTTTGGTAAGTACCTACCGGTTGTTTTGCACTTATTAGAGATGGATACAATAGTCGCATAGAATCTAGTATATCCAGCATTTCTGTGTAGGTGAAATAACCAGCATAGCTACCTAAATGAAAGTGAGATGGTGTTGTTGCTACTGGCGGCACATGACATCCAGCAGCAGTTGTTTTAGCAGCGGTTAGGGTGTTTTGATCTCTGTAATGTTTACTCACATCTGGTATAAGAATCTCAATCTTAAAACCTGCTTTTCGCGCCAATTCAATCTCAGACTGAGAGAAATCTGAAATGAAAAAGGTATTTTTCTTATGTTCACCATGGTCTACCGCCAACCCTATAGCTGAGATACCTTCTATGGTATGTTGGTTATCTAATTCTATTTTTGCACGTGAAAAAAGTTCTTTTTGTGCAGATGCAGATAATACTAGCATTGACAGGGAAAGGAATAAAAAAACAAATCGCATAGCGTATAATTATTAACTAAAATTACGGAATACTGAGTTAAAAAAGCAAAATGATAAAATTGGCAGAATGTGTGGATTATTAGTTTTTAATAAGGGAAAACTATCGTAAATTAGTGTATCAGGTTAATCTTGAATAGTACAATTAGAGCAACACAAAGATCATAAGAAAACGCATGGACATTAAATCGACTACCCCACTTGGAGTGTATGACAAATCAGAAGAGGAAGAGAAGAAAATTATACTGAGAGAGTATCGTGCATTGCTCCGTGCGCTCAAACAGAACATCAAAAAAGGAGATAAGTCATTATTGAGGCATGCCTTCGAGATGGCAGTGGAAGCACACAAGACGACAAGAAGAAAATCGGGAGAACCTTATATTTTACACCCACTCGCGGTAGCACGCATAGTAGTGGAAGAAATAGGATTGGGTGTCACATCGGCCATATGTGCATTGCTACATGATACTGTAGAAGATACAGAAATAACACTGGAAGACATAGCCAGAGAATTCAATAACAACGTTTCAAAAATAATAGATGGACTCACTAAAATTTCTAATGTTGTAGACATCAGGGGAAATAGCACTGTACAGGCAGAAAACTTCAGAAAGATACTTCTTACCCTTGCAGAAGACCCAAGGGTAATATTGATAAAACTAGCCGACAGGCTACATAATATGCGGACTCTTGATAGTATGAATAGGGAGAAGCAGCTCAAAATAGCCTCTGAAACTACCTACATATACTCTCCGTTGGCTCACAGACTGGGTTTGTATGAAATAAAGTCGGAAATGGAAGATCTGGCACTGAAATTTACACAACCAGATATTTATACAGATATCACACGCGGACTTAAAGAGACCCGAAGGGAACGTACCCGATACATCAACGAATTTATAAAACCTCTAAAGGAAGAACTATCTCATTTAGGTTTTGATTTTGAGATTTATGGAAGACCTAAAGCGATTCACTCGATATGGAACAAAATGCGTAATAAGCATGTGACCTTTGAAGAAGTGTATGACATTTTTGCGATCAGAATCATTCTAAAATCACCACCAGAAAGGGAAAAAGAAGACTGTTGGAAAGTATACTCAATCATAACAAACTTTTATCACCCAAATCCAGAAAGGCTAAGAGACTGGATTAGCGTACCAAAGGGTAACGGGTATGAGGCATTACACACTACTGTTATGGGTCCAGGTGGTAGGTGGGTAGAAGTGCAGATACGTACTGCCCGTATGAATGAAATAGCTGAAAAAGGACTGGCAGCGCATTGGAAATATAAAGAGGGTGCCCCCTCGGCGCAAGAAAGTAAACTAGATAGTTTCCTAGAGCATCTACGAGAAGTATTGGCTAGTCCTAACACTGATACAGTAGACTTTATTCAGGACTTCAAGTTAGACCTTTTTACAGAAGAAATATATGTATACACCCCCAAAGGTGATATGAGGGTTTTGCCGAAGGGTGCCACGGCACTCGATTTTGCATTTGACATACACTCTCAACTAGGCACACGCTGTATAGGCGCAAAGGTGAATCACAAATTGGTTCCATTAAGCCATAAAATTAATAGTGGCGACCAAATAGAAGTAATAACCTCTTCAAAGCAGCATCCTTCTGAAGATTGGTTACAGTTTGTAGTTACCGCTAAAGCAAAATCGGGCGTAAAAGCCTACCTGAAAGAAGACAAACGCAAAACGGCAGAATCGGGTAAAAACATGCTGAAGCGAAGACTAGAGAAAATGAATACTACTCTATCGCAGCACAACATCAATGAACTAGTGCAGCACTATAAGAAATCATCCCCACTTGATTTGTACTATGCTATTGCAGTAAGTAATGTTGACTTAGGTGAGTTGAAAAACTTTACACTTTATGGCGATAAATTGCAACATCAGTCGAAAGAGATAAAAAATGACACCAAAGAACTGGTAGATGAAGATGCGCTGAAAATAAAGCATGGCAAAGGAGTAGAACTAGTCATATTCGGAGAACGGTCAGATAAGGTTTTATACAAACTGGCACAATGTTGTCAACCTATACCGGGTGACGATGTTTTTGGTTTTGTGACATCGGGCGAAGGGTTAAAAATACACCGAACTGATTGTCCTAATGCAGCAAAACTACTTGCCAACTATGGTCACCGGATAGTGAAAACAAAATGGGCAAAAAACAAAGAAATATCATTCCTAACTGGAGTTAGGATTACCGGTATGGATGATGTGGGTGTGATTCAGAAAATAACCAATATTATATCGGGTGAACTAAAACTCAATATGCGCTCACTAAGTATAGATTCAAAAGATGGGATATTTGAAGGAACAATAATGGTATTTGTACACGACAGAGAGGAACTCAATATGTTTTGCAACAAATTGGGTGCATTAGATGGCATCACAAAAATTGAGCGTATAGATAGCCCAGAAGGATAAACGATTCTTTTTAGATAAGTTTTTCTAAAGCTGCCGCAAGATCGTGATCTTTGGATGTTACTTTGTTGCCAGCATCATGAGTGCTCAGCCATACTTCAACCGTGTTCCATGTATTAGCCCAAGTGGGATGATGGTCTGCTTTTTCAGCTAATAATGCCACCCTTGTCATAAATGCAAAAGCCTCACTAAAATTAGAAAATACAAATTTTCTGTACAACTTATTGTTAATCTCTTGCCACATATTCAATTCGTTTGGTGTAAATAAACTACTTCTGTATCATCCTAAAAAGGCTGCCTATTTGATACTTGCATAACGATAGGCAGCCCTCACAATCAAGAAAACTATAAATTATTTTTCGACAGAAACATGGAAAACTACCTTTTGCTCACCAATGTGTACTGACACCAAATACACACCTGGTGCAATATTCGATGGTAAAACAACTGGCATGTTTAATTCATTTGTGGTAGTTGCAGTAGCGTCCGAAAATACTGTTTGTCCGAGCATATTGACTACAGAAACTCTTACTGGATCAGAAATCATTGAAGAGAGCTGACCAGTAATAGCAAACCTTCCTTTATTAGGATTTGGTGACAATACCAATTTGTTACCGTCGTTCATAATTTGCTCTATACCGGTGGTTATATTCACACTAAATCCTGCACTTGTGGTTGTGCGAGGGCTAGCACACAGCAAACTACTTGTAACCATGCAACTCACTATTTGACCATTTGACAATGAGTTAGTGGTATAGGTCATATTTGTAGCACCAGAAATTGGTAATCCACTAACAAACCACTGATAGGTAGGTGAAGGTCCTGCGTTGGGAGCCACTGCAATGAATGTTATAGGAACACCAGCTGGAGCACCAGCAGCACTAGCAGAAACAGCAACAGTGTTCACTGATGGTGACTGTACATTCATGACAAAAGGAGCACTAGTAGCAACTGTGCTTGTAAGGCAAGGATAGTTGCTCGTCATACGGCATATAATAACATCGCCATTGAGTGGCCAAGTAAGATACATTGGACCTGTTGCTACGTTGGTTCCATTTTCTGTCCACAAAAACTCCGGTGCACTTCCGCCCCAAACTGGCACTGCTGAGTATGTAACCATATCTCCAGTACAAACTGTATCGTTGGGGCTAGCCATTATACTAACCGCCGGGGTTGCTGTTGGATTAACACTCATTGTAACTGCATCAGTAACAGTTGGAGGTATAGCACATAATTCGCTGCTGGTAAGTTGCACGCTTACCATGTCACCATTGGCTGGTGAGTAAGCATATGTATTGGTGGTGCCAGCGACCGGCGAACCATTGACGAACCATTGATATGCAGGCGTAACACCGCCATTAACTGGTGTAGCTGTAAAAGTAACTGGCGATGCTGTGGCACACAAGGTAAAACCAGCAGAAGAAGATATGCTAACAGATGGAGTAACCACAGCGGCCGTACTAATGGTAACTGTAACAGGAACTGAAGTAGCAGTGCACCCAGCTGAGCTTGTAACAATAACTCTATAGTTGCCAGCAGCAGATGTAATGTAGGCACCGCTTGTAGCTCCAGAGATGTCTACACCTGCTAGCTGCCATTGATAGGCATGACCAATAGAGGGACTTGCGACAAGTGTTGCGCTTACACCTGTACAGATAGCCACAGTGCCAGAAGGAGAAATAGTGGCTGCGGGAATAGGATTAACTGTCACTACACGTATAGCGTTACTAACGCATCCTACCCCATTAGTGTAAGAATAGCTGATATTAGCAGTTCCCGTTGCAATACCAGATACGAGCCCAGCAGCATTTACGGTTGCGATGGCAGCATCACCACTACTCCAGATACCACCAAGCATAGCATTTACTAATGTAGTGGTAGCACCATTACATATACTAGCTGTGCCCGTTGTAGCCGGTAAAGACGTAGGAATATTCACTGTCATAGTTATAAAAGTACTTGCACTTCCACAACCATTAGTAACGGAGTATGTAATATTGACTGTACCTGCTGAAACACCAGTAACCACGCCTGAAGCTGATACAGAAGCGACAGCCGCAGAAGAGCTACTCCACACACCTCCAACGCTTGCGCTTCCCAATGTAGTGGTTTGACCGATACAAACTGTAGCTGAACCAGTAATAGGCGCTGCATATGCTGAATCTAAAGTGACGGTAATAGGAAGTGAGGTACTATCACATAAACTCTGATTTACAATCACAGTATAGTTACCTCCAGTAGTAGCAGTGTAACTTGTAGTAGTGGCACCCGCAATATTAACACCATTGAGTTGCCATTGGTAGCCTAAACCAGCACCAGTAGGAGTCGCATTCATCAATACATCGCTACCTACACAAAAAGTTGTGGGACCAGTAGGGGTTATAGATGCGGCAGGGATATTGCACAAAGGACCATCAACTAACATATATCTACCAAAACCTGTAAATGTACCTCTGAAACCCACATAATTTCCACCATTGATAAGTGTGGGGGTGACTAAAACTGAATTGGCAGAGTTGAGTGTAGCATCTGACCCAGATGTGGTTTTCAGCAACATGAATGAAGCTGGAGGCAAACCTGCTAGTTCCGCACTGGTCATATACATAGTTACTTCGTAAGTGGTAATACTACCATTTATAGTTGGGGTTACTGATATTTCTTTCAACGACCTATTGATCGGAGAAAAAGTAGCAGGAACTACTCCGTTGCCTTGTTGCGTAACGGTAGCCGAAACACAACCTAGGTCATTATCCATACCTTGTATACCTGCTATTACCTGTGTATCCGCTGGGCTGTAGAAATAAACTTCGTCACCAGTTTTTACATTAATTACTCTTGTACTAGATGCTGTTGTCTCGATAGCGGATGGAGGTACAACTTGTTTAAATCTAATTATAGGTCTTACTACAGACCGATTACCCGTACTGAAACCCAAAGAACAACCTGTACCAGTTCCTGTACTAGTGGTGTTGTAGTCTCCTATTATAAATTCGCCTTGCTGCACTCCAGACACTATGTCATTTGCTCCAGCGGAAGCAGCATTCATACCATAACAAAACTGAACTACAACGTTACTTACACCGTCCCAAGTGAATGTACCGGTATTAAAATCGATAGAGTCCATTCCAACATAAGTGGTATAATTTCCAGTATATACCTGTGTAAGTCCCGCTGTGACAAATGCAGAATATAGATCAGGCACATTTGTATTTGCCATACTCACCGTATACCCAATAAATGGAGCCGTTGAACCTTTAGAAATAACATTTAAAGCCAACTGACTGATTGGGACTCGTGGTACGACTCCAGCAGCTTGTAATTCGCTTGCATACAATAGGTATTGCATCCTTGCGCGGCGTTGTCTAGATGTAAAAGGTGATGAGAAATCGCACGGCACTGGTATACCTACGTTTGCATTAGGATAAACTGTCCTACCAGTGTATGGTATGCTGTCATTATTGTCTATAAATACCGTTAATGAGTCATTAAATGGCGAAACAACAGCACCACTTCCCATAGGTGTTACAGTAAACGCCAAATCGAGATGTTTATCGTCATTTACATCTCCGTCATCAAGTATAGTCATGGTTACAAATCTGGTAGAAGTATCACCAACAGGGAACGTAATTGACGAAGCACTCAGGGTATAATCGATACCAGGTACAGCTGTCGACGAACCTACGACAACAAGATTAGCAACCGGACTACCACCAGCTATTACCGGACCATTAGGCTTCAAACCAATATTTACTGTTTTTGTAGCAGGACAAGCAACACCTGGAACTAACTCACTAACTCTAAGGATTGATCTGGTAAAAGCGATTTGTGGTGCACATGGTACATAGTTTGGTCCAACACCTACCGCATACCAAGCACTTGTTACGCTTTGCGCTTCTGGTGAGCAGGGTCCATATATTGTATTAGCCACATTAATAGAGGCAGTTCTGCAATCCATGTAAGTAGCTGTTGTAGACAATACCAACTCTGTTTCATACAATACTATGGCTGCTTTTGTCCAACCCATTGCATTTACAATATAGCTGTTGCTCAGATCATTAGTACCTGAACCACCATTCACCAACAAATAATACCAATAGTTCATCAACCCACTGTTGCGATGCACTCCACAATAGTCATTACCACCCGATGGGGTACAACCTACAACATTAAACCAGTTTGTGCCACCATATGTGTCTGGTTGACCTTGTAGCAGAGGCGCGTTCATGCTGCGTAAAGGTTCGGTTCCTATTTCTTCTCCAATATCCCAGGGTGCTTTGGGCATTGCATCAGTTTCAAAAGGATTAGACCATTGCTCTATCGTAGCCGCCCAGCAATCGCTAAATGCTTCATTTAACGCTCCAGCTTCGCTTGCATACACCAGATCACAAGTAGCTTGGCATACGCCATGTCCTACTTCATGTGCGGTTACATCCAAACTTGTGAGTGGCGAAAATCCACCAGCTGCTATTCCAGATCCATCGCCATAGGTCATTGAAACCCCATTCCAGAAAGCATTGTTGTAATTTGTACCATAGTGAACATACTGGAACAGAGTACTATTAAGTCCATCCCAACTAAGACGAGCATGCTGAGTTTGAAAATAATCATATACTACAGCACCTCCCCAATGAGCATCTAGTGCAACATTGTCTATTGGCGCGCCAGGCCAAGTGTTTGTAGCACTGGTAAACTGACTAGCAGTACCATAGTTAGTGCCATTGTTCATGTTGCGTGTATACACACCATTACCTCTTGTAGAATCGTACAGTCTGTATGTACCACCAACAAAACTAGTTTGAAAAGGAACAACCCCACTATAACGAGAGGCACCACTAGCAGCAGTGTGTTTTATCAATTGATTTACAAATAATACATGCCCATCTGTAGCATCAATATAGACATCTTGCCTACTCATTGGCTCGTCGGCATAAATATCGAAGGAGTATGCAAGGTGCAGTTTTCTATCGTTTGTACCAGATATTCGATCTTCTACCCACACTAGTTTTCCTTTTGGCAAGTAGGAAGTGTCAGCTTTTTTATATTCTGATTTTATATGCGCTTCTTCTAGAGGATTCTGCCACTTGTATTTTGATGCACCCACAAAAGCTAGCGCCTTAGCAAATGCAGCAGACTCGCTGAGTGTGGGTGTGGGCGACAAATCTGAAGTAGGCTTGAAGAAATTACCTGTTATGAAACTAATTTTTTCATCTTTGGCAGCGACAGTGTAGCCACCGTGTGCCACTTTTAAACCTTTGTAAAACTGCACATACCTACGCACCGTAGTGTTACTTTTTGTTTTGGTTTCATTTTTGAAGGCCAATTGCAAATTATCATTTGGCATCATTCCCAAATACTGCTTGAACAATTCTTGTTCTTGCCCAAGTTTCCAACTTGCTGATGGGCCAAATGACATTGATTTCAGAGAATTGTCAGCACTATTCCTTTCCTCGTTTTGCACTATCTGCTCAGTAATTTGTTGCTGAGCTTCTATCGCCTGAGGTAAGAGAATTAATGTTAACAATGAAAAAGCGACTACAGTATTGCGATTGATAAAGTTCATCATATAGTATATTTTACTTGCTTTCAATGGTTAAATATTTAAGGAAATACTTTTTAGAGATATTGTACCCCAACCATGACATCGGTAAATGGAGTACTACGGATAAAATTGATAAAAAAATTGGATTACTGTCAAGTTTTGCGATGGTGTACACCTCACCCAAGGTTATGATAAAACCGGTAGCCAATGCTGGAACTGCTGAAGCCTTTGAATGAACAAGTGTAGCTATAACCCCTGCCAATACTGATACTAGAACAATATTAAATAACATTAAAAAACAAAAACCGGCTGAAACTTGACCGAAAAATAAAGCAAGAGATGCCTTTTGTGACATACCAGCGGTGGTAGGCATAGGATAGATTGCATGAATACCTCTCTCTCCTAAAACCTGCAAAATCATGCCAGACATCACACCCGCTACAACAGGTAAAATTAACTTTGGTATACTCATGGTCGTATAGCTAAGTAAAATTAATAACTTTTAATGAGAAAATGCCATTGCATAGATAAATACTTGGTCTGTTTTGTGTAAATATTGAATAAATAATACTGTTTTAATATTCAACCGGAAAAGACTGATATTTAACTAAATTTACGTTGCGATGTCCGTTATTTTACCACCCGATTTTGACGTTTCACTTTATCGTAGTCTTCATCCCGACCTTATACAAGCAGGTTTTGACGACGTAGGTATGGCAATTCACTATGCTATACACGGCAAGAAAGAAGGAAGAAGGTGCAGCAACATAAATAATAGGATTGATTTTTTAAATATTTTACCAGTGGGAACTCCTATTCTTGAAATTAGACCTGGTTTTAATCCATTCGTTGCAGGTGTAGACGTATTCTACTTTGAAACATTAGAATACAATCAACTATTAAACGCTGCAAAAGAACTAAATGTTTCTGAACAAAATATCTGTGAACCTGATTTTGTTTCACCTGAATGCGACCTAAACATTATCAATCAGCAGTTTACAGCTGTAGTATCAAATAACGACTTGGGAAAACACCCTGACCTAATAAAACACCTACAACAAATAGAGCAAATACTCAGTAATGATGGACTATTTTTTTGCATATTGCCTGACAAAAACTATTCTTTTAACTATTATTTTTCGGAATCAAGTATTACATCAGTATTAGTAGACAACGTTGAGAAAAAAACTAAAGTACCTTTCCGCTCACTGGTTGAACATGCTACCTTAATCACACACAACAACACAGCACAACACTGGTGCGGCGATCATGGCAACCCATTTAAATCGAAAATCAGAAGTCTTAAAGAAGTTTTGAATTCCAAAACAGATAACATTATTGATTATAACAGAGATGTACAAATCAACTCTTTCAGTGCTGATCGTTTCACAGAGTTAATGAATGACTTATATGACTGTGGACTAACAAAACTCAAGGTAATTCGTAATTACAAGCCAATAAGAATGAACAATGAATTTTATGTAGTGCTACAAAAAAAGTAATGGAGGAATAAAAATTAATGGTGGAATAAGTGAATGGAACAGCTAAGCCCCTATATTTGTTATACGGTCTTATGCTGCAAAGATATACTATAAACACATTCTTCCTTTTTTTTCTGACTATCAATGGCATAGCTCAGACCAACAAAGCACTCTCAGGTTTCTGTATAGAAACCAATGCTATGAGTGGAAAAGTTATAAAACATACCGAAAGATTCAAGCTTCCTGTGCCGGACCAATCAACAGCATTTGACT
The DNA here is from genome assembly GCA_945902755.1 of Flavipsychrobacter stenotrophus. Taxonomy (GTDB): domain Bacteria; phylum Bacteroidota; class Bacteroidia; order Chitinophagales; family Chitinophagaceae; genus Nemorincola; species Nemorincola stenotropha_A. Next base: position 11,699 of record CAMDNC010000066.1, read on the forward strand.
TAAATCTGCAATGGAAAACGTATGGGAGAAAACAATGGCACCAGAGACGACGTTACCCTATTATAGGTATTGCATTTGCTTATACTAATTATGGCATAGATTCACTGTATGGCAGGTGTTATAGTATCTACCCAAATATCGAAATACCAATTATTGCCGGCGACAAGCTGCAATGGACTGTAAGAATAGGTGATGGTGCTGGGTTTGTAACCCGCAAATATCAGCGCCGTGCACCAGTAGATACTCTCAACAATGCAATAGGTAGCCAGATCAACGATTATGCTTCTTTTCTTACGGATGTGCGCTACCAGGTTAATGACCATTGGGACATACAAGCAGGACTGAATTTTTCTCATATATCTAATGCGTCCTTTCATCAACCCAATCTGGGTATCAATATGTGGGGTGGTCATGTGGGTATCAAGTACTACCCCGTTACTTCTTCACCACATCGCGTCATTCATCAATTACCGCAGCTATCAAACCGATGGCTGGCTCAATTCAGGCTGACGATGGCTTACAATCAGTCTAACGCTCCATTAGGTCCTTCTTACCCAATTTACTTGGCAACGGCACTAGCTAGTAAAAGGTGGATAGGAAAAAACAAGATGTTTTTTGGGCTCGACTATTCCTATCATCAGCAGATTTATGCTTTTTTGCGCAATAATTCTTTTGTAGAGCCCGGTACAGAGTACCAAAACTCCTACAAAACTGCTGTATTAGCTGGCAATGAATTCTTATTAGGTAGACTTGGTGTGGTATTACAAGCAGGATATTACCTGCGACAAGCTTACCAAACACAGGGGAAAATATATCAGAAAATTGGTGGCAATTACTACATAACTCAGCGTGAATACGGACCTATCAAAGAAGCCTACCTTTGCGCCTTTCTAAAGACGCACCTTTCTACAGCCGAGCTAGCTGAATTTGGTTTCGGGATGAGTTTTTAATTTCATTTCGATGCTTAATTATTACATTATGCCATGTTGCAGTGGCTTAGCCCATTTAACCTTTTTTCCTAAATATTCGTTCATAAAGAGAAAACAAAGGGTTGTAATGACAAAGCCAACCATACTACCCACATAAACATCTGCAAAAAAATGAGCTGCGAGATACATTCTAGAGTACCCTACAAGTAACGCCAACAAAAAAAATAATGTGGCCCAAGGGCGATGTGAGGGATATAGCAATAAAGATAAAAAGCAGAAAAAACTAAATGCCCCCTCAGTATGACCTGATGGAAAACTATGGTGGTATAATGATGGCCAATGAGGCAATTTGTGTATCCAGTCGGCATCAGAAAAGTACTTTAATGGTCTTGGTTCATCAAACCATGCTTTCATTCCTTGCTGCGTAAACATTGGCACTAAATTGCAAACTAAAGCTGTTGCTACGTACCACCAATTCCTAAAAGAGGGGAAAACCAACAAAAAAAGCAATAATGGTATTACTGTCTCCGCTTGTCCAAAATGAGTAATGCCGTACATTAAATCATCTAAAAAAGGAGTGTGGCGCGAGTTGACAAAAGAAAATAAATACTCTTTGCTATAGTTAGCTAGCAAATAACCACCAACAACAAGCCAAACCAAAAATGGATAGACAAAGAATGGATTATATATGTACCGCTTGTTTTTACCCACTTTGTTTTTGGTTTTCGATATCTTGTTTTTTGCGCAATCGATCAGTTATAGCACGGTACATTTTTTTATACCAGTCTGCAGTGAATACCCTTGAATCATTTCTAGCGGCTTTTATCAACAAAAATGCAACAGGTAAAAGTGCAATGGAAGACATCCACATTCCTAACCACGGTGAAACAGACTCAGCTTTAGCTAGTTTTTCACCAGCTATATTTAGAATATGAAATGCCACAAAGAAAGCAACAGCAATAACTAAGGGCATACCCAATCCGCCTTTTCTGATGATAGCGCCCAAAGGGGCACCTATCAAAAACAATAATAAACAGGCAAACGATAGTGTAAATTTTCTATGCAATTCTATCTCGTATCTCAAATAATTTTCGGTCTGTAGCTTGTAGTCGAGTGCTGTAACATCCATCAGCGATTTGAAGTTTCTAACATTGTTTATTACAGCCTGCAGGACTGGCTTCCTCAACGAATCTGATATTAATTCCACAAAACTACTGTCGTATTTTCTGGTTTTATAGTCTTTTTCGGCAAGAGCTTTTTTCATTCTATCGCCTTCCTTGCTTTGGGTTTCTAATATGAGATACGGTGCCAAATATGAATTGATGTTGGCAGTACTGTGTTGCTGGTTTTTTTTCAGACTATCTATGTTTTCTACCAGTTGAGCAACATTCATCATTTGGTTAGCATTCTTAAAGCCGTCTTCATTACTTCGGGTAAATTTAAACCCAGACAAATCGAAGACTTTGTCCCATTCATCAAAGTGCATTCTTATTTGAGTGAAATTATGTGCGCCGTTTTCATACCCCTCATGGTACTGCCAACCGTCTTTAAGCCTAAATATCAACCTTTGTTTATCTGGCGTGGCAATCATTTCACCTTCTTTAGCCATTACCAGTTTGTTGTTGCCTACCATATCACTATGGTCATAGATCATTACATCTCTTATTATTTTACCGTCCTTGTCCTTGCTACCCACCCTGATTGAGTATCCTTGTATGTCATTATTAAACTGATCTGCTCTTATATTTAGGGTAGGCTTTGAGTTGCGTACATCATATAAAAGCGATAATGCTTTAAGATTGGCAACTGGTATCACATTGTTTGCAAAAACAAATGCTAAACCTGAAACAAACAGCATAAAAATAAATAAAGGCTGCATGAATCTAAGCAAAGAAATGCCAGAAGATTTGATAGCAACAAGCTCGAAATTCTCACCCATGTTACCAAAGGTCATGATAGAAGAAAGCAACACTGCGAGAGGCAAAGCCAGTGGCACTAGTGTAGTAGAGATGTATACCAGAAGCTGCAATAACAACAATGCCCCAACCCCTTTGCCTATCATCTCATCCATGTACAGCCAAAAGAACTGCATCATTAGCACAAACAATGACACAAAAAATGTAACAATGAAAGGCCCGATAAAACTTCGCACCAGCAATATGTCGAGCTTCTTTATCAATTAGGAGTTGTTTCTGGTTGCAAACGTACACAAAACATATGCTATTTAACCTCTGGGGCGGTACCATTAACTTTTTATTCGAAAAAACAATCCGTATCGTTGATACGGATTGCGAGGTTCAAATGACTATAAAAAAAATCACCCATTACCGCAGCGAGGACTGCAATAGATGATAGCATGATATTGAAATGCATTAAGCTCCTATTCTATGTTTAAGGTCATGCACTTGTGAGCTCCAAAGCCTTTCCTGATCTTTTACATCAGATTTGTCTGCAAAGTCAGTGATTCTGAGTATTGTTTCGTTAGTAACAGGACTTTGTTCAATACTGAATTCAAAAAACTCATCGTTAGAATAATGATCCCAGCGATAACGAACAAATTCGTTTTCTACATGTTCCAGAAGCTGAGCAGTATCTGTACTGCCATTCCAAGTAAAATAGTACGTGCTATCTCTTTGGTCAACCTTGTCGGCAAACCACTCTTGTAGTCCTACTGGGGTAAACAAAAATTCGTATAGAATGTTGGGTGAGCAACGTATCGGAAACTCCACAGAGTACATTATTTTCTTTTTACTCATCGTTGTGCTGTTCTCTAGTTATTAGTTGGGTGCAATAATAAAAAAATGCAACTACAATCAAAATTTATTTCGTGTTTGTTTTGAATATTTTATTACCTCATCTTCATCATATAAGGTTTTGTTGTTAAGGCAATCATAATTTTTTTTGGGTTGGATTGATAAGACCCTTAGTTTTGTAACTATAATGTCAACTTTCATTGATGCTATTAGTTGTGAGTTAATTTTTTCAAACCACTCAATTCATTGCCTATGTCTATGCGTCAGCTAAAGATCACGAAATCGATTACTAATCGTGAAAGCCAATCTCTAGAAAAATACCTTCAGGAAATCGGCAAAGTTGATTTGATCACTCCAGAAGAAGAAGTACAACTCGCCATTAGAATAAAACAAGGCGATCAGTATGCACTTGAAAAACTTACCAAAGCGAATCTTAGGTTTGTAGTTTCTGTAGCCAAACAATACCAAAACCAAGGTCTATCGTTGAGCGACCTTATAAACGAGGGTAATTTGGGGCTAATCAAAGCGGCTCAGCGTTTTGATGAAACCAGAGGTTTCAAGTTTATTTCGTATGCTGTATGGTGGATTCGCCAGTCTATTCTGCAGGCACTTGCGGAACAATCACGTATTGTTCGTCTACCCCTCAACAAAGTAGGTCTGTCTAACAAAATCAGTAAAGCTTATTCACAACTCGAGCAAGAGTTTGAACGTGAGCCATCTACTGAGGAACTTGCAGAACTGCTGGAGATAGGCACTGAAGAGGTAGAAACCACATTAGGTGTCGCAGCTCGGCACGTATCTGTAGATGCTCCATTCGTAGATAGCGAGGATAATACGCTTCTAGATGTACTTGAAAATCCAAACTCGGATTCAGCCGATTCTGAGTTATATCATGGTGAGTCATTGAGATGCGAAATAGAACGTTCGTTAAGTACACTTACAGATCGTCAGCGCGATGTTATAAAACTATACTTTGGTATAGGTGTGGCTAACCCAATGAGTTTGGAAGACATAGGTGAGAAATTTTCACTTACTCGCGAACGTGTTCGCCAGATAAAGGACAAAGCAATAACCAAATTGCGTACAGCTAGTCGGTGTCAATTACTAAAAACATACTTAGGTAACTAATATTTTATTTAATTCTAAGGGGCAAAGATTGAAATTCTTTGCCCCTTTTTCATACACACTAGATTGCAGGTTAGCAAAAACGGTTGTCAAAATAAATTACAGAAGCTCATTTATCTGTCACTAGTGGGAACCTTAGTTCAAATTAAGTAAGAATGCCAATAGATTGATAATCAATCTATTGGCATTCTTACTTAATAAATAGTTTGATAACTAGTTCTCCATTTTTATAGTATTCACTATGCTTCTTTTTCCAGATGCTGTTATCGCAATACTTTTGAATATAATTGTGTTTCTTTCTGGCACTGTAAAGTCTACTGGTACGGTATACACGATATCATTTTCAGTAGGTTCGTGCCCGTCAATGGTATAGTATATCTTAGCACCTGTTACAGGTGGGAGTAATTCTATCCTGAATTTATTTCCCTTGAGCACACTGTCTCCAGCGCCTAAAGGTACTGGTACTCTATAATTGTAGCCAGCCTGATCTAGCAGAAGCAGATGGCGTGGTATGCGTTGCTCAGAGAAGTTTTTGAAGTCTTTTTTGTCTTTTTGTGACCATGCAGTTTCGCTTAATGATAGCATTCTAGGTAGCAACATATATTCTGCTTTACCAGTTGTTGCTATATATTCTGTCCATAAATTTGCCTGTACCCCGATCACTCTTTTCTGTTGCTCAGCATTCAGCACAGAAGGAATGGGGTCATAATTATAAGCCTTGTCGAGTGGTGCATAACCTCCAATACTCAGTGGTTCTTGGTTAGATTTACTTTGTGTGTGGTCGAAATAAAGACCGCCACTACCCGGGGTCATTATTACATCGTGCCCTAATTGCGCAGCTGCTATACCTCCTTTTTCACCCCTCCAACTCATAACAGTTGCATTTGGAGCCAATCCTCCTTCTAGAATTTCATCCCACCCTATTATCTGCCTGCCCTGGTTGTTTACATATTTTTCGATTTTGCCAATAAAATAACTCTGCAAGCCCTCTTCATTTTTAAGTTTTTGCTCGGCTATCAATTCTCTACAAAACTGTGATTTTTTCCACGACACCTTATTACACTCATCGCCACCTATATGTATATACTTGCTAGGAAAC
>CAMDNC010000067.1 GCA_945902755.1 Flavipsychrobacter stenotrophus
AAATAACTGTAGTGGCCAATACAGACATTCTTAACTAATAACTTAAAACCCGTCGAGATCTTACAGACTTTTTTAACTAAACACAAAAAACAATTTTTATGCAAATTGACCTAAGCAAATACAAAAACGAAAAAAAGCCATTGGCAAAACTTCGCCCAGGTGAAAAAACTTTAGGGGGTGACAGTAAGTATATCAACCCCAAAAGGAAGATCGGCAAAGCGAAAAAGAAAACACTAATAGAAAAAATATTTTCTTAATATGGCTACGACAATAAAATTACAGGATACCAGCCACGTAATAGGAAGAAGAAGTAGGCTTGAAGACTACTGGCTTACGAATGGTTTTACTGACTTCTACAAAAACTTTGCTGGCGGAAGGAAAGTACCAGTAGCAGCTATAAAGAATGTACACCAGTTAGAAGACTTCAAACGACATTTTCAACTGAATGCAATAGGATTTGGCAATTGGGTTACACAGGAAGACAGATACAACTATGTAACTGCTTTGTTTTTGGCATTCTACGACATTGACAAAATATTGCAGTTCAAAAGTAATATTGGTCTTAATGGAAAAGTCGGTATTTCCTTTGGGGCCAGAGGGCATGGAGGGGCACTAGCCCACTTCGAGCCAAGTACATACATAATCAATCTGACACGCTATGTAGATAACCCTGACATCGACAAAAAACAGCGATTTATTTATTCAGGTGGTGCTGGCTGTGTAGCTCACGAGTACGGTCACGCACTTGATTACTATTTTGGCAATTACATTGAGCCTGATATGTATAACGCCTCTCTATCTGGAGGCGACTCTACTCGAATGACTTTAGAGCAAAGAGGATCATTCAGGCAAGCGATGGACGATGTAATGAATGCCATCATCTGGAAGGAAATAGGAAAAACCCCATCAGCGTATTACAAGCGACTGAAAGAAAACGCCAATACCGACTATTACCTATCAAGATGCGAAATTTTTGCCCGTGCCTTTGAAAAATACATACAGTACAAACTTCATAAGAAGGGTATTAAAAATACGTTTCTAACTACCTCAAAATACATCGAGGAAATATACCTTACTGATAAAGAAATGTACTATGTGGCAAAACACATGGACGAACTAATAATAGGCATGAGGAAGGTCGTTAACTACGTTGGTAAGGTAAAATAGTTGCTATATCAATAGGCAAAAGTGTTGGTTTTAGTTTCATCAATTTTTTTGAAAACTTTATCCTGTAAGTAAATTTCAGTCTGTGTTAGGGAGTGATGCTCCATTTGTTGTTGTAGAAACTTCAAATCAGCGTTATCATTTTCATTCACAAAATATTGCGAAGATGTATGCTTTAAAGCGTACATCTTTTTGTTTATACCCAACCCATCTATGACTATTTCTTTCCAAATCTCAGCAGCTCGGATAGATAATGATTTGTAAAGCTGCGGTGACGGTTCAAAGTTTTTGCCGAATAGGTAGTAATCACCTGGCAGGGTATTGTACTGCATTTCAATCAGCATATCCTTTATGCTACTCATTAGCTGCTTTTGTCGGTTCTTTTTGTTTTTGGTACTGTCACCGCTCACCGAAATATAATCTTTGGTATATACTATGTCTGAGGCTTTCAGCCGTGCTATGTGCCACGGACGTATGTACTGGTGTGGAATGAAGCGAGTAAATAGGTAATACCTTGGCGAGTATGCCACTAGGGCCGGTACAATCTTTTGAATTTCGGCATCGGTGAGCGGTTCAAATAATTTGCTCTCACTTTCGGGCAAATAGTCTATTTCACTGACTGGGTTATCACTAATCAACTTCAACTTTTTGCGTATTACCTCAAATGTGGTCTTAAAAAAATTGGTGTGGTCGTTTAGGTTTCTGTTACCATGACCTGCACCAGACTTTGCAAATAGATACTCCATAAAATGCTCAGAAGTAAAATCCGCTATTGGTAGTGCGGTTAGGTTGTTTTCTGCCAGCCATTTAGATAGCGACTTTACAAAGCTGCGGTAAGTAGATGCAGTTCTAAGGGCTACACCCAGTGTACGTATTTTCAATGCCCGTTCCAGTGCTGATACTACTGTTACCACTGGTGGCGGCTCAGCACCTGGTATATTGGCTATTCCTGCCACTTTCAAGTTGTCCTCCGGCGACTGAAAGGAATTCCAACCAAGGTCTAGCAGTGAGTTGATGGTTTGTATTATCTCATCTGCTTTTTTCTTTCGTTCGCCCAGGTCTTTAATCCTGTTGAGCTTGAAAGTTTTTCTTATCCGCTCCAGCTCCAAGGTAGCAGGATTGGTTTCCCACCAAGAAATACGCCACATTCCAGTATGTTCTACTGATAATGTGGCGTTTTTGTGATTCGCATACTGTGTCATAACCGTGTCCAAGTTTTTGTCCAAGTTTAAAATTATGACAGCCAGTAAGTTGGCATTTCTGCCTTTGTAGCACGTACGGGAGTCGAACCCGTCATTCCTCCGTGAAAGGGAGGCGTCTTAGCCGATTGACCAACGCGCCATTGTCATTTCGGAGTGCAAATATACGAATGATTCTATCCTCAGCAAATTTTATTTAGCATATTTATAAAGTTACTTTGTCATTGCATATATGATACCCAAAAACTCTTCAGCTTTTAGCGATGCACCGCCAATGAGCCCACCATCTACATCTTGGCATGCAAACAACTCTGCCGCATTAGAGGGCTTGCAGCTGCCACCATATAAAATTGAGGTGCTATCAGCTACCTCAGCACCAAACTTCGCAGATAATACAGCTCTTATGTGTGAATGCATATCTTGTGCCTGTGCAGTATTGGCTGTACGCCCAGTACCTATTGCCCAAATGGGCTCATACGCTACCACCACACTATTCATTTGCTCAGCTGTAAGATGAAAAATACTTTCTTCTATTTGTTGAGCCACATAAGCATTTTGATTATTTGCATCTCTTACTTCCAATGGCTCACCACAGCAAAAAACAACTTTCAAATTGTTGCTCAGTGCCTGATCGGTTTTTTGAGCCAACATTGCATTGCTCTCTGCAAAATACTGCCTGCGCTCTGAGTGACCTATGATCACATAAGTTACTCCTGCCGCACTCAACATAGATGCTGCTACTTCGCCAGTATATGCACCAGAAGCCTCTTGATGACAGTTTTGCGCAGCTACAAATACATTAGAAACACCTGACAATTGTGAAACTACACTAGTTATATTTATATAGGGAGGGGCTATTAAAACTTGCATATTTTCAGCCAGGATCGGCAATGATTTACAGATATCGCTCACAAGGTTTCCGCCTTCTGTCAAGTTCAAATTCATTTTCCAGTTGGCTGCTACAATTTTTTTACGCATAAGTTAACGTACTTTATTTTTGTGATTAATGATTATGAGTTAAAAAAGCTTATTTATTTTTACGTCGACTGCAAAGGTAAGTTTTGTCACTATCATTCTTAGTAACACTATCACTCTTATTACCATTTTGGCAAGTAACACAACACTGCTCCCTATGAAAAATACCTTTTTCAACGCCTTAATGTTTCCTAAAACTATTCACCTAATCTTATTTTCATTGACGATAACGTTCAGCACTCATTTCTACTGCAACGGTCAAGACGAGCGCAGTTTGGCTTTTGCCTGTACCGAAACCAAAATTATCGCTGATGAAAACGATAATAACAAAAGAAAATGGGTAGTTCTAAACAAATGTGAAACTGTTGGGGTGATAGCTAATCTTAAAATAATATCCAAAATATATAGTGAAGGTAGTGAAGACACGACCTACACTATCAAAGACACTATAATAAGCTATATAGCACCGGGGGAAATTCTGTATCTAAAAAATGAGGAATGTGAAATTGTAATGGGCAATAAGCGTAAGTGCGTCTATTACAAAAAATGGACCTCAACTTTCAAATAGAGTAGTTGATTCAGATTTTATCTGCAAATTTTCTTCAACTCGATCTCTTCCAAACTTCCCTTAGGAATAGGCAACCACTGTGTTTCTTTTGAATCAAATTCGATGGCATCAATTTCCTTTCCACCCACTTCATAATAAGTACACTCCATCACTCTATACTTTTTGGCTGAGCAGCTAAACTGGACTTTACGCCTATAAAAACCTAATTTATCGAAGTTTTTGGTCTTCACACTTCTATCTGCCATAGTTTTGGCATTGTGCCTGAAATCGCCCAATTTACCTTCCACTGGTTTTAACCTGTCAAAAACAACCAAACTGTTGGTGGACCTATTGCTCGTAACAGACTGAATAAACATTTCCTCTATACCGTCTGATGACTTACCCACATAATAGTTTTGAGCAGTAGCTGTAAAAACCGAACAAATGAATAGATAGAATAAAAAATAACGCTTCATAGTTTATATTAATTGGTTACAAACTTACAAAACCGAAATCTATAATCAAATGAAAGCTATAGAATAATAGCAACTGGATAACAATATAAATATTGCATATTTAGCAGAATCAATGTAGGTTTGAAGTCTGTACTTAAATTTTCATCCAATCAACACAACAAATATACTGTTATGAAAACAGAGCTTAATGACTTTGAAAAAAGATTGCTGGACAAAATTATTCCTACCCAAACACTAAGTGACTCTAAAGGAATACAAATTGCGCTTCGCAATTTTGTAAGTGATGAAAAGGAGCAAATAATGGCTGAGCAAAATATTGATGAACGAACATTCAGGTCATTACAAAGCCAAACAGTGAAAAATATTTTCCAATACTTAATTGACAATGAATTTATAGGAGAGCGCGAAGGTGGGGTAAATTTCCTTACAGAAAAAGGTAAAAATCTACGTCGTCAAAAATCTTTAGCAGGATATGAAGCTTGGCAAAAAGAAACACGCAGTAAGAATAAAGTAATCATACATACCATAGAAACGCGTGGCTACCTTGACCAAGACGAGGTAGTGCGCAACAGAAGAAGTATCATAATGAAGCGAATTAAGCTTATGATTGTATATCCATTGCTTGTTATCATCATATTAGCAGTAGCACTATCTGCGATGCACCACTACAAATTAGACAAAAACATCCCTGTAATAAACAACTTCTTCAAAGAATAGTTAAAAAAAATAAATATCACAATAGGTAGATTGTCAACAATTTGACTGTCTACCTTTTTTTATTCTTATCCATTACTTTTCTACTTTTTTCATTCGAAATCGAAGTGTGATTGATGAACTAAATTCAGGTAGAAGTTGTGATGGAATTATTACTTTTACTTCATCTAAACTAAAGCAACACACTCGATGAAAATATTTATATCAGGTGCATCAGGGCTAGTAGGTGGCAATTGCCTGAAACACTTTACTGAGCAAGGCTCACAAGTTGTAGGCTCTTACTTTTCTTACCCTACAAACAATACTGTTTTTTATGACACATTGAATCCACAACACCCAGATAATTTTGATGTTCAAAGTTTTGCACCAGATGTGCTAGTGCACTGTGGCGCACTTACACATGTAGACTACTGCGAAACCAACGTTGATGAAAGTTATCAGAAAACCGTTCAAAGCACTATTAATCTAATAGCTGTTGCAAAGGCCTGCAATGCCAAAATGGTATATATATCTACAGACTACGTGTTTGACGGTGAAAATGGTCCTTACAAAGAAGATGCACCTGTAAACCCCATTAGTGTATATGCACGACACAAACTAGAGGCAGAACAGATGGTTTTAACTCAACTGTCGGATGCGCTGGTATTGAGGGTTACAAATGTATATGGCGATGAGGTACGTGGCAAAAACTTTGTAGCACGCATTATAGAGCAGTGTGAGAATAACCAAAAACTCACATTAAAATTGCCATTTGATCAGTACGCATCGCCTGCAAATGCATGGGACATAGCCAGGGCTATGTATGTACTACTACATGACAAAAAATCCGGGATTTACCATATAGGCAGCACCGACTATCTAAACAGAGTAGAGCTAGCCTTAAGAGTACTTAGCTACTATCCGAATGCTCAATATGAATTGATACCAATTAGCACAGCAGATATGAAACAACCCGCCCCAAGACCATTGTTAGGTGGGTTTGTAAAAATGAAATTCAGTAACGAATACCCTGATTTTCTTTTTGGAAACGTGGATAGTTACTTAAGAAGTAAAATGAATAAGTAGACCATTTTTTAATTCGGAGATGAATATACCTGTGTGACCGGATAAAAGCGGTGTACCAATATTTTCGCACCGGCTAAGTCCTTAAAAATATGACTGATAGAAGGAAGTTTGTCAGATTTTCGTTGTTGACTTCGGCAGCTATGCTGGCTGGAAAAGCTATATCAGCCCAAAGAAAAATAGAAGACGACGAAGTGACTTACAGCACCCTCCGCGGACAACCTGTAGTAGTTTCCACTTGGGATTTTGGGCAACAAGCTAATGCAGCTGCATGGAAAGTATTGGAACAAGATGGCTCGCCCATTGATGCTCTGGAGATGGGTGCACGCGTACCAGAAGCAGACCCGTACAACCAGACTGTAGGCTATGGTGGCAGACCTGACCGTGATGGCAGGGTGACACTGGATGCCTGTATGATGGATGAAAATGGAAGATGTGGTGCTGTAGCTGCTCTTGAATTTGTAAAACATGCTATATCCGTTGCTAGAATGGTGATGGAACGCACACCCCATGTTATGTTAGTAGGTGACGGTGCATTACAATTTGCATTGGCAAACGGTTTTAGAAAAGAAAACCTGCTTACTGTGAAAAGTGAACTGGAATGGCGTGAATGGCTCAAAACTGCGAAATACACTCCATATAAAAACATAGAAAATAAAATGCCTGGAGGTCAATACAATCATGACACGATAGGTATGCTGGCTATGGATAATAGAGGCAATATGGGCGGTGCATGCACTACGAGCGGCATGGCTTACAAACTGCATGGGCGTGTAGGCGACTCTCCAATAATAGGAGCTGGCCTTTACGTAGACAACGAAGTAGGTGGTGCTACAAGTTCGGGGGTAGGAGAAGAGGTGATTAGAATAGTAGGCTCCCATTTGGTGGTAGAATATATGCGAATGGGTTATACACCAGAAGTAGCCTGTAAAAAAGCAGTACAGCGTATAGCCAAAAGGAACCCAGGTATGAAAGACGATTTTCAGGTAGGGTTTCTGGCTCTCAACAAACACGGTGAATATGGTGCATTTGCGCTACAAAAGGGATTTTCTTATGCCATTAAGAACGGAAGAGAAGACACCGTATATAATGCCAATCACCTTTTTTGATACTTTATACACAACAACAACTTTTAGCATAATAAACAGTAATGCACCCGCCTGTGCTTGCAATGGCAATAAAGAGTTCTACTGTAGATAGTTGCTGGTAAGCGAGTAGCGTACCAGCAACTATAACGAACAGCCAATAATTTTAGAATGTGAACCTCACAGTCGGCATCGGAAAGAAACTTTGCTGATAGGTAGTTACCATTTTTTGAGTTTTAGCATCGTAGTAATTAGCAAAAATGTTTTGCTGATTAGTTAGATTTTGAAAATCTATGGCCATTTCAAGGGTACTTTTCTTATACTCTTTGCGATATGCTACCCTAAGGTCTGTTCTGAAATATGCTTGTTGCTGTTGAGAAAAAGCGAGACTTTCTATATATATACTTTTACCTTCTATTTTAGACTGTTCCAAATCAAGTGGTGTAAAATACCTACCACCCACTGTTGACAGCTTCAGGTTCAATGCCAACACACTACCCTTCTTCCCTACCTTAAATTCTTTTCCTGCTAGTACATTCAGTACATGTCCTGTATTAAAAGCCGTGTTCCGCTCCACACCGTCGCTACCTGTGTACCTCGACTGAAACAATGAACCTGTGATAAGGAAATAATACCCCTTGTTGAAAAACCGTTCTACTGTAACCTCTGTACCGTAATTATACCCTTTACCGTTGTTTACCAAACTATCAACATCTGTAGTACCAAAATCTGCCCCAGTATTCAGAACAGAAAATGCCGTTGACCTTTGCTCTACAGGCACGTTTCCCAGCAGTTGATAATATGCTTCTGCTTTCAAGCGTAGGTGTTCGTTAATATTCCAGTCGTAGGTTAGTACGGTATGGTGGCTACGTGTGAATCCCAAATCTTTGTTTGTAAGTAGTGCTCCGTTAGGTGTATTAGTTTGCACGAAGTAGGTATATATGTTTTGCGCTTGGTGGTGCAAGCCATAGCCTACACTTATTGCTTTTTTGCTGCTTATGGCATATCGCATACTAGCTCTAGGCTCTGCCGCAATAGTATTATTCAGCGAAATATATTGAGCATGCACACCTGCCACTGACGAAATCTTTTCGTTATATCTATGTTTCCATTGTGTGTAGGCCTGCAACAAACCGAACTTGCCTTTACTGTTGATAAAAACCTCTTCAGTTCCATCTGGCTTAATATCCTTGTTGAGCAGTTTGTAGCTGGTTTGGTCATATATTAACCCACCTTGCAGGCTGTTTTGTGCATTTATTTTGTGTGTTATTGTCCATACCCCTGATACCTTTTCGGAGGATAACCTGCCAAATGCGTCAGCATAGGGCTTGTAGTCATCAGTGCTTAGCGAGTCGGCCTTGTATTGCTGCATGGTGCCGCTGTAACCCAAGGTGAATTTTGATACAGTTTTGTCAGATAATCTGTATTCATAGGCCAAACCATTGACAGTTGTTCCGAAGATATTCCGCTCATCATAGTAAGGATTTCCACCATATATACCAATCTTGGTTGAATCTACGTCTTTGCCCAGAAAATCTATAGTACTTCTGCCACTCATCCCAAACATGGTAAGCTTAGTACGTTTATTGAGATTTGAGGTAACCTTAAAATTTAAATCCTGATAATAAGGAACGATTGAACCAGCTCCAAAATCTATGCCCATTTTCTGAAAAACACCTAGTGTAGAATATCTGTAATTAATGAGGTAGGTAGTGTTCTTTTTTCTGCCCATAGGCCCCTCTGCTCCTAGTTCAAAGCCATTAAAACCCATTTGAGCGACGAACTCATGTTTATTTCGGTTGCCTTCCCGTAGTCTTATGTCAAATACACCCGCTACTGCATTGCCATATTGTGCTGGGAAAGCACTGGTCATAAAATCTGACTTATCTATGTTGTTATTGTTGAGCATACTTACAGGACCGCCTGTACTTGTCATAGAACCATAGTGGTTCGGATTTGGGATATTCAACCCTTCCAGTTGCCAAAGCATACCAGTAGGCGAATTGCCTCTCACTACAATGTCATTTCTGGAATCATTACCTGATACTACCCCAGCAAAGTTAGCTGCCATTCGAGATGGGTCGCCCAAAGCACCAGCATACCGTTTAGTTTCATCCATGTTAAACGATCTGGCGCTCACTTGAGCCATATCATTGTTGGTGCGGGTTTTATCTTTTGCTTTGTTGTAGGTTACTATAACTTCATCCAACTTATGAAGAGCCTCTTGCAATCCGACGTTTAAATTCACTTCCTTTCCAGCCGTAACAACAATATCATTTGCAGTTCTTTCTTCATATCCAGTATACGATACTTTTATAGCTTGCCTACCAATGGGCACAGCAGGCAAACTGAAATACCCTTCAACATCTGATACCGTTCCTACTGAATTACTAGTACCCAACAATACTATCACAGCTCCTGTAAGGGGTTGTTTGGTTACTTCATCAAATATCTTCCCAGATATGGTTTGCGTGGTTTGTGCAAAAACTGAGTAGTTGATACCTAAAAGTATTATGAAGACCATTATATAGACTGAATTTCTTTTCATTGTTAATTTTTTAACAGAGGTTCTCCTTCACCCTGCCACATCTTGTTGTGGCAGGGTAGGAAATAAATATTTTAAGATATTTTAGAAATTATAGACCCCAATTAATAGGGCGAGATATGAATTAATGACCGATACTGACTATGTTAGGATTGACCGGTCGGTATGACGATTTCAAGACAGCAATTATGTTATATTCTGCTTACTTTACCAGAACCTGAAATATTGGCATTAACAGATGGATTACCGCGATAGTAAACGTTGCCAGAGCCGCTTATCCGTACATCCAGTACATTTACCACCTTTATTGTAGTGTTTCCAGACCCACTAGTGTTGGTTGTGACAGATCCAGATTCGATATTTAGCATATCTATGTCTCCACTACCACTAATTTGCAAATTGCTGTTGCTCACAGCACCTCCATTGACTGTTATTCTCCCACTGCCACTGATATCTGCCGAGATTGACCTACCAGTGTAGGAAACGACATTTATACTGCCAGAGCCATTTACTTTTAAGCTCATGTTACCTGACACTATTGGTTGATTTACAAACATTGAGCCAGAGCCATTAATACGAAGACCAGTTATATTTGGGGAGTGGATGTAAGTGATGATACGATTGTGTTTACCAATTTTCAAAAATTTCTTGAATTGAAGCTTCAGCTCACCCCCTACAATTGGTGTTTCTATTTGATCTAAAATGTTTGACTGACCGTAAATTTCAACTTTATACACGCTATCTTGAGTATAATATACTTCACCATCAAGGCCGGCATCTACCGCGCTAAAACCTGTTAGTGAATAATTTCTGGTAATAGATGGACCGTCGCCCATCGTTTTGTTGCATGACTGAAACGATACTAATGCTACCGCTGCGAATGCTACTAAAATGTTCTTTTTCATTGCTTGTTTGTTTTGTCTAATTGTTTAGTGTTTGATTAAATGACAACTGTGTTAGTGTTTACCCCTATTAGTTTTCTACTTTTTTTTCAGAGAATATTTTATTGAATAGTTTTTTGCTGTTTAAATGATATTGAATGCCAGATTCAAACCCTATGGACAAATCCTGAGACTGATAATACCTTTCTTTACTCCAGAGGCTATACCCTACTCTACCTAAACCTTGATCATCTGATGTGGTTGTATAGCTAAATGTCGGCCCAGCAAACAATTCAACTCTACCTAACCTGAGTGCGGGTAAAAACTTAAAACTAGACCGCAAATCGGTATTTAACCTTCGATCTGATAATGAAGTAACACTAACTTCTGTATTGAATCGAAAACTGGTAGATACTGGTATATGCATACCTAAACCTGCCTGCAGTGCAAAAGCCTCATATCGGTTGGTGAAATTTCCTCCTACACCTATAATTCCATACAGCTTCTTACCACCAGATCGGAATGTAGCTATTGTCGTTCCAATCTCGTTGGCTGTTATACCCAATGCCTGCTCCCCATTACCTATTATGTTGATGATACCGATAGGGCAGTCACTGCTGTCTGCTATGTTAACAAACCCAGAGAGTTGGACACCTTTTACCCTGCGTGCCACATTAATAAATCCTGCAACCTGAGTTCCGTTTACCTCTTTTGCCACATTAATAAAACCACCTACCTGAGCGTCGCATTTTTCTGAAACATTTATAAAACCTGATATTTGCACATCAGCTGAATCGGCAATATTGAGAAAGCCACCGATTTGAGCGTTTGCTTCATGGGCAATATTGGCAAATCCACTAATTTGAGTATGTGCAATATCTGTAATGTTTGCAAAACCCGCTAGTTGTGCACCAGATACACCATTCTGGGCAAGATTAGCAAAACCTGCAGCTTGCACCCCGTTTATAGAATGTGCCATATTGAGTACACCAGCTGCTTGCACACCATTCACATTTTTACCAGCATAATTGTAAACACCAGCGGCAGCTAGACCTGACACATTACCACCGATAATATTAACCACACCACTAGCCACCAATCCATGAGCATTATGAGTGATAATACTCGTTATACCTGAAGCACAAAAAGCCTCTTCTTGATAGGACAGGCCTGAAAGTGCGTGGGCGGAAAATTTGTTGGTATATAAACCTGCTTTCACACCGTTAGTGCTCAATGGATAGGCAAACCCTATATGAACATTGCTTCTTAGAGCGGTGTTTTCTTGGGCAGATAATGAAAATGTTGAAAGTAAAAATGCTACTGTGACTAATTGTGATTTCATATTTCCTTGTTGTTTGGAAATATGACAATCAACATTAACTGTACCCCTATGTCAATCTAAAATATTTTTCTGGTTACTTCATCCATTTAAGCATGTAAGAAGGGTCTAGCTGGTAATAAGCATACTTACTTTTGTATTCTATTACGCCGTTATTTATCCAATAAATAGACGGCACCGACGGACCTGCCATCAATGCAAAATCGTCAGTGTGTGGGTATAATAAATGGGGCACATCTTCGGCATGTGTTTCTTTGAAAAACGATTCTCGGTATTTTTCAGAACCATCCAGCACTATGTACACTGGTATCTCAGGATGCTCTCTGTGTATTACATGTAGTAGATAGGCTGCTTTTTTGCAATGAGGACAGGTAAGACTCATGAACGCGATGATATGTTTGCCCTTCCTTAAATCTTTTTCTGGTGCAGGATTGTATTTATACAGCAAATTGAGGTCGATGGGTTGATGATAACTGACAGGATGGGTGCCAATAAAAATGTTATTTAATAAAAATGGAGCAGAAAAAGAAACAAGACATGTTACCATCACAGCATACTCTTGATACTTGTAGGGACGAACATCATAGATAAACATCAATAAAACTGTAACAACCATCATTATAACATTCTTGATGATAGCTTGAAGTGGTGTCATAGCCAATTTATCGCCGAAGCAACCACAGTCACCTGCATTTCCTTGTTTCAGCAAAACAAAAGCCAGGTAAACAATAAACACCAGCAGAGTAACTATTACTGCCTTAAAGGTAAATTGCTTCAGGAATATGTGGGCTAGCAAAAACAGCCCTAACATAAACTCAAAACCAATCATAACTCTGGCAATAATACCTGCCACAAGCATGCTGCTGACTCCTAAATCGAGAAATGTCCACTGAAAATTATCGAATGCATTTTCACTATGTATTTTGCTGTAAGCTGAAAAAAAGAAAGTAGCCGACAATGCAAAAAGCAATATAAATCCGGCAATACGTTTTACTATAAAAAACTTATCTTGGTTGATGACATCCATAACTAAAAGTAGAAAATTCAATGAACAATAGTAGCCTTTAAAATGCAAAAGTTAGTACAATATTGGCAGGCACTAGCTCAAAAAAATTACTTATTGGGAGACACCATTAATTTATAAAATTCCCGAATATCCCCATTGATAATCGTAACTAGATGTAATCCAGAAGAAAAAGCATCTAAATTAATTTTGTAAGGCTCTCCTGAGAATTCAATCGTTTCATGTAACTCTAATTTACCTGTTATATCTGTAATGAGTATTTGAATTTTAGATTGATAGCCGCCCAAAATAAAAACTTCATTCATTGCAGGATTGGGATACAGTAAAAAGTCACCATCAACATCTTTCACCTCTTTTACACCGGAATATATGTAAGGATAAATAGTGTATAAAGTGGTACTTTTTCTAAAGCTTACGTTGGTTTTTAGGTAACTAGAAGCAACCAATTCTACTAAAGTAGAGGGTGTGGTGTAAAAACCATATTCTTCGGGATATACAATATAATTGCCAAATCCTAAACCAGAAAATTGGTATGCCCCTAAAGTGTCGGTATAAGTATATGCAACTACATTGCCGCTTACAGCACTTTTGAGGTACACCAACAAACCAGCAACAGGCGCATCGCCAGCCGTGCCTTTTCCGGCACCTGAATAGACAAACCCACTTATTGCACCTGGCCCAACAGGAACAGTTGCGTATTGTATACCTACATTTTGAGTAGTGGTATTGCCAACATGATTGATACTGCCAGCATAGTTCCAATGGGGAGTAGATGAGCCATAGGTGTTTATAAAATTATTTGTGCCTGACGTGCTACTAAGTAATTTTGCTTTGATATAATAATTACCATTGGGTCTACCGTTGAACTGATAATATGGCATAGTTCCATCTGAACAAGTAAGTGTCGAATCAATAGAAATAACTGTACTGTCTGAAGGGTTATAGTGAATTAGCCATACTTTGGAATCAGTAACAGAAGGAGTAAAAGGTGTAAAAGTGATGTTACCATTGATTCTGTTGCCCGGAATAGTAAGGATAGTGATATTGCTGCAGCCTGTAACAGAAGTGCCAGTAACGGTGTAACTGACGGGACCAGCTGGTGAGCAAGTAGGATTCGGACAATTATCGCAAGACAAACCAGCAGAAGGACTCCATGAATAGGTGTCAGCACCTGTAGCTAAAGTGGTAAATGAGGAGCCACAAGCAACAGGATATGCGTTAGCAACCACTACAAGCAATGGCATTACCGTCATGACATGAGTGGCGATACATGCACCTATGGCATAAGTGATAACGCTTGTACCGGTGCCAAGGCCTAATACGACACCAGTTACCCCACCACCTACTGCTACAGTGGCCACAGTAGCATCACTAGTGGTCCAAACTCCACCAGAAACTGAATTTAGAAGATTTTCTGTACTACCAGCACACACTAAACTGGCACCTGTTATTACCGAAGGAGCAGGAGTAACAATAACAGGATGAGTGTTTCTACAACCAGTACTAAGCACATAAGTAACTACTGCACTGCCAATATTTACTCCTGATACTAGCCCACTTGAAGCATCAATAGATGCAATAGTTGGATCACTACTACTCCAAGTACCACCTGAAACGCCATTGGTATAAAGAGTATTAGCACCTAAACATAAAGTTGAAGAACCACTAATAGCTGTAGGTGTACTGCTAACAGCAACGTTAATTGTAGTGTGTACTGTGCCACAGAAACCACCTACTATATAACTGATCAATGTTGTGCCGGCAGATAATGAAGTAACAAGACCTGAAACCAAGCCAACAGAAGCCACAGTTGGTGATGAACTAACCCAGGTACCACCTGAGACAGATGCGGATAGAAAAGTAGAAGTGCCTACACACATAGGAGAAGTACCCCCCGTTATTACCCCAGGTACTGTAAGCGGATGCACTGTAACCACTACACTAGATAAACATGTTGCACCAATAAGATAACTAATTGTGGCGGTACCCACCGACATACCTGTAACTGTAACACTACTGCCCGAAGCACTGCTAACACTAACCACTCCTAAAGCATCACTACTCCAAGTGCCACCAGCTATTGAATTGCTAAGAGTAGCAGAAGCTCCCAGACATATTGCTGTAGCACCAGTGATAGGCCCTGGCGTAGGGTTGACCGATACACTAGTGGTATTAAAGCACCCAGTAGATGGTATATAATAAGTAACAGCAGATGTGCCAGCACTAACCGCAGATACTACACCAGTAATAGGGTGAATTGTAGCAGCTGAACCTACTGCAGACCAACTACCACCAGAAGGAGACGAGGATAATGTAGTAAAAGCGCCAGAACAAATAGTGGTGCTACCAGTGATAGCAGCAGGTGTAATATTGACAGTGATAATCCTAAAGGTGTAACAACCAGATGGTAATAGGTAAGAAACGATGGAAGTACCTGCACCAATACCTGAAACAAAACCAGCACCTGAAACAGTGGCAACAGAAGGAGTGCTGCTATTCCAAGTACCACCAGATATGGAGTGAGTCAATGCAGTGATATTGCCGCTACACACAGTTCCTGAGCCTGTGATGGCAGCGGGTGCAGGATTGACCGTTACATTTGCGGAAGTTTCGCAACCAGTTGAAGTGATCACGTATTTAATAGAAGTGGTACCACCAGATATTCCCGTAACATTCCCTGTAGTTAATCCTACAGTGGCAACTGCTGTGTTTACACTCAACCAAGTACCACCACTTGTAGCCGAAGAAAAAGTCACGATGTTGCCTACACATATTCTGAATGAAGTGCTAGTGATAACAGCAGGTGCAGGGTGTACTGTAACAACTACTGTATGAACGGTAGGTAAAGAAATATAGGAAATAACAGAAGTACCCGCCGATACACCCACTACAGTACCAGAACCATCTACTGATGCGACACCGGAGGAGGAAGAACTCCATGTTCCGCCCGGTGTGGCACTAGAGAGTGTCGTGACAGCTCCCTCGCAAACAGAAAAAGTGCCGGTTATTTGACTAAATGCATCGACACTGGTAAGTAAAAAATAAAAAATAGCAACAAAAAAATATCTCATCAAGTGTTTGTTTCAGGAAAATAGAATCGAGAATGAATAAACTAGTTTTTCGTTCATCCTGTAGGCGTGTGTAAGGAACAAGGTGTTAGTAAACATTATATAAAAACACACACGATGCAAAACTACGGGAAAAATCAACGTTCAAAAAACCTCTAACCAACAAATCAAAACTAGAGTAGGCTTTCTTGATTACTTTTGCAGCGTGAAGCTCTCATATTTATGAATTAAATATTGAGTAACTACTGAAAATTATGGATATACATACAGCTACGTACCTTATTAGTAGCCCCAAAGTAGAGAACTGCCCAAAGCCCGACATGCCCGAATATGCATTTATTGGCAGATCTAATGTGGGTAAGTCATCGCTGATAAACATGCTGACAGGTCAAAACAAACTTGCCAAAACATCAAATACCCCAGGTAAAACACAATTAATAAATCACTTCCTTATCAATAAGTCATTTTACATTGTAGACTTGCCTGGTTACGGATTTGCAAAAGTTTCTCAGAATACCCGAGCTACTTGGGAAAAAATGATTTCTAATTACTTACAACAACGTCCCAACTTAGTAACCGTATTTGTATTGATAGACAGCAGACACGAACCTCAAAAAATAGACATTGAGTTTTTGCGTAAACTGGGTGAATGGGGAGTTCCGTTCAATGTAATTTTTACAAAAGCAGACAAAAGCACTCAAAGAGATGCTGCAAGAAATGCAAAGCTATTTATTGAAGCTATGAAACGCGAGTGGGAATTTATACCACGTAGCTTCATAACAAGTGCTGTAAAATATCTGGGGAGAAAAGATATTTTGGCTTTTATAGGTGAGCTAAATGTTGATTTTGTAAAAAAATTAGCCAATCCTGACAGTGAAGAGTTAGAGCAGAGTGCGTAATA
>CAMDNC010000068.1 GCA_945902755.1 Flavipsychrobacter stenotrophus
CATAAATCGTACATGGTGAATGTGCGGTATGTGACTGAATACATGAAAGCGAATGGTGGCGTACTGGTAGTGGACAAAAAGTATGAGTTATCTGTGACCCAAGATAAGCTGGAGCCGTTGATGAAAAGGGTGGCACAGTTTCAGTAGTGTTAACAGAAAGGAGCTATTGCCCCTAAAAAATAAGAACAGGAAAAACGTACAGTAATTTATAACCAGCTTTCGGAAAGTGAAAAGGGGGTTTCAGTAAAAGTGCCGAATATCAAAAGATGTATCTGTGACCTTTGGGTAGAAATCTAAAAACAGATATGATATGAAAAAGACACTTTACAATCTATTTGCCAGCTGCATACTATCAGCAGCTATTACTACTAGTACTGAAGCACAAACAATTTACACATTCTGTGGGAGCTCAGCGGGGTTTTCAGGGGACGGCGGACCGGCTACCGCAGCTACAATTCAAAATCCTGCAGCAATTAAATACAAATCTGGGGAAATCTATTTTGTAGATGCAGGCAATCATCGTATCAGGAAAATATCAGCGAGTCCCTACACCATAAATACATTTCTTGGTGATGGCACATCAGGGTTTTCGGGCGATGGTGGTTCGGCTACAACAGCACGTATCAATTCAGGTTCTTTCGGCGGGGGCATGGTGTTTGACAATAGCAACAATATGTATTATGCGGACATTCTCAACCATCGTATCCGCAAAATAAACAGCTCGGGCATAATCAGCACCATAGCTGGCAGTTCGGCCGGATATTCTGGTGATGGAGGTCCTGCATCTGCTGCCAGGTTAAGCTATCCAATTGGCATGGCGATTGATGCTAATGGAAACCTTTATGTGGCAGACCAAGGTAACAACAGAATTAGAAAGATAGATATTGCTTCTGGTATCATTTCCACAATAGCTGGCACGGGCACTAGCGACAATACGGGTGATGGCGGCCTCGCTACCGCTGCAGACATCAGCAATCCCCATGGTGTTGCAATAGATGATTCAGGTAATGTTTACTTCAGCAAGGTTGGCGGAATAAGAAAAATTACGGCTGCAACAGGCATAGTTACCACTATTGCCTCAATCGGAGCTACTGAAACACCAGCATTTATGGAACTTGATCGTGCAGGCAATTTGTTTGTAGGCACAGAAGACAACACCGGACGGCTTTACAAAGTGACACCAAGTGGCGTAACAACTGTAGTTGCAGGCAATGGAAGTGCCATTGCAGCCGGAGATGGTGGACCTGCAACAGCAGCTGCTATAGGCAATTGCGCCGGGGTGACTGTAAGTGCAACTGGCGATCTCTTGATAACAAGCAAGAACAATCACCGTATCCGTATCATTTTAGCCAACACTGCTCTCCTATCAGGTACTGCCACTGTGTGTGCAGGTGGCACCACAACTTTTACTGCATCTATACCAGATGCAGCATGGATAAGTGGCGACACCAGTGTGGCTACAGTATCAGCTTCGGGTGTGATAACGGGTGTTTCTGCAGGTACTGCTGCTATTACTTATGTAGCAGGGCTAGTGTTTGGTACTAGAGTAGTAACAGTTAATGCTCCTACTGCGCCTTCAATATCCGCCGCTGGCGCTACCCTATCTGTGCCAAGCACGTTTGCTACATACCAGTGGAAACTGGGCGGCACGCCTATAGCTGGTGCTACCAACAATACACACACAGCTACTACCAGTGGCACCTATGCGGTAGATGTGACCGATGCTGGTGGATGTAGTGCTACCTCGGCTGACTTTGCGTTTACAGCATCGGTAGGTGATGTAAACAAAACCACTGCGCTACAACTGTTCCCAAACCCTGCTGCTGATGGTGCATTTGCGGTGAGTATAGCGGGCAGCAACAATGAAGAAGTAGCCATAGTAATAACCAATGCTACCGGAATGAAGGTATATGAAACAACAACAAAGTACACTGCTCCTATGCAGGTGAAAATAAACGTACCAGCTGGTGTGTATATGCTACATGCCACCACTGCTACCCAGCAATATAATACCAAAGTAATGGTGAAGTAGTTGATAGACGCTGCAAGCTACCCTATATCTATAGG
This sequence comes from Flavipsychrobacter stenotrophus, assembly GCA_945902755.1. GTDB lineage: Bacteria > Bacteroidota > Bacteroidia > Chitinophagales > Chitinophagaceae > Nemorincola > Nemorincola stenotropha_A. Next base: position 2,068 of record CAMDNC010000068.1, read on the forward strand.
GTGGCTACAAGCAGCGAATTGTATTTACAATATTTGTTTTACCCCTTGAATAAAGAAAGCAACAATATTACCTACCACTATGAACTATTACTAATGGGTTGTCTCACTCGCAGACAGCCCATTAGTTGATATAAGCATTGATCCATGTGCGTTGGCTATTCTTCTTATTTACATAGCCCCGCCTTCGCACAATGAAAAATCCATATCAGTACACCATTGCTATTTCAATTAATTTATAATTATACATACTATTATGAAGCAGGTACTCACATTTCTGGCATTGTTTTTAATGCTCAGCACTGCCCGGGCTCAGGCACCCAATGCCATTCCCTATCAGGCAGCAGCCCGCAACAGTAGCGGTGCTATATTGGCTACTACTAATATTTCTGTCATGTTTAAGTACAAGAGCTGCGACGCAAACGACGATGGTAAGAGTGCTATAGCTGGAGACCCAATAGAAATAAGGATTGGTAATCATCATAGCCACTTTTTGCGGCGAAACCAGATGTAAATGATCAATACTACTATAATCATCATGGATACAGCGAACGGATAGCCGTACTGCCAGCGGAGCTCTGGCATGTGCTGGAAGTTCATGCCATAGACCCCTACTATGAAGGTGAGGGGCATAAAAAAGACTGAAAATATGGTGAGTACGCGAATGGTTTCGTTGGTGCGCTGTGCAGATATGTTGAAGTAGATATTGAGGAGGTGATTGGTGTTTTCGTACATAGCATCGTACAGGCTTTTTTGCTTGATGTAGAGGTCGCGAACATCGCGGGTATAAGCATTGGAAGCCCCTTGAGGGTCTATGCGGTCTATGACATCGCTTGACAAAACAAGCAATCGCCTTATAACATCGAGCTTGCGCTTGAGGAAGTACATGCCCTTGAGCAGGGTTGTTTTTCGGGAGGTAAGGAACACTTGTTTTTCTAAAAAGTCGAGCGACTGTGCCAGTAAGAGCCCTGTTTCGTCGAAGGTGGTTAGACCCTGCTTGACGATGATATTGAGTACGTGATGAGGGTTGGTGCATCTGCCAGCCAGCACATAATCTTGGCTAATGTTTGCTAAGGGCTCCCAGGGTAGGCGGTGTATGGTAATGATAAAAGAATCGGAAATGAAAACAGCTATTTTTCCGGTAAGTTCTTGCACTGTCTCCGCCTTTACATCGGGCTGTGCGAAACACACCCTGAGTATGATGAATGTATGATCTTTGAACGCCTCATACTTGGGTAGGTGACCCGACTGCATACAGTCGGCCACAGACGCACTGTGCAGACCATATTCAGTGGCTACTCTGTTCAGCTCTTCTTCTGATGGGTCGGTGATATCTATCCAGTCGAAGGGTATACCATTGTGTTTGGCGGTGAGTCTGGTAATCATACTATTTCTTTTTTGCGCCCCTAGTTTTGGGCTTGCCATACTTGGCTTTCATTTTGTCTTTATGACTGATTTTGATGTTAGTTTTTTTGTTTTTCTCTAGTTTTTCGTGAAATGCACCTTTAGACTCACTGACCTTGGGCAGCACAATGAGGGTTTCTTTCATGCGCACTTTGGGTTTTTCGTCTTCGGTAAGCACATCTGATATTGTGAGATGCTCGGGTAGTGGCAGTACAGGCACTTTATAGTTCATCAATGCCTCGATGGCAGCGAGCAATTCTTTTTCGCGCTCTGTGACGAACGTGAGAGAAATACCTTTTTTGTCTGCCCTGCCAGTGCGGCCTATACGGTGTATGTATGCTTCGGGCTCTTCGGGTACATCGAAGTTGATGACGTGCGTAACCTCTGATATGTCTATACCTCGGGCTACGAGATCGGTAGCTATGATGAACCTGTAGGTGTTATCGCGAAAGCGATTGATGGTATTGAAACGATGATTCTGGGCTTTGTTGGAGTGAATGACACCACCACGATCTGGGAAGTGCTCTTCGAGCTCGTGGTGCAGGTCATCTGCCATGTGTTTGGTAGCGGCAAATATCAGTACCTTGGTCATAGTTTCATCCTCTGTAAGGAGTAATTTGAGGAGATTGACCTTGGTGTAAAAATTGGGCACCTCATACATGCTCTGGTCTATGTTTTCGAGCGGGGTACCGGTGGGTGCTGCCTCTACCCGCTCAGGCTCGCTGAAGTGGGTATTCATCAATACTACGACCTCGTCTGTGATGGTAGCTGAGAATAAGAGATTCTGCCTTTTGGGTGGTAGCCTGTCCAGTACATTGTTGATCTGGGTACGAAAGCCGAGGTTAAACATTTCGTCTACCTCATCTATGATCAGTTGTTTGATGGCTTTGAGTTTCAGAGAGCCATTGAGTACTAGATCGAGCAGGCGACCAGGGGTAGCTACTACTATGTCGCAGCCGTTTTCTACCTCTAGTGCTTGCGGCTTCATGTTGACACCGCCATAGACCCCTACTGTAACCACATTCATGTAGGTGGTGAGTTTGGCTATTTCTTCGGCTACCTGCTTTACTAGCTCGCGGGTGGGCACGATAATGAGTATCTGTGGAAATTTGTCTTTTGAGAATTTCCATAATCTGAGGCAAGGTAAAAGATAGGCGAGGGTTTTGCCGGTACCAGTCTGAGCTATGCCGCAGACATCGCGACCAGAGAGAATAACAGAATATATTTTGTGCTGAATGGTAGTGGGCTGTGTGTATCCCAAATCATCGAGCGCATTGAGCAGGGGGGTACTGAGATTTAAATCTTTAAAAGTCATTATAAAATAAGTAATAATTTGTACGAAGATAAAGCAATAAAAGCAGCAGTGAGCAAGTATTAAGCACTGACCCACTGTGCTACCTGCTGTATGAACTGCTGGCGAGGTATCATAACCGCTCCTAAACTGTGCAAATGAGCGGTGTATACCTGACAGTCGATAAGCTGAATGCCCTGCTGATGTAGCTGCTGCACCCAATTGATGAAAGCAAACTTGCTGGCATTGCTGACGTGGCTAAACATACTCTCGCCAAAGAAGACCTTGCCTATAAGCACGCCGTAAAGCCCCCCTACTAGTTGCCCATCTTGCCAGGCCTCGGCAGAGCGTGCGTAGCCGGCATGGTGTAACTGTGTGTAGGCTGACACTATATCTTCTGTGATCCACGTGCCATCTTGACCGGGGCGTGGTGTGGACTGACAGGCGGTGATGACGGTAGGAAAAGCGGTATTGGTAGTGAACTGAAACCTGCCTGAACGTAGGAGGGTTTTCATACTCTTGCTGACGCGTAGCTGCGGCGGATAGAGAACAAAACGAGGATCGGGCGACCACCAGAGTATGGGCTCGTCGTGGCTAAACCAAGGAAAGATGCCTGAGCGGTAGGCAAGGAGCAGCCTCTCGACAGATAAATCGCCACCTACTGCCAGCAGCCCATCTTCATCGGCATGGTGTAGTGGTGGAAACCATAAATCATTGTTGAGTAGGTGAATGCTCATAGGAGTGCAAAAATGGGGGATTTGGGTGAATGAATGAAGTGGTAGGTGGTTTTGCCGGTTTGTTGCCGGTGATTTCATGTGTTTTGACGCTTAAGTCGTTGATTATCAACAATATTCACTTTTCTGGTCTGTATGCTTTTTCCGGTTGGTTGGGTACATTTTTGGGAGTGCGGGTTATCGTGGTTATCAAGATTAACTCTATTAATTCGCCGGTCGGAAACCGGCTGCCGTGCCTGCCGTAGATATAATCTATGCCAAACAAAGCTGTGGGGGTTTGTTGTCATATTGTGGTTTTTTAGAGCGAGGATGAGAGCGAGAGCGGAGGGACAGCCGAAGGGGCTGTTTTCCGGTTTGTTTCCGGTGTTTTCATGTGTTTTGGCACTTAAGTAGTTGATTATCAATACTATTCACTTTTCCGGTATATTGGCATTTTCCGGTTGGTTGGGTACATTTTTGGGAGTGCGGGTTATCGTGGTTATCAAGATTAACTCTATTAATTCGCCGGTCGGAAACCGGCTGCCGTGCCTGCCGTAGATATAATCTACGCCAAACGAACAGTTATGTTCATATTGTGTTTATTGTTTATTTCTGGTTTTGCCGGTTTGTTGCCGGTGATTTCATGGGTTTTGAATGATAACTCGTTGATTATCAATGGCATTCACTTTTCCGGCATGTTGGCATTTGCCGGTAGTTTTTGAGGTGAGTAGGGGATAATGTTTGTTTTGATAATAGGAAAATTATTAGCTGACACAATGAATGGGGGTTTATGGGGGTATGGTAGCATAGATGACGCTATGCTGATGCCGCAAAAAGTGCGCCAATGTGGGTGATGGCAGTGATCAAGATATCCACATTTTGGCATGTGGGTTTATTGCAAGTGAGGAGTGGGAGCTGGGGAAAGGAGATTCAGCTTTAGATCCCTGATATCGTCGAGTCGCTCGCAGAAAAAGCGCGGAGACTCAACGAGGACGGTAAAATGATGGTCATTATTTATATTTTTCTTGCAAGTGCTTGGAGATGTCTTTTTTGTGGTTGAAATTTCGAGGAAGTTCTAACACACCTGATAAGCTTTTTACAAGGGGGGATATTTCGATTGCGTTATTGTGTGTGTCTTTAGTGCTAACCACTGACAGGTAATTTTCTATCAATTGGGATAGGGATATATTGTTTTTTTTAGCAAATTCTTTTGCTTTTTTTATTATGTCGTCGTCTATAGACAAAGTAAACCTGACATCCATAGAATTAAATTTTGTACAAAGTTACTGAAAATGAATAAGTCTGATTATTTGACAATGTAATTTACTGATAGTGCTTTTAATAGGGTGTTGGCGATGCTACATCAAAATAAGGGTGATCGAGTACTAACTCCGTGTATGCGTGCCCTGCTCGAGGTTGTTGGTCAGAAAATAAGACCAACAACGGCGGAAAGATAGTTAGTGATCTGAAGGGAAGTTTATCATAAATCACCTCTTCAATCACTATGCAAAGCCCCTCACTGCCCCGCCAGTAGAAGTGAGGACACAATGCCCGATGATGGGAGTGCCTGTGCTGGAGGCATAAATAATAGTGATGTGTGGATGCGTTTTTTAACGTGTTGGGTGTTTTTGATTATACTTTTATTAACAGCATTTGACCTACATTTGTTATGACTATACATAATCTATATGTTGCAATTCATGAAGAATAAAATTTTGATTCCGTTACTGGTGGCTGGTGCATTGGCGGCATTTTTCTCGTTCAGGTACGTAAAGGCTGGTGGGAGATCGTCGTATGAGCGGAGGGCACTGGTGATAGAAACTGTGATGAAGACAATACAGGCAGGACACTATGAGGCTAGACCGATAGATGATAGCTTCTCGGCAAGGGTATATAAGGGTACAATAAGTGCATTTGACGGGGAGAAGCTCTACTTTACGCAGCAGGACATCAACAAGCTGAAAAAGTATGAATACCTGATAGATGACCAGGTGAAGGTGAATAGCAGTGAGTTTTTTGATACGCTGGAGGCGATATACCTGCGGAGAATGGCGGCATCGGAAAAACTATATGAAGCGATTCTGAAACAACCATTTAGCTATACGACAGATGAGGTGCTGCAACTGACTGCCGACAAAATAGAATATGCCGCTAGCGAAAAGGAACTGGAAGAAAGGTGGAGAAAACACCTGAAATACAGATCGCTGGTGAAGTATATAGACCTAAAAACAGAACAGGATAAGAAAAAAGAGAATAAAGACTCGGTAAACGTGGTGCTGAAAACAGATGCTGAACTGGAAATAAAAGCCAGAGAGGATGTGCTGAAGAGTAACCAACGATACATGAAGCGACTGAAAAAGATAAAAGATGATGAGCGGTTTACGTTTTATGTGAACAAATTGACAGAATCGCACGACCCACATACTTCTTACTTTCCGCCGGTGGAAAAAACGGCCTTTGATGAGCGTATGAGTGGTAGCTTTATGGGTATAGGTGCTAGGCTGAGCCCTGTGGATGATAAAACGATAGTGGCATCGATAATAACTGGTAGCCCATCGTGGAAGCAAGGTGAACTGAAAGAAGGTGATGAAATAATGAAGGTGGCACAGGGTGAAAAGGAGCCTGTAGACATATCGGGGTATGAACTGGATGATGTGGTGAAACTGATAAGGGGCGAAAAAGGCACGGAAGTGCGCCTGACTGTAAAAAGCAAGGATGGTGCAGTGAAGGTGATACCCATAAAAAGGGGTGTGGTGGAGATAGAGGAAACATTTGCGAAATCGGCCATCATCAACAGCAAAGAAGGACCAATAGGGTTTATATATCTGCCAGAGTTTTATGCGGATTTTAACCACACCAGTGGCAGGACGTGTAGCAAGGATGTGGCTATAGAGGTGCAAAAACTAAAGGATGCTGGTGTGACGGGCATCATACTGGATCTGAGGTATAACGGCGGCGGATCGCTGGGGGATGTGGTGGATATGGCTGGTATTTTCCTAGGTAAGGGGCCTGTGGTGCAAGTGAAAAGCGGCAGATCGAACCCGAATGTACTGCGCTCGCGCCCATATGATACGGCGATGTATAGCGGCCCACTGGCTATAATGGTGAATCAGAACAGTGCATCGGCATCGGAGATACTGGCGGCAGTGCTGCAAGACCATAACCGCGCTATAATAGTGGGATCTACTACGTATGGCAAGGGTACGGTACAGAAAATGGTGTCGCTAGATGATATGATAGACCCTATGACCCGCCTGAATATGATGAACGATACTACGAGCGGACAAAATGCATCGATAGGGGCGCTGAAACTGACGATGGAGAAGTTTTACAGAGTGAATGGTGGATCGACCCAGCTAAAGGGTGTGAAACCACACGTAGATATGCCAGACCCCTATGATGGCTATGATGATGAAGAACTGGGCGAAAGGCACATAAAATCGGCATTGGCATGGGATGAAATACCTGCTGTGAACTATAAACCTACCAATAGCATACCGAACCTGAATCAGCTAGTGGCTATGAGCAATAGTAGAATAAATGCTAACCCAACTTTTAAGCTGATAAGCGAAAATGCAAAACTGATAAGGAAAAAAAGAGACGACAACAAAGTGTCGCTGAACCTAGATAAATATAAAAAAGAACAGGAGGAAATAAACGCAACCTCTAAAAAGCTGGAAGAACTGCAAAAAAATGCTACTGCACTGGATATGACCAATGCACCTGCAGACCTTGCTAAGATAAACATAGACAGTGCATCTGTAGCCAAAAACAAAGAGTGGCTTAAAGCTCTGGGTAAAGACATATATATAGCCGAAACCGTGAACATACTGCAAGACGTAAAAAAAAGTAGTATGAAAATGAATATAGGCACAGGAATGAAATAAGCTAAAAAGACGAAAGCTAAATACTGAAAATCGGCGAACCATCTTTTCTTGGTTTGCCGATTTTTTTTGAGCATAAAAATTGAGTGAATACATCAATTATCGCCAGTCGTCAATTTTCAGTAATCTGAAGAATGTATCTTCTTCAACTTCGCGCACATGACCAGTAGGAAGGTCGCCGAGAAGTAAATCCTCGATAGATACTCTCACCAGTCGTTTGCAGGGGTGATTGATGGCACTGACCATTTTGCGCACCTGATGAAACTTGCCCTCATATAACGAAATAGAGAGCCATGTATGGGGCACAAAATCTCTGAGTTCGAGCTGATGTGGAGGGAAATCGGGAGGTGTGTCGAGTATATGTACCTCACAGGGAGGTGTAGTATAAGTAGCACCTTCTTTGACTATTATGTCTACCCCAGTCCTAAGTTTTTCTAGCCCCTCAGGAGATACTATATTTTTGACTCTTACCAGATAGGTACGCTTATGTGGAGATTTGCCTTGAAAAAGAAGTTTGGTTACTTTTTTGTTAGTAGTAAGTATTAAAAGGCCTTCGGATAAGCTATCGAGCCTGCCAATGGCATGAGTACCCTCTGGAAAGGAAAAATCTAAATCGCCCAGCAACCCAACTGGTTCCTTGCTCACAAACTGGGAAACCATGTTCCAGGGTTTGTTGATGATAAAATATCTGTGAGCTGTGGTATGCATTGCCCTTAGAGGGTTTGATAAAGTGAGCAAAGATACCACATAAAGAAATGCTCACCTGTAAGCACTGTTACAAGAACACAACAGGGACTTTAACTGGCAGGGTAGCTATTCTGAATGACGGACAGACAAGATTCTATTTCGACAACGGTATCGGCTATGAGACCAGATAATTCGTTGTTGTTTTCATTCGTTAGCACAAAATATTCGAGTTGTCTTGACATTTTGGCTAAAGTATGCAACCCCAATAAGGAAGCTGAACCATACAGCTTATGTCCGGCTTGATTTATTTGCTTAATATCTCCTTGAATACATTCTGAAATAAGATGCGATTTAGAACGTTGCATTTCTTCTGCAATAACATCCAATGTCTGTTTTATAGAATCGACGTCGGAAATATCAATACCCAAAGTTTCTGCCAAATTGCCGATGCTAAATTTTGGTTCTATTGCAATTGGGTTTTCCACAGTTGTGCGTGTTTTTATTTCAGGAATGTTATGTAACGAATTTAAAATTGGCACTAAATCTTTTTCTACGAAAGGTTTTGATACAAAACCATCCATCCCTGCTTCTATGCATTTTTCTCTTTCGCCTTGTACTACGCCAGCGGTTAGAGCAATAATGGGTATTCTGCTGCTGGGGTATTTTTGTCTTATCAACCTTGTAGCATCGTATCCATTCATTATTGGCATCAGCACATCCATAAATATAACATCTGGCAACAGTTTGTTGCATTGAGTAACGGCATCTTGCCCGTTTACGGCCTCAACAATAACCGCATCGGGTACAATTTTCTTTATTATTGCCTTTGCCAAAAGCATATTTATGGAGTTGTCTTCAACGACCATGATACGCAATTGAGCCTTTTTGTTGGCAACATTCATTGTTTCTCCTGTTGTGTAATTATTAGGAGACACAGTAGTTTTAGATAACAAATCGTAGATTTCATGAAATTTTATAGGTTTCAGTAGTCTGTGAGTTACATTTAACTCGCGACAAGCCTTAATGATTATGTCATCATCGGAAGAGCTGTGTAATAGGATAAAATTTTGATCTTTACCTTGTTTACCGAAAGACTCTCTGATTTTTTTTATAGTTTCTATTCCATCCATGTAAGGCATGTGATAGTCCATCAAAATCACATCATACTTGGCACCTGCAGCAAGCAACTGCATGGCATCAAAACCATTTTGAGCTTCGTCAGTTAATACTTCATTGAATCCGAGCATGTGGCTGAGAATGGTGCGATTATGGTCATTATCGTCTACAATAAGTACCTTCTTGATAGTAGCCAAAGCTCTGGGAACCTCTATACTACTATGTTCTGTGCGCACCTGAATGTCGAAGAAAAATGTACTGCCCTCACCAGGAGCACTCATGAGTTGCAACTTGCTGCCCATGAGCCTAAGTAGACGGTTAGAAATAGTTAGCCCTAACCCTGTGCCGCCATACTTACGTGTGGTAGAAGCATCTTCTTGTGAGAATGCTTCAAATATTTTTTCTTGTTTGTCTTTTGGTATCCCGATGCCGGTATCTCTCACCTCGAATCTTATTGTAATTTTACCGTCTTTGTCGGGCGGAAGGGGTAGCTGAACTACTTTTAATTCTACTTCACCTTTTTGAGTAAATTTTAATGAATTCCCCAGTAAATTGACTAGAACTTGTTTTAGTCTGATACTATCTACCCATAAGTAACCGGGCAAATTGGTAGAAACATTCAACAACATTTCAAGGCCTTTCTTTTGCACTTGATAACTGATTATATCTATAGCCTGAGTAGTAAGTTCATAAAGGTTGCATTTCGTAATATCAAGTTCTAACTTTCCAGCTTCTATTTTAGAGAAGTCGAGGATATCGTTGATAATTGATAATAAACCATTAGCCGATTGATTAACAATGGTAAGGTAATGGTGTTGAGTTTCTGTTAACTGAGTTTTGAGTATGAGGTCTGTAAATCCTATTACGCCATTGAGTGGCGTACGAATTTCGTGACTCATGTTAGACAGGAACTCTGATTTGGCTTTACTAGCTTGTTCAGCAGTAAACTTTGCCTTTTTTAGTTCTTCTCGTTGCAAACAAACATCTGTAATATCTTGTGTCATCATCATGATACCACCGATAGTGTTGTCGTGTCTAAACCATGGACGAACTTCCCATCGCAGATATTGGTCATGCTGCCAACCTTCGGGTCGCCAGACATCTTCTTCATTTCGAATGACCTCTCCCTGAAGGCATCTTTTATGAATTTGCTTCCATTCGTCCTCAATATTTGGGAATACATCGTAGTGCGAGATGCCAGTAATATCGCTGTTGGCCAATTTATATTCTTCTAACCACCTATTACTGTAAGCGATATATCTAAAATCTGTATCTAGCATAGCAACGGCTGCAGGAGCATGAGATACAAAGGCAGACAATTTGGCTTTTTGATCTATTAGTTCAAGTTCGGCCTTTTTACGTTCTGAGATATCAGTAGAAATCCCTAAGTATCCCAGTATAGTATCGTCATCTTTTCTAATGGCAGTAACTACTAGTGAGACAGTAAACTCTGTTCCATCTTTACGAACGTATGTCCATTCGCGCTGTTCAGCACCCATAATTTCGGGGTTGTGTACAAAGACACGAAACCCTGAAATATCCATATTATGTTGAGCAGATAGTTCTTTACTGCGAGCTACTAATTCATCTTCTCTGTGTATGATAGCTGGTGTATGTATACCAATAACTTCGGCCGCTGTATAGCCGGTTAGTTTTTCTGCACCTTTATTAAAGACCGTAATGATTCCATCGGTGGTAGTAGAAATAATGCTCACTTCAGAAGCTGCTTGAAGAACATTTTGTAACAAATTTCTGGAAGCAGCGATTTCAAGTTCTGCAATTTTTCTGCTAGTGATATCTTGGAAAGTACCAAAAACAGTAGTGCATTTATTGTTTTTAAAATGAGTATCACCCAGTACCCGTACCCAAAGCTCTTTACCGATTTTATTTACGATTTGTAACTCTATGTCCCAACCTTTACCATGCTTGATGGCTTCGTTGATGCATTGTATTATCTTTTTTCTATCGGCATCAGTTTTATAAAACTGAATTGCATTTTCAACATCGGGTATATAATTGTTGTCGACAGCGTGAATTTGACGGGTCACATCAGACCAGGTTAACTTATTGTCATCCAAATCTAGCTCCCAAAAACCAATTAAAGCTATTGAATTGGTTTGTTGTAATTTATCGTTTAATCTTTTGTATTCTCTTTCGAGATTGTGGCGATCGGTAATATCTAATGCATTACCGATGACATACAATGAACCATCTTGATTTCTCTCCACCACATTGTTGTAAAGCCATATTCGTTCTGTACCATTTTTGTGAAGTGTATGAGTGAGGTTATTGGCATGACCATGTACAGCAATAAACTTGAGATATAACTTCAGGGCATCGTGCCTGTGAGGAGCTATAATGTCGAAAAGGGTTAATTTCAACAAATCTTCTTTAGCATAACCTAAACTTTGAGCGCAAGCATTATTGATGCTAAAAAGCTTTCCGTTCATGTCGTGCATGTACATCAGGCCTTGAGAGTTTTCGTAAAATGCTTTAAACTTTTGCTCTGCACTAAGTATAATTTGGTCGTGCATTTTTTGTTCGGTTATGTCTCGTCCGATTAAAAAGACACAATTGGTATCTGCATTATAGTTTAACGACCAGTTAAGAAACCTGTAGCTACCATCTGCCGCAAGAAAACGACAGGTAAAATTAGCGGGCTCGACGCTTGATGTAAGAAGTGTAATAACACTTTTGGCATATTCTACTTCGTCGGGATGTACAAATTGATAAAAATGCACATCGTTATTTATAGTATGATCATCTAATGCAAGCAAAGTTGCAAAAGATGCGTTGTATTTTTTAAAACCACCTTTATGGTCAATGATACAAATACAATCATTGGTAAGTTTAAATAAGCGTTCGTATTGTTTAAGATTTTGCTTTTGACTAAAATCTTCGATGAGTTTAATTGCTTGAGCGGCCAGTAATTTAAGAGCCATACGCTGCTCTTCATTCAACTTGCCGGGTTCATTGTTTATTACACATATAGTTCCTAATGCAAAACCGTTGGCATCAATTAAAGGACAACCGCAATAATGCCTGATATCTGGCGAGCCAGTTACGAGCGGGTTACTCAAGAAACGCTCATCAACAAGGGCATTTTCTACTTCAAATATTTCATTACCTTTTATTGCTACATCGCAGAATGCAATGTTTCTCGGTGTTTCTCTGACATTTAAACCGGTATTAGACTTAAACCATTGACGATTAACATCGATAAGGGAGATAAGGGAAATGGGTGTATGACATATCAGCGCTGCCAGCTCGGTAAGCCTATCGAACTCATCATCTGGCATTGTGTCGAGTATATCATAGCTTTTCAGGGCTTTCAGCCTTAACTGTTCCTGATCTGAAATTTTGGTCATTTAACGATTGGATTAGTAGATTGCTTTTAAAACTGAATTATATGCTGCGATAATGCGCGTTTTGAAATTAACTTACTTTGCAAAGTTAGCAAATTAACTTAGTTTGCGTAATATGATAAGCGGTTGTAAATTTTATTTTTAGTAAATGTTAACGGAAGGATCAAAATTAAAGATATTTACTATGACAACCCTTATTTGACTATAACATGTAACGATATGGGAATAGTAGCAGTGCTGCTATCTTAGCACGAAAAATGAAGCGTATGATACTGAAGGAGCATGAAAAAGCACCTGCGTTTGAAGCAAAGGACCAAAACGCAGTGGTGCATAAATTGGGTCAATACAAAGGCAAAAAAGTAGTACTGTATTTCTATCCTAAAGACAACACTGAAACTTGTACTAAACAGGCATGTAACCTACGAGACAACTATGAACTGCTAAAAGAAAAAGGCATAGTGGTGCTGGGTGTAAGCCCTGATGATGAGAAGAGCCACAAAAAATTTGAGTCTAAATTTAGTTTGCCATTTACATTGCTGGTAGATAAAGATCAGACAATGATGCATGACTATGGTGTGTGGGCTCTTAAAAAATTTATGGGCAAGGAGTATATGGGCGTGTTGAGAACGACTTTTTTGATAAATGAAAAAGGCAAAATAGACCACATAATAGAAAAGGTGGACAGCAAGAACCATGCACAGCAAATATTGGAACTGTGGAAAATATGAATATCGTTTAACTGGCGTTATTTTGCAAAAAACTAATAATTATTACTGTTCAATAAAAATCAATAATAAATAATTGCGTTAGAAATAACTAAAATCAACTTTTTAGTTATTTTTAACGCATGAAAAAAATACTCCTTATACTGCTAATCTCCTTGTTGGGACACCAATCGTTTTCAAATAGTTTTTATTTTGCATGGAACGGCTATGGGATGTCGACCAGAAACAATTTTAACTTAGCCATGAGCTATGGCGCCTATTATTATCGTGGAATAGCTTTTGGAACTGGCTTGGGCGCCACAGAATTTTACCAACGATTCAATACCTATTACAGTCGGGAAAATAGGGGTACCGTTGGTGGAAGCATTCGTACAGATGTGACCTATCGTTTCTTTTCACCCATGGTTGTTTTCCAACTCTCGCACCGAGGTCAGAGTCAAGTATACTTTACGGGTGGTATAGGAGAATTGCAATCAGGCGGCGAAGCAATATATAATAAATGGTCGAGAGCACCATGGTCGAGCCAAGGAGAAGTGTATGACAGCAGTATAGACCTAACTCCAGACCTTAACAAATATATTTTCAGATTGGGATTTGGATTTACGCAGTTCTTGAGATTGGGAGGTAATTTCCATATGTTTATCAATGAAGATGCTGGTTTTCTGGCAACACCAATTAGTGATGTATCGGGCAGGCAATACCTGGATCTAAAAACCAATGCCTCGCAATTCTTTCAACCAACTTACATATCCATAAGGGTAGGTTTTGGTCTGATTACACACTCTAAAGAACTGGAGCACCCTTGGCAGATATACCCTGGTAAGCCAACTGACTAATTTTATTGTTAGGAAAAAGAATAAGTGACAACGTTACGAAAAACAATTAACAACAATTCGTTATAAACCGGGTTGCAAACATTGAAATCGTATAAATGTTGTACCTTTCGGGCGGTATGAGCAATCATACCCTTTTTTGTCTGTGGCAGTTTGAATAATCTCAGGTTATTGAAGAACATCCTGCTGTTTGTGTCGTAAGTAAAAGACGGGAAAGTTTGTTTAGAATAGATAAATACTAAAATAAAATGTTCGCTTTTTTAGAGGGCAGCCTTGCTTACAAGTCTCCATCGCTACTGTATCTGGATGTGAATGGAGTGGGCTATGAAATAAATATCACATTGCAGACTTATGCCAAAATTCAACATTTGGAAGGCTGCAAATTGTATACACATTTGCAAATAAGAGAAGATGCATGGGTGCTGTATGGGTTTGCGGACGAGGAAGAGAGGGCTACATTCAGAATGCTGCTTAATATAAGTGGTGTAGGTGCCGCTACTGCTCGCATCATACTATCATCGCTAACAACAGATGAGCTTGAAAAAGCTGTATCGGGTGAGGATAACAAGGCACTGGAGCGGGTGAAAGGGATAGGAGCCAAAACGGCACAACGCATCATTCTAGAATTGAAAGGCAAAATTCAGAAAAGCAAAAATAGCTCGTCCATATCAGCCGTAGTGCACAATACTATCCCCGAAGATGCGTTAATAGCATTGGTAAACCTTGGTATAAACAAGGCTATGGCCGAAAATGCCATCAATAAAATAAACAACATATCTTCTTT
>CAMDNC010000069.1 GCA_945902755.1 Flavipsychrobacter stenotrophus
AGTTGGATAAATACGCCCTGCATCTCCGCGATTTCGATACACAGCTGTCAGATATAAATAAGTGGACAGAAACTAACAAATCGGGCGAAATACCGGTGCGTAAGCAAGCAGAGAGTATCATACGTATACATGCCGCCATACAGTCGCTCCATCGCGAAAAGAAAGAAACTGCGGTACAGATATTTTTTGCCCACAAAGATGCCCTCCATCAACTGCCACGACTGGAAAGGCGGAAAGATACACAGCAAAAACAACTAAGTATAGCCCAGCAAAAAACAGAGGAACTGAATGACAAATTCAAACTAAGAAGGGAAGAAATACAAAGACAAATAAACATACTGGAGAATGAACTGAAAAAGGCAAAAACCAAATCGGAATACTATGATAGTATAAACATAGCAGGCATTATACAGCGGGTAGCTCGCAAAGAATATAATGACGCCGAGCGCGAGCGACTGATGGGTGAGCGTATGCTCATGAATGCAAAATTTGCGGAGATAAACAGCCGATACGATGCACTAGCACAGCAGCAGCGCAATGCGCTGGCAGGATATGAGAATACCTACATGCAGCAGAAAAATAAGCTGAGTGAAGAACTACTGCAATACAAAGAAGAAATAACGGCACAGTACGATCAGGCCTTTGCAGAGATCAGAAAACAGCACCACGATGCACTGGAAGTAGCCCGCAATGTAGTAGCACAGAAGAAAGACACCATTCACGATCTCCGCCTCAAAAAGCAAAAGGTGCAAATGCACCGATACTATGAGCAGGAACTGGAAACCGTAAAAAAAGATATCGCCGAGTATCAACAGAAGATACGCAACACCACCATAGACATAGCCGACTACAAAAAACAAGCCGAAACCCTGCAAAAACAGTGGGAACTAGACCAGGAAATAAGTGAGGCTGGATATGAGCGGAAGATAGAAAAAATGAGAGAAGAGGGCACACAGTACACTAATGCTGTGGCTGCTATTGAAGCTCGCCTCGAAGGTAGCAAAGACTCTCTCTACGCATGGCTTACCACTAACATGCCCGATTGGCAAAACACTATAGGTAAGGTAATAGACGACGAGCATGTGTTGTTCAAAGCGGGTTTGTCACCCCAGCTTATAGAGGGCAGTCAGGATTCACTATTCGGATTGAAAATAGACCTGCAAGAGGTAACCAAAACAGTAAAAACCGTTGCCGACTACGAACGGGAGCGGGGCGAATGGCTAGTGAAGGCAGATGCTAATCGTGCCAAACTAAACAAGCTCATAGACGAACGTAATGACGCTACTGCAAAACTAAAATCGAAGTACCAAACAAAAATAAAAGAACTCAACAACGACCGCCGCCAGCTTGACTATGACCTACAGCGCAGCAAAGGTCAGTTGCAGACTAATGAAGTAAAGTTTGCCGACCTCACCCGTAAAGCAGCTGAAGAAAAAGAAAGACTGCTGCAGCAGGTGACAGAAGAGATGGAAGTAGCGTCTGAAGCATTGATAGCCGAAGAGAAAAGTCTGGCTGCTATCGACGCTGGTATGCAAAAACAACTGGAGGCCAAAGACAAAGAGAAAAACAGAAAGATAAAAGCAGAGCAGCAGCGCATCAAAGAACTCACTGCACAATATGAGCAGGAACTACTGCAACGCAGGCAGGAAACAGAAGCCCGACTAGATACCATTAAACAACAGCAAACAGAAGACTTGGAGCACTCAGGTGCCGATGTGCTGCGCCTTGCAGAGATCGACAGAGAGTTGTTGGCTATAAACAATGAGCTTGCCTTTATCAACGAAAACCGAGATAAAGTAGCAGAGTACAACAAAGACCGCCGCGAGCTGCTCGACAATGTAGACATCTACAAAACAGAAAAGCGCATAAAAGAAAACCAGCTAGACAACGAAGAAGAAAAACACAATCTCCAAAAACAAAAACTGAATCAGGAAGCCGAGATACTATCTGCCGAAATAAGTGAACTAACCCACTTGATGGATGAGGTAGGCGAGGGCGTAGCCGCATTCGATAGCTTTAAACGCACAGATGGCTACGCAGAAATACAAGTCTATGAAGCCGAAGGCTTTGAAGGTGTGAACACTACTCTGGGTCTCAAAGTATTGATAGATCAGCTAAACGGAAGGCTATACACCATTCAGAATCGGTACAATGATCTTCAGTCCGCCATTAATAAATTTACTGGCGTATTTGCAGAGCAGAATATCTTCGGTTTCAAGAAAAACATCACAGAGAGAGAAGAATTTATACAGTTTGCAGAAATGCTGCACGAGTTTGTAGAAGAAGACAAAATAGTGCAGTACGAGCGCCGAGTAAACGAACGTTTTGCTACCCTCATCCGCCAGATAGGCAAAGAAACAAACGAACTCACATCCAAAGGTGGTGAGATACAAAAGGTAATAACAGAGATCAACAAAGACTTCGAAGAGCGCAACTTTGCAGGTGTTATCAAAAGCATCAAACTTCAGCTGTCCGAGAGTCAAAACAACATCGTTACACTGCTCAAAGCCATCAAGCAGTTCAACGACGAAAACAGTATGAGCCTCGGTGTGGTAGACCTCTTCTCTAGCGGCAACGTAGAAGGGCAAAACAAAAAAGCAGTAAGCCTACTCAAAGAATTTGCAAAAGAAATAAACAGCCGTAAAGAAAAAGAAATCGGCCTGCCCGATTCGTTCGAACTACAGTTCAGGATAGTAGAAAACGAAAATGACAGTGGTTGGGTGGAGAAGCTCACCAATGTGGGTTCAGAGGGTACCGATATACTGGTCAAAGCAATGATCAACATTATGTTGCTCAATGTATTCAAAGACAGTGCCTCTAAGCGTTTCAAAGACTTCCGTATGCACTGCATGATGGATGAAATAGGTAAGCTACACCCCAACAATGTAAAGGGAATATTGAAGTTTGCCAATGACCGAAACATACTACTCATCAACAGTTCGCCTACGTCTTACAACGCTACCGATTACCGGTACACCTACCTGCTTTCAAAAGACAGCAAACACGTGACCACCGTTAAGCGACTGGTTAAAAAAGGAGCTGAAGCATAATGATACCGCTATCTGTAGCCGAAAAACTATTGCTACTGGCAGGAGGCGAGCAGCTTCCTGCCAGCACGCTGAAACATCCCATTGTCAGCGAGCTTATAGACGAACAGATAGTGCAAGAGCGCATAGCGGGTCGCACCAAGCGCACATTGTTTATACCCAATCCCTCCATGCTGCACATATGGCTTGCCAATCAACATGGCATAAACGATCTCCAAGAATACATACATGTGCTGCAAGATCAAGCCACCACCCGTGCCGATATGGTGCGCGTCAGCAGCAACTCTAAAACACAACACAGGAGAACCTATAAGGGATTTCTGGTCAATACTTACCTACCCATACCCTGCACACTACTGGGTGAAGCTTATGTGGTTCACCCACAGCAAGGCACATGTACATTTGTGTACGATTATGAGGGTTTTATACCACCACCCCACGTCACAATAGTAGGTGTAGAAAATATGGAAAATTTCAGGCACATAGCCCGGCAGGCACACTTGTTTGCGTATATACAGCCCCTGTTTGTCTGCAGGTATCCTCAAGAGCAAACCAAAGACCTAATAAAATGGTTGTTGTCCATCCCCAACCCTTACCTGCATTTTGGCGATTACGACTTCGCAGGCATCAACATTTACCTCACTGAGTACCACCGACATCTAGGTGGCAGAGCCACATTTTACATACCCCCACACATCAATAATCTTATAGCCACTTACGGAAACCCACACCTTTACAATCAGCAGCAGCTTACCCATACCACCTTCGCAGAGCCCTCCCTGCAGGCACTAATAGCCCTGCTTCACCACCATAAAAAAGGACTAGAGCAGGAAGTGTTATTGATGTAGATAGTTGCTCTCCTACAGCAGTAAAGCATTACATTCATTTTGTGTCAAACAGCAATTTGGTTGCCTGTATTAGCTGAATTTAGCTGACTGTTTTTCTTTACTCCTTACGCTCCCTGCTTCCTTACATACTTAGTGAGTATCACTATTGTTTGGCCTTCTATTTTTCCTTCTATTTGTTCGGTATTATCGGGTACTAATCTTATGTTTTTCACTACAGTGCCCATTTTGGCATTCAGTGATGTGCCCTTTACATCCAGCGATTTGGTTAGCACTATCGTGTCGCCTGTGTATAGCACAGCACCATTAGCATCTTTGTGCAGGTCCACATTATTGTCGTTGTCATGGTCTCCGGTGGCTTTAGCCCATGCCAGTTGGTCATCGTCCATGTACATCATGTCTATGCTTTCCATAGCCCAGCTTTCGTTGCGCAGGCGGTTCAGCATACGCCATGTCGTCACTTGCACACCCGGCACCTCACTCCACATGCTCGTAGTCAGGCAGCTCCAGTGTTTACTGTCTATGTCTTCTTTTTTCTGTATCTGCGCATCACATTTGGCACACATCATTATTGTATTTTGTTCATTATAGCGGTCTTGCGGCCCTACTTCATAGGGTTTCACATTATTGTCGCTTTGGCATAGTTCACATTTGTTGCCACTTCTTTGTTTTAATATATCTTCAAGTTTCATGTCCTTTTTTTTGCGGTGCGCAAAGGTAGTTTTTACCACTAGTATATTTTATGATTTTGGTTAGCTGGGTCTACATCACTGCTTTTGTCTCTTTTTATAGCCTATATAGTTTTACTTTAGCAACATGATTACTATCTACGGCATACACAACTGCGATACCATGCAAAAAGCCATAAAGTGGCTCGATGCAAACAAAGTGCCCTATACTTTTCACAACTACAAAACCGATGGCATTTCTGAATCATCTTTACGCTTGTGGCTACAACACTTTCCTGCTTCAAAGCTTATCAATACCAAGAGTACCACTTACAAAGCCCTTACCGACGAACAAAAAGCAAGCATTAACAATCCCGATAAAGCTGTTGATATCATGCTCCAGAATCAGTCTATTATCAAGCGCCCTGTTTGGGATTTAGGCACTGGCTCCTTTTATCTTGGTTGGAACGAGGAAGAGTTATCAAAACTCATTTTGTAGTCTGCGCTTATTTTTTCAGTAACTTTATACGGTTATGTTTCGTGCTTTTATAGGGTTTTGGGTGTTGTGGTGCACGGTGTTCTGTATGCCGTCTCTAACCCATGCTCAAAGCAGCGATTCTGAGCTCGGCTGTAGCAAAGGCTACAAACAATTCTTGCCATCGTCACACGCCAAAACCACCATAGCATCACCGCTCGAGGACGACTACAACGTCACCCACCTTTGGTTTCGCTTACAGCTGTCCGATACTTCAGCTCTTATCAGCGGTAGTGTCACTACCACGGCTGCAGTAGTTGCCGTATCTATGAATACTTACGTTTTCGAGCTAGATGATACCCTTGTCATAGATTCTGTCTTGGTCAATGGAGTGTCATTATCCGTTGTTACTGAGGGGCAGATTCGTCAGGTGCTTTTACCGTCAGCGCTTCCCCGCAATAGCGTCTTCAGAGCTCAGGTGTTTTATCATGGCTATCCACGCAATGCCCTTCTGATCAATACTCCTGGGCTTCACAACGATACCGTTACTCATACTACCTTCACCTTCGTTGAGCCTTATTTTGCTCATATGTGGTGGCCTTGCAAGCAGTCCCTGCGCGATAAGATAGACTCTATGCGTATGTACATCACTGTGCCAGCCAGTGTCAAGGCGGGCAGTAATGGTCTACTCAAACAAATTGTACCACTCACAGCTGGCTTTGAGCGCTACGAGTGGCAAAGCAACTACCCCATCGACTACTACCTAATTTCTGCAGCTGTCAGTCGATACGATGAATATAGTTACTATATGCACTTCGATGGTTCCACCGATTCTATGCAAATCGTCAACTACATAAGTGCCGATACACCGCTCAATATTACTCGTCTCAAACCTTGGCTCGATTCTACACAGCTGGTTATCAACTATCTCTCATCGCTTTTTGGCAGGTATCCTTTTTGGCAAGAAAAGTACGGTCATTGCTACACTCCTTCGGGTATCAATATGGAGCACCAAACCATGACCAGTACACGTTTCTCACGGTTTACAGTATTGGTGCATGAGGTAGCCCATCATTGGTTTGGCAATCTTGTTACCTGTGGCACATGGAAGGATATTTGGCTCAATGAAGGTTTTGCTACCTATGCCCAGTACCTCTGTTACGCACAATTCGATGGAGCGGCAAAGGCGCACCAATATCTGCAATCCATACAGCGCAATGTGGTGAGTGCCAATTGGGGCAGTGTATATGCTCACGATACCACCAATGATAGTAGACTATTTGATGGTCGCCTCTCTTACAACAAAGCTGCGGCAGTTATTCACATGTTGCGTTTTATGGTCAACGATGACGATCGGTTTTTTGCTATGCTGCGCACTTACCTCTACCAGTATCAATGGGGCAATGCCACTACCGAAGAATTCAAGCAAGTAGCTGAGCGCGAAACAGGGTTGTCTTTAGGTACGTTTTTCAACGAGTGGATCTACAACGACGGTCATCCCATTATAGATACCCGCTGGAATCAGGCTGGCGATAGGTTATTCCTCCAAATCACCAATGTTCCTGCTGCTCCGCAGTCTGTTGCGGTATACCATCTTACACTTCCTGTCAAGGTCTTTTCTGCCTATGCCGACACTACCTTATTCCTGTCTCTCGATAGCAAAGAACATCAATTCACCATCAATTGGCAGCACCAGGTAGACAGCATAGTTATTGATCCGGATTCTTGGATACTATGCCAGAAAACAGCACTTTCGCCCCAAGACAACACAGTCAACTTTTTACCTCAGGAGTTCGATGTTTTCCCCAATCCCACATTGGGCACATTGCATGTCGCCTACAAATTTATCACCACCCCTCAACTATCCATTTACAACAGTGCTGGTGCGCTAGTATTACAGCAGTCTGTACTTGGCAACAGTGGTATCGTCACTGTCAACCTTTCAACATTACCCAAAGGACTCTACATATGCAGGCTATCAGACAATGGAAATGTAAAGTATTCTGCTACTTTCAGTAAGATGTAGGATTATGAAACATTTTACAAATGATATGGGTAATGTCACGGCTACCTCCAAATCATTGTATTGCAACTTCTTACTACTATTCGCATCTTTTAGGATATTTTTTTCACAACCTCAAAATGTCAACTACCTAATTTTTGTAAAGAACCATAATCTATTTTTCTAAAACTTCTATGTCCATCAACACAGCATTTACAACATCCAAGCCATAATACCTTAATATCTCATCTCGCTCTTCCGCAGTACCTCGTTCCCATACTCTTTGTATTACGGCCTTTTTTTGTCTCTCCCAGTCTATTTTATTTATGTCGGTATCCCAAAACAATACCTTACGAAGTATGGATAGGTTAGGACTTTGGACCTTTTTTGTCTTACTTTTTGGCTCTTTTATGTCGTAAAACACCTGTAGTGTCATAAAGTAACCTTCTTCTTTATTCAAAGCCTCCTCTATTTTTAATGCCAAGGAAGTATTCATACTCCGCTTTCCTTTTAGAATAGCACTTAGGGTCTGAGGATATTCATCTATTGATATAGCAAACCTTCCCTTCGAAAGTTTTCTTTTTTGTAACTCTCTTTCCAAAACCACACCAGGATGTAAACCTTTCAATATTGACAATTCATTTCCCATACTCCATAAATAAACAATTTTGTTTACTCAATATTGTTAATTATTCTCGTTCTTGCAGTCCGTCTTACGTTCCATACTCCTCCACACGCACCATGTGTATCATATTTTTGGCTGCATATTCTATTAATGCCTCATGGTCCACGCAGTAGTAGCTAAATACTTTTGGCTCTTGCTGTGGTGTGTACACTTTGTAGTAGCTATCAGTGTATGACAATGGGTGCTTTACCACAAGTTCTATCCGCTCTATGTCTTTGGTTTTCACTTTTTTAATCACTTGCCAGTCTGCTATTATGGTTTCGTAATAAACTATGGTCAGGTGATTAGTTTTTAGTTTCACTTCATCCACATAGTCTTCATGCATTATTACTTTTCTCAGTGGTATGCGCTCTCTCTTGCAATAAGCTGCCATTTCACTCTCGGGTATTCGTGCATATTCTTTAGATGGAGTTTTTTTGTCTTTTTCATGCAGGTAGTAATATGCTGGCTCCTTTCGTGTTACAAATGATACTATTTCTACCAGTTTTAAAGTGTTCACTGGTACTATAGTAGGAACATTTTTTTCTTTTTTAGCTGGTACAAAGTTTATACTTCCTGGTAATAGTTCAATGTAGCCTGGGTTAGCAAAATCACGATGATACCCAACGAAAAAATACAAGTACATACTTCCTACCACTATCAATGCTGTAGTGGCAGATACCTCATAATCCGGAAAAAATATACCTTTTATTATGCCAGGTATCAATAGTGCCAGCCCGGTAAAGATTAGCGGTGCCACTACTCTACCTATCCACCCAGGGTCTGGTTCGTAGTATCTCATACTTTATTTTGGCTGTATAGGTTTGTAATATCTCGTTATGCTTCCCACTTACCTCATCTGCTTAAACACATCATCCTCTATCGTCATTCCTTTTTGCAAGTATATGGTTTGTATACCCAGCTCATCGGCTGTTTTTATGTGTTGTGGGCTGTCGTCTATAAACAGGGTTTGCCCTGCTTGTAGTCCATTATCTTCCAGTACACGCATAAATATTTCTGGCATAGGCTTACGCAGTCCCACCCTGTGCGACATATATACTTTGTCGAAGAACACACCTATATTGGGTATGCCATGTGCTTGCATCAGTGTGTTGTTAAACGTCTCCTCGTGTATTTCGTTGGTGTTGCTCAGCAAAAACAAGTCATAGTAGTTGCGCAGTTGCTGTAGTATCTGCAGTCGCCTTATCGGAAAGTCCAGCAGCATAGCATTCCATGCACCCAGCACTTGTTCTGTAGTAAGTGGAGTTTCAGATGCTGCTTTCATGGCTGCCACAAATTCCTCCGCTGTCATTCGTCCAGTTTCCCATCTGTCAAACAGGTCCGATTGTTGTAGTTGCGAATACAATTCCGGAAAATTCTTCACCCCAGCAGCTATAAATGCATTTTCCGTAAGCGAATAATCTAGGTTCAGTAATACACCGCCTAGGTCAAATATGATTTGTTTTACGCCCTTTATCATGTGTTTAGTTTGTCAATTGTCCCCTTTCAATTCCCGAAAATAAGTATTATTTCACCACAGCCCACCACTCATCTACTGACCATTGTCAGCACTTACGCTGTTCATCATCATTTCTCGTATGTTTACTTGCCATTAATTTCGTTTCTAATAGTCACTTTTATTTTTGCCAGCAATAAAACATAGCCAAATGAAATATTTACGTTTACTTTTCGTTGCAGCCTGTCTGCCATTTATCGCCATAGCGCAGGTTAATGAACCTGTAAAAAAGTCAAAAAAAACTAAAAAGACCACAGAGCCAGAATATTTCACTTTTCCCGACAATATTATCCTCGACAAAAACGAGCTCAATAAGCGTGTAGAAGCAAAGTCCCAAGAACTGACTGCCTGGATAAAAAAGCTGGGCGAAAATAAAGACCCAAACTTTAAGGCAGATGTGAACGAAGCCATGAAACTGTTTAACGATGATATGCGCAAAACAGTAACTGTCACCAGCAAAAAAAATCCCGAGCCAGTTACCAAACCTGTAAAACAATACCTCTACAATCTGGCACGCCTTCGTTACGACAATGTCACTATTTCTTGGCACAATGCCGAATATGTAAGTAACTTCACTAAGCAGCCCGATGGTACTTATACAGCATTAGTAGCAGTAGAACAAGAGTTCACAGGTATCAAGAGTGGCGAAGCCAACTATACCTATCATGACGTTACTCAGAAGCACATTGAAGTAACCATAAAAATGCGTGATGAGAAAAACATTAATGGAGTCATCACCAAAAGCTATGTTGAGGTATTTTTGGGCAACATTGGTGTCACAGAAGAATAAACTGTCATTATCGTATGCACACTGCTAAAAGTCTATTATTGCTGTTGTTGGCTTTTATCAGTACGTCTGGTTGGACTCAGGTAGTTGGCAGTATACAAAATACTAAGTCCGATAAAAGTTATTTCTTTTACGAGGTAAAGCTCATCGATGAATTCATAGAAAGATTCAACGATGAGCCCAACTCATACATCCGCCGCCAGTCCAGAAGCCTCTATGGCACAGATTCTTTTATCACTCGTCGTCAGCTTATCAAGTCTTTATTCAACAAAAAGCAGCAATGGGGGCAAGAGGTCAATCTATTTACCAGCTCAGTCTCAGATACTACCAATCCTCTTTACCTTAGTTTCACCGACAGCAACTGGTTTGTTTTGGCACAATGTGTCTTTTTACACAACAATCAACGAATAACGCTGCCTTTAGCACTTCATATCACTACCATAGAGGGGGGCTCTAAATGGATGATAGCAGGGATAGGTAATAGTTCAATTTTTGATTCTACTTTGCCGCCAGGCTTGCCCACCGAAGATTACTACACTACTACTGGCGACTACATTCCCACTTCCAGCCATGGCACCAACTTTGTTACACTTACTCAGCTACTCAATAAGTCCATGCACCCCGCCGACTTCTTCGAGCCCTACCTCATGGCCACAGCTCGAGGGCATCAGTTTATCGAACTCCTCCAGCACGAAAAACTCGCGTTTAAACATGTTTCGCAAATGTCGTTTCACTTCTTCACCATCCCTGGTTGGTTTTTTACTGTTTCCAGTTACAAACGAAAAGAAGATAATCGTGGGTGGCTCATCAGCAGTTTACGGCAAGTAGATGCCGTAAGTAAAGCTAAGCTCAAAGAACATTTGTTGTATTATTTACACGAATACAAGGGCGAATTATAAAGCTATTCTTATTTTGATTTTTCGTCAATTTATTATATCTGTCAATTTTTCCGCCGCCAAATATATAGTGACACAACTTAAAGGAATTTAGTTTTACCTTTCTATATTTGCTTCGTTAATACTTTGGATATACTCCTAATAACAAACATTGTCAATGACAACAGCGCATGGTGAAGCCAACACTCAAAAAAACAACATAGTATCTATTCAGGCACTTCGGGGTATCGCGGCTTTTCTTGTGGTTTTAGTTCACTGTTTCCCCCGACAACATTATCCAGATACCAACATTCTGAAAATTATATCTAGTAAAGGGTATATGGGTGTCCAAATATTTTTTATTATATCTGGTTACATTGTGCCCTACTCAATGTATAAAAACGAATACAATATTAAAAAAATCGGCGTGTTTTTTGCAAAAAGGATGGTGCGAATCGAACCACCCTACATAGCATCCATTGTTCTCATTTTTCTTTTTGCCTGGTTGTCAGCTTGGTCGCCTTGGTCTAATTCATCAATGACTTATAAGCCCGATTGGTGGAACATATTAGGGCATTTGGGCTATTTAAATGCATTCACAAAGCAACCATGGCTTAGTCCGGTTTATTGGACTCTGGCGCTTGAGTTTATGTTTTACATCATTTTAGCATTATTTTTTCCACTTTTCACCAATACCCGAAAGATAATTTTGATGGCTTCTTTTTACGTGTTCCTCTCATTATCTTTTTCTCACAATTACTTGCCCTATTACCTATTGGGCCATCATACTGTTTTTTTTATGCTTGGAATCTCACTATTTCTTTACCATGTAAAAAAAATTAATTTGGTGGAGTATCTGGTTTTAACCACCAGCTGCTTTGCTGTCTGTTTGTATATTTTCATTCCACTTTTGGCGTTGGTTGCACTCGCATCGCTTTTATTCATACAGTATGTCACCCGGATACCTAAAATACTGTGGGGCTTAGGGGCAATTTCCTATTCTCTTTATCTTACTCATGCCATTACGGCTTTAAGGTTTGAGGCACTTTTTGCGAGGTTAATACCTGGGTTATCTATTGGCTTCAAGTTCATTTTTGGCTTACTGGGTTGCATAGCATTTGCAGCAATTTTCTACTACATCATCGAGCGCCCTTTTCAGAAAATCAGCAAAAATATTGGATACAAAAAAATCTAAACTATTTACAGAGTTTGCAATAGTTGCCCAGCACTCAATTACGTTTCAACGACATTAATTTTACGCTGTCTTTCGTTTTTTCTCCTAAATCAATTCCAATTTTGGCATGGCTTATTTTATTGATGACTTAAAAAACAGCCATTTTATATTTATTTCAGCCACATAGAATGATGTTTAACTTATCTTTTTATCTTTACAACCTCAGTAACTTACTAACAATTTATCGTTTTTATGTCAACAACTGCCGCAGCAGTCAACAACAAAAAAGACATAGTTTCTATACAGGCACTCAGGGGAATTGCCGCTTTTCTCGTTGTCCTATCGCATTGTTTTCCTTACGACCATTATCCCGAAACAAACATTCTTCGTATTATTTCAATTAGAGGTGGAGTAGGTGTTCAGATATTTTTTATAATATCTGGCTATATCGTTCCATTCTCAATGTATAAAAAAAATTACGAACTAAAGGATTTAAAGGTGTTTTTTACAAAAAGAATGATAAGGATAGAGCCTCCTTATTTTGCTTCAATTCTACTAGCCCTTATTCTCGGTTGGTCTACTACGTGGTCTCCTTGGTATTCAGGCCCTCCCTACAACCCCGATTGGTGGAACGTTTTAGGACATTTAGGGTACTTAAACGCCTTCACTAAACAACCTTGGCTAAACGATGCATATTGGACATTGTCCCTTGAGTTTATGTACTACATTATCATCGCTCTATTTTATCCCTTGTTTATAAATGATAAAAAGTGGATTCTGATGTTGTCATTTTTTACATTCTTATCATTAACATTAGCCCATGTTCATATTCCTTATTACCTTTTGGGCTCTAATACAGTTTTCTTCACCCTTGGTATCGCCCTCTTTCTTTTTCATACAGAAAAAATTAACCATAGCCTGTATCTAGTACTCACTTTGGCCTGCCTATTAGTCTGCTTTGTTATACACACACCGCTTTTTATGTTTGTTGCTATTTCAACTCTTTTTCTAATCCATTTTGTAAAAAATGTCCCCAAAATATTAATTGGGCTTGGTGCTATTTCTTACTCTTTATACCTCACACATGCACTTATTATTACCAGATTTATAGGTATCATTACCAGATACTTACCTAATGTACCTGTAAGTATTAAATACACCTTGGGGGTAGTCTTCTGCATCGCTTTTTCTGTATTTTTCTTCTGGGTTGTCGAGCGTCCTTTCCAAAAAATCAGTAAAAATATAGGCTACAAAAAGGCCCCCAAACCTACTCAGTAGCATTCGTCCGCAACGCTTCATTGGTTATCCGCACCCATTTTGTTTTGCATTCCACTGCCGTATGCATGCAATTTTATAAAAACCTTATACATTTCTGTGACAGTCCTTGTGTATACATCGTTTATTTCGTTACTTTTGTATGTTGTTTTTATAAAAATTGTGAATGGAAGAGATAGCTGCGGGGCCATTGTTGAGCGGTATTAATACCCCCGATGACCTAAAAAAATTAGATAAAAGCCTCTTGCCGCAGGTGTGCAATGAGTTGCGTCAGTTCATTATCGATTGTGTGAGTGTGCATGGTGGTCACTTCGGTGCCAGCCTAGGTGTTGTAGAGCTAACAGTAGCCTTGCATTACATATACAACACCCCCGACGATCAACTTGTCTGGGACGTAGGTCACCAAGCCTACGGTCATAAAATCCTTACCGGACGCCGAAAAGTGTTTCATACCAACCGTAAATATGGTGGTCTTAGTGGTTTCCCTAAGCGCAGCGAAAGCGAATACGATACTTTTGGTGTAGGGCACTCTTCTACTTCCATTTCTGCAGCGTTAGGTATGGCCATTGCCTCTAAGTACAAGGGCGAAGACCATCGCAGGCACATTGCTGTAATAGGCGATGGTGCCATGACTGCTGGTTTGCCTTTCGAGGCACTCAATCACGCTGGCGTCAGCAACGCCAATGTGCTTATCATACTTAATGACAACAACATGAGCATTGACCCCAATGTGGGCGCTCTCAAAGAATACCTTACAGATATCACCACATCTCATACTTACAATAAAGTACGCGACGATGTTTGGAACTTGTTGGGTATGTTGCCATCTAAAGACTTTCAAAAACTAGCCTCTAAAATAGAAGCTGGTCTCAAAGGTGTAGTTTCCAAATCTAGCAATTTGTTCGAGGCACTGGGCCTTCGCTATTTTGGTCCTATCGACGGCCACAATGTACTGAAGCTTGCCGAAACCCTGAAAAGCCTGCACGACATACCTGGTCCAAAACTCCTCCACATTAAAACTGTGAAAGGTAAAGGATATGACCTCGCCGAGCAAGATCAAACCTTATGGCATGCACCGGGTACTTTCGACAAGATTACAGGCAAAATCAACAAGAAAATACCTTCAGCTCCTGAGCCACCCAAATATCAAGATGTTTTTGGGCACACACTGCTCGAACTCGCGATACAGAACCCCAAAATTATGGGCATCACTCCAGCTATGCCTTCCGGCTGCTCTCTCAAAATTATGATGGATGCTATGCCCGACAGAGCTATAGATGTAGGTATAGCTGAGCAGCACGCAGTTACGCTCAGTGCAGGTATGGCCACACAGGGGCTTACTGTGTTTTGCAATATATACAGCTCCTTTATGCAGCGCGCCTACGACATGGTCATTCACGATGTTGCCATTCAAAAACTCCCTGTTGTTTTCTGCCTCGACCGTGCCGGCCTAGTGGGCGACGATGGTCCCACTCACCATGGTGCTTACGATATTGCATACATGCGCTGCATCCCTAACATTATTGTTAGTGCGCCCATGAATGAGGCAGAGCTCCGCAACCTTATGTTCACCGCTCAGCTGCCCGACAACAAGCTGCCTTACGTTATTCGTTATCCACGCGGACAAGGTGTTATGCCTCAGTGGCGCACCCCTATGGAAAAGATAGAACCAGGTACAGGTCGTAAAATCTGCGATGGTCACGAGGTAGCTATACTCACTATCGGGCATCCTGGCAACTTTGCTGTTAATGCTTGCCGCGATCTTGCCACCGAAGATATCTTCCCCGCTCACTACGATATGCGTTTTGTAAAGCCACTCGACGAAGCCATGCTCCACGAGGTTGCCACCAAATACAGCAAGATTGTAACCGTTGAAGACGGTACCATCGTAGGTGGTTTTGGTAGTGCCATACTCGAGTTCATGAACGAAAACGGCTACAAACCTCAGGTGCGTATGCTCGGTATTCCAGACCGCTTGGTAGAGCACGGCAAGCCCGAAGAACTACACCGCGAGTGTGGCTATGACGCCAAAGGCATTGCCGATGCAGTCCGCGAAATGATTAGTGTTCGCTCATTCGCTTCAGCTACCCACTAGTACACATCATTATACATATATCACGAACCCCGCTACTACAGCGGGGTTCGTTTTTTTATAAGTCTATTGTTTACACCTCTCGCTTACACAAGTATGTACTATCCGTTTTTCAGGTCATCTAGTTCTTGCATTTCTGTCTCTGTCAATATTACCGTCGGAGCCAGCATATTTTCTTTCAGATGATTCACCTTCGATGTGCCCGGTATCAGCAGCATATTGGGCGCATAATGATACAGCCAGCTGAGCGCCACCTGTTGCATAGTGGCGTCATGTTTTTGGGCTATTTCTTTTAGTTTATCCACATACAGTATGTTACCTGCGTTTATGGGGTTCCAGGGTATAAAGGCTATGTTGTTAGCAGCACAGTACTGTAACTCTTGCTCCCACTGCCTATACACTATGCTATACTTATTTTGCACAGATACTACATGTACATGCTCCTGAGCCAACTGTATATCTGCTACACTCACCTCCGATAGACCGATATGCCTTATCAGTCCTTCATTTTGCGCTTCTTTCAGAAAAGTCAGTGTTTCAGTAAATGGCACTTTGGGGTCTATACGGTGCAGCTGATACAGGTCTATGCGGCTCACATTTAGTCTCCTCAAGCTGCCTTCCAGTGCCGTGCGCAGGTGGTCTGGGTGGCTGTTAATGTGCCACAGATTTGGCCCTGTGCGCTCAAAACCACCCTTGGTGGCTATTACCATATCTTGGGGGTAGGGGTGCAGTGCCGATGCTATCAGCTCTTCCGATACATTCGGTCCATAACTGTCTGCCGTATCTATAAAGTTTACGCCCAGTCCGGGCAGACTTTGCAATACTTCTACAGCGCCATCATGGTCCTCTGGTGCTCCCCATATACCCTTGCCAGTTATACGCATGGCGCCATAACCTATACGGTTCACTTCCATATCACCACCTATTACAAAGGTTGTATTGTTGTAGCTTTTCACGAGTAGTTACATTTAGTCATGAAAATAATACATACAGCAATAGCTACCATCATATGGCAATAACTAAATAGTATTTGCAGTAAGAAATAACATAGTGGCTCTCTATACCGTTCCTACAAACCCAAAAAAGCAAAAATGTTTTTGCCCCACTTCTGACTACGGTGTTTTTGTTGGTGCACACCCGTGTAGGTATTCGGAAATAGTTGAGTAAGGCTTTTGCCGCTTATCTCTTCAGGGGCATGTATCATGGCTATTGCTTTCCACAGGTCGTTATAGTTTACCTGTATTCCATCATCAAAATAGCATTTCATGCCCCTATCAAACATCCCGAATTTCTGTCCTTCTCGGAGTTTGTTTGCTATAATTGTATATTTTTCTTCACTTAGCATTGTTGATAGATTTTAGAACAGACTTTCCACAAATCTATAGTTACTAATCAACTTATGCAAGCAA
>CAMDNC010000070.1 GCA_945902755.1 Flavipsychrobacter stenotrophus
CTCGAAGTACGGTTTTGCTTTTTTGTACTTCTGATCTTCAAAATAACATTGACCAGCAAGTAAATGCAGTTCATTGTGATAGTAGCTTTTTACTTTACCCTTTATGAGTTGCTCGCTCTGCTGCAATGCTTTGAATCTATCACCTTTGAAGTAATTGATTTCAGCGATGTAGTAGGGAACAATTGTATTGTATTCTTTTTCGTCTTTTATAAGGTCGAAGCTTGCCAACGCTTCGTTATACTTGTTTTCATTGTAGCACAGCAAGCCATAGTAATAGTTACCGGCTACATAATACTTGCTGTCCTTGATATCTTTGATGGCCGAAAACAAAGATTTCGCTTTATCAAATTGTTTGTTATTAAAATAACTGTAGGCTAATTCGAATTTTTGATCGCTGATCTCGTGATTATCAAGGTTATAAATACCTGCTGATTCGTAATATGCAATTGCTTTTGCAAATTTATCTTGTCTAAAGTAGAATTGAGCCAAACCAAAAGACAACCGCTGAACCAAAGCAAGGTTTGTGAGGTTGTCAAGTGTTTTGATAGCATATATTTCAGCGTCCTGCTGGTTGTCTTTGAGTCGGGCAAGAGCCTTAGTGAATTTTGCTATTTCGTCGTCGGTAGCGTTGGTAGACCCAATTTTTTCTCTGCTTCTTTGCTGGTAAGCTTTAGCCGCTTGTGCCGACTGACCAAAATGACCTTGTTTGAAAAGCTCATCGGACAGTGTAATGTGGCTGTGCGCAGGTGCAGCAGAAATGTGTACCTGCGCATGAACAGAGGAGTTGAAACTAACTCCTGCGGCACAGGCAATGGAAAACAGATAATATTTTTGGTTTTTCAGGCTCATTTATTGCTTTTAGAAGCTCCAAGTAAGGTTGAAGCTCGGGAAAAATGGCAATTGGTATTTTTTAACGTTGGTTATACGATCGACATAAAATATGTTCTGGCGATTGTAAGTATTGGTGATTGCAAAGGTGGCATCTAGTTTTGATTTCTCTGACAACATAAATTGTTTTTTAACTGAGAAGTCTAGACGGTGAAAATAAGACAGTCTTCCGCCGTTGATATCATTTGCAAAAACAATGCCAATGTTACCATTTTGCGAAAGAGGATCAGTGCCTAAACCATTTGCAGAGAGGTTGTTGTTTTCATAAAATCCTTGAGTCTGAGTGAATGGAAATGGCGCACGAACATTGAAACGTGTAGAAATATCCCAGTCTTTTTTACGACCAGCTGTGTAAGAAGCTACTATGTTGGCATTAAATCTCGTGTCAAATGGGGTAGGGTAGGTTTGTTTGTTACCTCTAGCATCGATGCCGGTATAGTTGACCATCTGATAGCCCATAGCTGCCCAAAGGTATACCCTATCTCTGCTGTACTTGGCAGATAGATCTATACCACTGGCAAGACCAGTAGAAGCTACAAAATCAGGGTCTTGAGTTTTGGTTTTGTTTCTGTTAAGTTCATTGACTTGCCCGAAATACTTGATCCAAGGTTCTATGTTTAGCTCTACACGGTCGATATCAATTTCTACACCTGCTACGCCATGATAAGATTTTTGGAGGTTAGATTTCACTAGTTCACCGTCAGGATTTCTGATTTGCTGATCGGGACTAAGCAAGAAACCAGAGAATAGGTTAACAATATCGATGTCGGATTTTGTGCTAACAATGTTTTGAGAGTAGATACCGCCAGCAGCTTTAATGCGTACAGAGTTGGAAGCGTTGTACTTAAGACCCAAACGCGGCTCTGGAGAAAAGCGATTAATTTCGGAGTAGTACTGGAAACGAAGACTGGGTTCAAAAATTAGTTTGCTATTGATATTTTGGCGGTACATGAAATACAGAGAAGCAATAGTGCTTTGACGATCTTGTGTGGTGCCAATGCCTGCACCGCTGTAATAGCTAAGTGAAGTATTCATACCATTGATTTCTACCCCGTATTTAAGCTGGCTATAGTTAGGCAAAAAGTAGGTGAAGTTGATAGCAGCTTCAAAGCCTCCAATCTGGCTAGTGCGGGGTAGTGTGTCTGTGCCTGCAGAAAGTTTATCTAACTGAATATCGTATTTGGAGTATGCAAATTTACCATCAATGAGAGCCGATGTACTAGATGGAGACACAACGAAGGTAGCACCACCACCTGTTGTTTTCCATTTGTAATCGGCAATTTTGGAGCCAGTAGAATCATCTAATAGATTGGCACGGTCATCAAAATTGAAACCGAAAAGGTTTAGTTTAGAACCGTTATCGCCATTGAAGGTAACTTTGCCGTACAAATCTCTGAATTCGAAAGGGAGACCGCTAGAAAAGGGTTCGCCAAGGCCACCATATATAGATTTAGAAGTTTCGGAAAGATAGCTCTGCTTTGCAGTAACTAGGTAGGTGATACCAGCACCATTGTCTTTTTTAGATCTCAACAGCGGTCCTTCCAGCATAGCTCGGGTCATGATGGGCGAAGTGGATACTAAGCCTGAAGTTCTGTTTTTGTTGCCATCGCGTGTGTGAACATCCACAATAGCAGCAGTACGGTTGCCGTACTGAGCGCTAAAGCCAGCAGTGTACACATCTACGTTGCGAATGGCTTCTGTTTCGAAAACTGAAAAAAGACCAATGGAGTGGAAAGGATTGTAAATGGTAACTCCATCCAGATAGATACCTACCTGTGAAGGCGAACCACCTCTGATATACAGCTGACCACCTTGGTCTCCGGTGAACACTACTCCGGGTATTACCTGTAGATACTGAGCTAAGTCAGGTTCGCCACCTGAACTGGGTAACATTTTAAGTTGTCTGGGTGTAACAGTAGTAACACCAGTATTGATTCTGGTGATTTTTTCTGTTTTTCTGCCTGATATTTCTACGCCTTTCAATTCTACTTCTTGGCGGTTGAGAAACAGATTTTTGGTTACTATTGATTCCGCCAAAAGATTGACATTTGTAACACTGCTATCATAACCTACAGAGGTAACTAATAGCGTGTAGCTGCCAGGTGCCAGCGATATAGAAAAGTAACCATTTACATCTGTTTGTACACCAGTTTTGGCATTCACTACGGATACATTGGTGTAAATCATAGGTTCGCCGGTCTTTTTGTCGTACACAAAACCTTTGATAGTACCATTAGTGCTTTGCGCACCAGCAAGAAAGGGTAATAAGAAGAAAAAAGCTGCCAACAGGCATATGCTTTTGCGCATAGAAATGAGTTTTTAAAATTTTAGAATAAGCAGCGTTTGACTCCTATTAGGAGAAATGTTAAAAAGTGCAACAAAGATAGGGATTACGCTATTGGATACAAATCCTATAATTTTGTGAAAATTTCGATTTGTTCTTTTGGCGCGAGGTATTTCATTTTAAGATTGGGTGTAAATTTTTTTAAAGTACTCAACGGTAATACTTAAGCCATCCATAAACTGCTGAGTAGGATTATATCCTAAAAGAGTATTTGCTTTGGTGATGTCTGCTAGTGAATCTCTTATGTCGCCCGCTCTTGGTTCTCTGTATGTGGCAGCATGGTTTATGCCGAGCATGGAAGCGATAGATTCATATAGAAAGTTAACTGTAAAGTTGTTGCCAGTAGCGACATTGTATGCCTGACCAAATGAAAGAGGATTGGTAGACAACATAGCCCTGATATTTGCCTGAACAGCATTGGCAACGTAGGTGAAGTCTCTGGTTTGCAATCCATCTCCATTGATGTAAACGGGCGTGCGATTGAGAATGCCAGTAACAAACAATGGAATAACTGCGGCATAAGGCCCATTGGGGTCTTGTCGTTGACCAAATACATTAAAGTATCTAAGTCCTGCTACATTGAAGCCGTATAGATTGTGGTATACATTGGCGTACAACTCATTGGTCATTTTGGTAACAGCGTAAGGCGACAGTAAATTTCCAGTTCGGCTTTCTATTTTGGGCAGGTTAGGTTCGTCGCCATAAACGGAAGAGGAAGAAGCATAAACGAAAGTAGAGACGCCTGCATTTTTGGCTGCAGTGATCATATTCACAAAACCACCCACATTTACTTCGTTACTAGTGACAGGGTCTTTAACAGACCTGGGTACAGAACCTAGTGCAGCTTGGTGAGTGACATAGTCTACACCTTCACACGCTGCTAGGCAGGAATCAGTGTCTCTGATGTCGCCCAGGATGAATTCGTAATTTGGGTGTTGTGTAAACAAGTCTACGTTAGACTGAAGACCTGTGGATAGATTGTCGAGCACCCGAACTTTACCAGCGCCACTGTTGAGGAGGTACTCTACAATATGCGAGCCAATAAAACCAGCACCACCTGTGACCAGAAAGGTTTTTTTAGATATGTCTGTACTGTGAAAGGTAGTCATACGCGTTTTTGAAGAACTAGAGGAGTGTGAAAATAAGTACTAAAGAAAAAGACCGTCCTGTTATGGTACGGCCTGATGTCTGAAAGATGGACTTGTAATATTGCAAAATATTTTGTGGTTACATCAGAAAATAACCGAAATTCTTTATTAATTACAGAGTCTATTTCTTGGAAAAAACGGGCAGACAAGAACTAAGAATTACAAAAGTAGTATTAGTCTTTCTTTTCGGTTTTTGGAGTAGCTTTTCTTACAGTGCGTGCGAGGCGAGATTTGCCGAAGCTGCCTATAGTAATTTTACCTTTTTTGGTACGTTTGTCACCTCTTCCCATGATTTTTTATTTTTGATGTATTATTGTGAATAATGGCAAAAGTAAGCAAAAGAATGGATTTTTGCTTATCCATTTATTGATGATCAATTTCATTTTTTTATGCAGTTGTTTAAGTGCGGTTGCTAAGTGCACCTTGATATAGTTTTCGGCTTACGTGTATGGCAGCGCTCCACAGGTATACTTTGCTGACGTAATCTCTTACATCTTGTCGTCTCAGTGTGGTGTTTTCACCAAGCCATTTTAGTGTTTCTGATGCTTGAGTGGGTATGTGTGCGTTTTTTTGGGTGATAGTGATGCCTTGTAATATCTTCTTGTCAAACATTTCATCGGCCACACCTCCAACTTCTCGCTCAATAATTATGGGTAGTCCTGCTGCAAGATATTCGGCTATTTTAACAGGATTGGCTACTCTGTTAACCAATGTAGGTTTGCGAATGAGTATACCCGCATCGCAGGCTGTGAGTGCAGCAGCTACTTCTGTTTGCTGGAAACTTTTCAGTATAACCTTGTCTGGATCTATGCTTGCAGCTATTAGCATAGATTTAATTTTGTCTATCTGTGAAGAGAAAAATACTAGTTTTATTTTTTCGTCTTTTTCAGATAGTTCTTTCATGAAGGGAATAGTAAGGTCTTCGAGGTGCTGATAGGCGGCAGTGGTGCCGGAGTATACCAGTAGTAGCTCACCATCTTTAACTCCCCATTCTTTTCTCAGTTCATTTCTTTTGTCGTCGGGTGTTATTTGCGATACACAACAGGGAACTACCGCACACTGTTGTGTAGCTCCTAATTCATTTATTAGCAGCGTGCGAAGCGCATTACTGACAGTGGTTAGGGCATCGGCTTTTAGAAGGATATCTTTAAGTCTATTATTTAGCGATACGTATAGTTCTTTGTCGGTACCCGTAGCTAGTTCGGGGTATTCTATGCCATTTTCATATAGTTTTTCGGCAGGCCAGTAGCCTCTTACATCCATTACAACTTTGTCTTGTGGGTAGTGTTTTTTCAGTTTTAATGCCCATTCAGTAGCGTCTGTGCCGCGGCAGTGATAGATGACCGGTGTCTTAGTACCTAGTAATGTTCTATAAAATTTCATAAGTGCCATGACAGGAAATGACTGTAACCTGCTTATGCCATTTATCATTCTTATGCGTATGTCGGGGCATCTGATGGATAGATTAGAGATAGTACTTTGGGATGGAATGTCGATATACTCTCTCATTGCACCTATCACCCATGCTTCAGTTTTGTGTGGAGCATGTATACCTTTATTTACTGCTTGGCATTGTGCCTGATCAAATAATTGACTAGCAACCAGCGGAGTTTTATATTCACCACCAGTGGTGATGTGAACCAAATTATATTTTAGTGTAGAACTCATTTTGAAAGAAGGAATAACAGCTGGGTGTAAAGTAAATAAAATCTATTGAATAGGTATGCTTACAATTGTTGAATACCTGAGTAAGCAATCGTGTGTGAAAAACGAAATGACGTACGATCAAGGATACGTATTACGAAAAGAAAATGGTAGATTATTGGTTTGTTTTCTTAGTTTTCAGAATATTCGTTTCTTTACCCTTTCAATAATCAAACACAGGTGAACAACCAATATGGATAGGAAAAGTTTGTTTATAGCGATAGAGGGTACTGACGGCAGTGGTAAAAGTACACAGGCTAAGATGCTAGCAGAAAGGTTGGTGTTAGAAGGGCATAAAGTACATCATACTTTTGAGCCTACCGACGGGCATATAGGCAAGCTACTGCGTAGCATACTGAAGGGGGAAAAGTCTGTATGTCAGGAGTCTATAGCGGCACTGTTTTTGGCGGATAGGCTTGATCACTTGCTGAATCCTGTAAACGGTATTCTAAAATTGTTAGCAGATGGATATATAGTAATTACTGATAGATACTATTTTTCGTCTTATGCATATCATAGTGTATACACTGAGATGGAATGGGTGATGGCATGTAATAGCAAATGTGCACAGATATTGAGACCAGATGTACATCTGTTTATAGATGTAACACCTGAAGTTTCTATGAGCAGAATAAGCGCCAATAGGGAAATACCCGAACTATACGAAACTAATGAGATACTTACTAAAGTGCGAAACAATTTTCTAAAAGCAATAGAGATCACCTCAAGCGAGGAAAAGGTGCTTATATTAGATGGCAACAGAGCTATGGTGGATGTTGCAGATGAGATTTACGATATTGTGAGCAGGATGGGCTATTGAAAAAAATGAACATCACAAACATACTAGCAGGGTTTGTGAAATGAACATACAAGATTATTACCGCCTAGTAAGAATATTGTTATATTCGCACAATTGAGTATTATCAGTTACAAAGGTTATTTAAGTACTATGAAAAGACCACTTTTAGCAATTGCATTGTTGTTAGTAGGCGCTACTGCTTTCAGTCAGCGAAAGATAAATGTGAATATTCAGATGGTTTATGTGAAGGGAGGGTATTTTTTTAGAGGATGTGATGACCGCAAGTTTACTGCTGCTGAGTATGACAATGAGCGTCCTGTGCACCGAGTGAATGTTTCCAGTTTTTCTATTGGGAAATATGAGGTGACGCAGGGGCAATGGCGTGCAATAATGGGTATATATCCTCCATCGTATAATGGTGTGGACTATGCCAACAAAGATTGTGATGACTGCCCTGTAGTGAAAGTAAATTATGAAGAGATACAAGAGTTTATAAAACGACTTAATGAAAAATATCCTGGTAAAAATTACCGTTTGCCTACAGAATTGGAATGGGAGTATGCTGCCAGAGGAGGTCAATACTCAGGAGGGTATAAATACAGTGGTGGTAACAAACTCAGTGAAGTAGGGTGGTACGGACGCCCCAAAACAGCGGCGCACCCTATAGGGCAAAAAGAACCCAATGAGTTGTCGATCTATGACTTGTCGGGCAATGTATCAGAGTGGTGTTCGGACTGGTATGATGGTGAATATTACAAAACTACTATTGATGCTACTGACCCCAAAGGACCTAAGGAAGGTGACAAGAAAGTGGTGCGGGGTGGGTCTTACTTTGATGACGATGTGATGTGCCGTACGGTATACAGAAACAGATTTTCTCCGAACACCAAACGATGGGATCTTGGTTTTAGATTAGCAATGGATAATTGATTATCCATTGCTAATGTTTTAACCTACTACTTTATTTATATCTTGCCTATGAGCTTTTGCAAATACATGCCATATCCACTTTTCATGTAGAGTTTTGCTAGTTTTTCCATTTGCTCATTGTTTATCCAGTTGTTGCGATAAGCAATTTCTTCTATGCAGCCAATTTTAAGTCCTTGGCGTTTTTCTATTACTTCAATAAATTCGCCCGCTTCAATTAGTGAGTCAAAGGTGCCAGTGTCAAGCCAGGCAGTTCCGCGGTCGAGTACACCTACATCCAGTTTTCCTTTTTCAAGATATACTTTGTTTACATCAGTTATTTCCAACTCACCTCTATGCGATGGCTTGATGGCTTTAGCAATAGCCACTACATCATTGTCGTAAAAATAAAGACCGGGTACAGCATAGTTTGATTTGGGATTTTCGGGTTTTTCTTCAATACTTAATACCTTGAAATCTTTGTCAAATTCGACCACTCCGTACCTTTCGGGGTCGTGTACTTGATAGGCAAAAACCACAGCCCCTTCTGGGTTAGCTTTATTGCGCAATAAAGTACCCATACCAGAACCGTAGAAGATATTATCTCCCAGCACTAGGGCCACCGGATCAGAGCCGATAAAGTCGGCACCAAGTATGAAAGCTTGAGCGAGACCTTCTGGTTTTGGCTGTATCACATATTCAAACCTACAACCTATCTGGCTACCATCACCCAATAGTTTTTTGAATGCTGGTTGGTCATCAGGGGTAGTAATGATGAGTATTTCATTGATGCCTGCGAGCATCAGTGTAGACAATGGATAGTATACCATTGGTTTGTCATATACAGGCATTAATTGTTTGCTTACTGCGATTGTAAGTGGATATAATCTGGTGCCTGAGCCACCCGCTAGTATGATTCCTTTCATAGAAAAGTAGTTGGTTTTATTTTAATGGTTGAGTGATGTGCAACAAAAGATTACTAACTCTTCAAAAAATTACATTTTATATTGTTTCTCGTAGTACTTTTTGTAATCGCCAGAGGTTACGTGGTTCAACCAATCTTCATTAGCCATATACCAGTCTATTGTTAAACGTAAACCTTCTTCGAATGTAACTGAAGGATACCAGCCTAGTTCTTTATTCAGTTTGTTGGCATCGATGGCATATCTTCGGTCGTGTCCTGGGCGATCTTTGATATAGGCTATTAATTGTTCAGAGGTTCCGAGCTCTCTGCCCAGTCTTACATCCATTTCTTTACAAAGCAATTTTACCAATTCTATGTTCTGCCACTCATTGAAGCCACCAATGTTGTATGTCTCACCATTTCTGCCATCATGAAAAACCATATCAATCGCTCTAGCGTGG
The DNA here is from genome assembly GCA_945902755.1 of Flavipsychrobacter stenotrophus. Classification (GTDB taxonomy): domain Bacteria; phylum Bacteroidota; class Bacteroidia; order Chitinophagales; family Chitinophagaceae; genus Nemorincola; species Nemorincola stenotropha_A. The sequence goes on from CAMDNC010000070.1 coordinate 9,155, forward strand.
TCTTTTACATACAGCCAGTCGCGGGTATATTTACCATCACCGTATACAGGTAACGGTTTGTTGTTTTTTATGTTGTTGATAAATAGCGGAACCAACTTCTCGGGGAAGTGATTTGGGCCGTAATTGTTAGAGCAGTTTGTGATAACAAAGGGCAGGTGATAAGTATTGCCATAAGCTCTAACCAAGTGGTCAGATGCTGCTTTCGATGCAGAGTATGGAGATTGTGGGTCGTAAGGGGTTGTTTCTAGGAAAAAACCTTCTTCGCCCAACGAACCGTAAACCTCATCGGTAGAAACATGGTAAAAACGTTTGCCATCCATATTGTTTTTCCACAAAGCGCGAGCAGCATTGAGGAGGTTGGCAGTGCCCATGACATTTGTTTGTATAAATGCATTGGGATCTTCGATAGAGCGATCTACATGGCTTTCTGCTGCAAGGTGGATGACACCATCGAAATTGTATTTCTCAAAAATGGAATTGATATGTGGTCCATCGGTGATGTCCGCTTTTTCAAATACATAATTCGGCGCATTTTCAATGTCTTTAAGGTTTTCTAAGTTGCCAGCATATGTAAGTGCATCCAGATTGACAATTTTATAGTCGGGATATTTGTTGACAAAAAGCCTAACAACGTGCGAACCTATAAATCCGGCACCACCGGTAATGAGCAATGTTTTTTTCATTTTGCGAAAGTAAAGTATTTAAGGCCTGTTTTTTAATACAATATTGTTAAGGCTACTGGCATGATTTACTACACCAGCTTAAAGCTTTCTATAAATTTTGTTGTAAAGTTTCCATTACGGAAGTCTTCATTTTTCATGAGTTGTAGGTGGAAGGGTATTGTTGTTTTTACACCTTCAATCACATATTCGTTCAGTGCACGCTCCATAGTGTTAATTGCCTCTTCTCTTGTTTGTGCTACAGCTATCACTTTAGCAATCATAGAGTCGTAGTAAGGAGGGATTGTGTAGCCCGCATAAATATGAGAATCGACCCGAACACCATGTCCACCTGGAGTGTGTAGGTTGGTTATTTTACCTGGGCAAGGGCGGAAGTCATTGTATGGGTCTTCTGCATTAATTCGGCACTCTATGGCGTGTATTTTGGGCTCATAGTTTTTACCGCTTATTGGCACGCCTGCAGCTATTTTTATTTGCTCTTTAATGAGGTCGTAGCTTATAACTTCTTCGGTTACACCATGCTCAACTTGTATTCGGGTATTCATTTCCATGAAGTAGAAGTTGCGGTGTTTATCAACAAGAAACTCGATAGTACCTACACTTTCGTAGTTGATAGCCGATGCCGCTTTTATGGCTGCTTCGCCCATTCTTAGTCTGAGTTCAGGAGTCATGAATGGCGATGGCGATTCTTCTACCAGCTTTTGGTGTCTACGCTGTATAGAGCAGTCGCGCTCGCTGAGGTGACAAACAGTGCCAAACTGGTCGCCAGCAATTTGAATTTCGATATGGCGAGGTTCTTCTACAAACTTCTCCATATATATACCATCATTTTTAAAAGATGCTTTTGCTTCGATTTTAGCTGTGTTGTAGGCGTGTTCTAATTCGCTTTCTTGCCACACTACTCTCATACCCTTGCCACCACCACCAGCTGTAGCCTTTATGATAACAGGATAACCCATATCTGCTGCTATCTTTTTGGCTTCATCTACACTTTGCAGCAAACCGTCTGACCCGGGGATAACCGGAACACCGGCTTTTATCATGGTTTCTTTTGCGGTTATTTTGTCGCCCATTGCATTGATCATGGACGGAGTAGGGCCAATAAACTTAATTTTGTATTGCGCACATATCTCAGCAAAAGAAGCGTTTTCTGCAAGAAATCCATATCCAGGATGAATAGCATCGGCATTAGTGATTTCTGCTGCCGCCATTATGTGTTGTATGTTCAGATAGGAGTCTGCGCTTTGGGGTTTACCTATACATACTGCTTCATCTGCAAATCGCACGTGCAGGCTTTCTTTATCGGCAGTTGAGTATACAGCTACTGTTTTGATACCCATTTCGCGGCAGGTACGTATGATGCGCAAAGCTATTTCGCCACGGTTGGCTATAAGTATTTTTCTAAACACTTTTTACGATTTAATGTAAAGGAATAAAACCACTATTTATTAAAAATGGCCTCGTTGCAAGGCCATCTTAAAAATTATAACCTGCACTTACAGGAGTTGAAATTACATTGGTTCTACAATGAAAAGTGGCTGGTCGTATTCAACAGGAGTAGAATCGTCAGCAATCACTTTTATTATTCTACAGTTCATTTCGCTTTCTATTTCGTTGAACAGCTTCATTGCCTCAATAATGCAGAGCGTAGATCCTTTCTTTATTTCATCACCTACATTTACAAACACTGGTTTGTCGGGCGAGGGGCTACGGTAAAAAGTGCCTATCATCGGCGACTTGATAGTGATATGGTTAGCATTGCTGTCTGCAGATGGCGCTGGCTTAGGCGCAGCTGCCGGCACTGATGTTTCGATAGCCACGGGCGCTGAGGCGGGTGCAGCCAAAACGTGCTGAACGGGAGCGGGTGCCATCACATATTGCTGTGGCTGACCAGTAAAATCTTGCTTGATTGTGATTTTGAAGTCACCTTCTTCGATGCTCAACTCACTGATATTAGACTTATTGATTGTTTTTATCAGTTCCTGAATTTGTTTGTACTCCATGAGTATTGTTTTTATCGAATTAAGTAGATAAATGTTTGATAATAGGATCTTTAGATGAGCTGTAAATTAAGATTTTACTCTTTCTATATACGCACCTGTTTTGCTATCAATACGTATAAGTTCATCTGCATTTACAAAAAGAGGTACCATAACAGTAGCACCTGTTTCCAGTGTAGCAGCTTTCATAGCTCTTGTAGCTGTGTCACCTTTTACCCCTGGCTCAGAGTAGGTTACCATTAGTGTTACGTTTGGCGGAAGTTCTACACCCATTGGTACTTCAGTTTCTGTATTGAATACCACAAAACATTCTTGACCATCTTTGTAAAGTTCAGGGCGCTCAATCATATTTTCACTCAATACTATTTGTTCGAAAGTATTGTTGTCCATCAGGTTAAATCCTGCATCATCTTTATACAAAAACTGATAATTTCTACGCTCAACACGTACAGGGAAAATATTATCGCCAGAGTTCCAGGTATGTTCAATGGAGCGGTTGTTGTCAACACCTTTCAATTTTGCCCACACTTTAGCTGCCGCACGTGCAGTTTTGTTTTGTCCGAATTCTACTACTGAATAAAGGTTGCCATCGAGTTTAATTATCAACCCATTACGCATGTCTGCTGTTGTAGCCATGAAGATTTATATTTTTATATAGAGTGCAAATGTAATCATAATACCCAAAATCTGAAATTAGTTACTTCAACCTCACTACATTTTTTATTGTCGTTAGGCGAAATCATTATTTGTATTCAATTGTCAATTATAAAAAAAGGGTTGCCAAATAATTATTTAGCAACCCTATTTTTGAAATTATAGTTTTTTAGTTTTTGATTAGGCTACCTGTGTAGCTATTGCTAGCACTGCTTATTTTATAGTAATACACACCTGCTGGTAGATTTGTGGTAGTGATCGTGTTGACACTACCTGATGAAAGTATTTCATTTTTCACTTCCCTACCATCTGCGGTATATAGTCTGAATACAAGATTGATGTTTGCGGTAAGCTCTACTGTAGATATATACCACTCGTTTTGTGTGGGGTTTGGAAAGATGTAAATAGGTGAATTGCTATTATTGACATCTTGCACATTGGTAATGGGCAACCCACTAGGAAAGAAGCCTGTGCCACCTCCGGATAAATTAGTCATTTTCATACTAGCAAAATAAGTACTATCGGTAGAAGAGAATGCCCAATTTGTGGTAGAAGATGTGCTGCCGTAAGAGTAAACGCTGAAATTGCTGGCAGTAGCAGATGTGAAACTGTTGGCTGGATTGGGGTCTATAGGGTTGTTTACCTTGTACATTTTGTAGCCGTTGAGTGGTGTGGCGCCAGGATGGCTTCCACTAACATCAGCAGTGTCCTTTGCAAGGAAAGGGAAAAATACCTCCACTGGCGAAGTTATAGTAGCAGTGCCGGTAGGAGTGATATTCCAATATCTACGCATAGCAATGTTTGCGCCTGTTGTGGATACACCAGCAGTACCCGAAGGGAAGATTGCTGTAACGCCAGTGCCAGCACCGTAGCCAGATATAGTACCAGTAGTGACTGCAAAACCAGTAGTATCGAGATTACCAATGTTATTGCCATTTTTTATAACTTTAAGTACAAGTGTGTCGTCATCGTGTGTAGCAGAGCTATTGTCTTTCCAGTAATAAGTAGTGGATACTCCACCAACAACATTAGTGCACTCGCGGTTGGCAGTTATTGTTCTGTTAGTAACAGACAAAGCTTTGCTAGGGAAGAAGACCTCGCCACAGGTAGTTGAGAATTTACTGAATATGAATTTTCTTATTGTGTCACCGGGTTGTTTTCCAAAACCATTTGAAAAGTTGACACCTACACCAGATACCAGATGGCAATAACTCATTATAGTACCACCGGCAGTAGGGTAGAGTGGAGATGGGTTAGGGCAGCTACCCTCTAGGGTGTAACACTTGTCAATAGCAGTGTTTCTGGCCGGGTGATTCCAGCAGCAAGCATGCGTATGTGGGGAGCCTACCATATGCCCCATTTCATGTGTTGCTACTAGTACGTTAGAGCTATAGGTAGGGAAGTTAACCACGCCTGAATTGCTGATATTTATATAACCGTACGGCCCGCCAGAGTCTGAATTGCGATAAGAGCTACACATTGATCTTAGCCAAGCTACCCCACCGAGTGCGCCATAACCTGAGTTGAACTTAGAAGAGAACAGGAGTGCAACATCGCATCCATGCATCACATTTTTTGTCTGCCAACCGAATTTTTTGAGGAATCTGATAGACATTGCGCTGGTGATGGCTTGGTAAATATCTGTAGCCGTATTAACCTGTACATATTTCAGTACTATTGGTATGCCTTCATTTCTGTATATTACACTTTGGTTGTTGAAAAGAGCTGTGAGGAAGTTAGTAACATTAGTGGTGCTTGAACCTTTAGTTTGGTATGTAGAATAATCACCAACTTCATATACTCTTACTTCTGTGCAGCTATTGTATACTTTGTTATTGAGGAAGGTAGTTGGCTTTTCAGCGGCTTCTCTCAGTTCTGGCAACTGATCGGCATCACAGCCTGGTAGGTTTTCTGGGTTTTTGATATCATGGTCGTTGTATAACACATAATGCTGATTTCTGTTGTAAGATTCGCCCACCATCGTATTAGCTACTAATACGTAGTTACCTTTTCCTGGTATTGAGAACATGCCATAAACTTCGTTGTTGAAAAATGAAAAAGCAGCCAGAGAGCCTTTTTCGCCTTTCACTATACCACGGTAGTATACTCCAGGAGTGTATTCAACTCGTTTGTCGGTATTGTTTTCACCCATTTCATGCACCTCAAAATCATTGGTGAGGAAGTTGTATTGCGACAGTTCAAGTGTAAAGCTACCACCACCTACGGCAGGAAAGGTGAGTGAAATTGCAGTAGCGTTGGAAGTTATAAATTTAGATAGACTGGTGTAGTCTATTAACAGAGGTTCGGCATCTTCTACTTTTTGCAACAAAGCTGATTTGTCAAAATTTCGGTCTGAATTCCAAATATCATTTACAGGGACAAGTTTATTGGTCTGTTTGATTCGAGCGATAAACGCATCCATTGCTTTTTCTTCTGCAAATAATGATGAGGGCAAGAGTAAAATTGCGGTTAGCAATAGAAGTAATGTCTTATTGTTCATAAAAATTGATAAGCTTTCTGTTTTAACAAATTAGTTGTTAGCAAATATACGTATCGACAGCTAAAATAGTTTACATTGTTGGCTTTAGTGTTGTCGGATAAATGTAATTTTTTGTCTTCAGTTATACAAAACAAACGTATAGTGATTGAAGTACTGTATGTTTCTGCAAAAGAGTATTTCACTTACATTTGCATACATTGAAAACACAAATCAACAAACCGGACAAATCGGCTGGCGCAACCAGACGTTACATACGCAGACTGTGGTATACATTTATTATCTTTCTGGTAGCCATAGTACTACTAGTAGTAGGTATAGAAAATGGCATGGTAGGGTATATGCCCTCGCTAGCTGAGCTGGAAAACCCTCAGAGTGCTGTTTCATCGGAGGTGCTAGCAGTAGATGGTACACTACTGGGAAGGTATTATGTGCTAGATAGGTCTAACAGCAAATTCAACGAAATATCCCCTAACATTATCAATGCTCTTTTAGCTACTGAAGATGCTCGCTTTTATGACCATGCTGGGATAGACCCGGTTGCGACAATAGCGATACCGTTTTATGTGCTGATGCACAAAAAACGTGGATCGTCGACTATAACCCAGCAGCTGGCCAAAAATCTTTTTCCTCGCAAAAGCGAAAGTGTGTTTACGCTACCATTCATGAAGTTGAAAGAGTGGGTATTGGCAGTAAAGCTGGAAAGAAACCTTACAAAACAGGAAATTATTACTTTATATCTCAACACCGTTCCATTTGGTGATAATGTTTATGGTATTAAAAATGCCTCACTAACGTTTTATAATAAAACACCAGATAATGTAAATATCGACGAGGCTGCAGTACTGGTAGGTATGCTGAAAGCGAACTCTACTTATAATCCTCGTACTCGTCCTAAGCGTGCTAAAGAACGCAGGAATGTGGTACTGGAGCAGATGCGCAAGTATAACTACATTACCGAAGCACAACTAGAGACCCTTAAATCGCAGGAAACGCCACTTGATTATCACAAAATTGATTACCATGATGGTATAGCGCCTTATTTTAGACAGGTAGTAGAACAGTATGTGAAGCAAGCGTGCAAAGACCTCAAAAAGCCCGATGGAACCAATTATGATATTTACAAAGATGGGCTTAAGATTTACACTACAATAGACATGAGAATGCAGCGCTACGCTGAAGAAGCAGTACAGGAGCATCTAACCAGCCTGCAGAAGCAGTTTGTAGCACAGCCCGGTTATGTAGATGGTGCTGTTTGGAAGCGTAAAGGAAATGTGCAAACGATACTGAACAATGCGATAAAGGCAAGTGATCGGTATCAGATGCTGCGCAACCAAGATAAAAGCGAAAAGGCGGCGATTGCCGAGATGGCCAAACCAATAAAAATGAAAGTTTTCGCATGGAATAGTAAGCGTACTATTGATACTTTCATGAGCCCTATAGACTCTATAAAATACATGAAGTTATTCCTGCAGGCGGGTTTTATGGCTATGGATCCATTTACAGGAGAGGTGAAAGCATGGGTAGGTGGTATAGACCACAACTTCTTTATGTATGACCACGTCAACATCAATACTAAAAGGCAGGTAGGTTCTACCATCAAACCACTTTTGTATTCTTTCGCAATAGATAATGGGTTCTCGCCTTGCGGTATTGTATCTACCTCGCCCCAGGAATTTCCGAATATGGAGACACCTTATGACGCAGGAGGGTCTGATGAGGGCGATATCATGATGATGACTGCCTTGGCTAAGTCGATCAATAATGCGGCACTGTATATATTAAAACAAGTAGGTATAGAGCCTTTTATCGATTTTGCACACAAATGTGG
>CAMDNC010000071.1 GCA_945902755.1 Flavipsychrobacter stenotrophus
AGGCTTTACTTTGTTTCCTAATCCAGTTTCATCTGGCGAACTAAAAGTATCAGGCGGCGAACGTATACAGCACATCACTATAACAGATATGTTGGGCAGAAAACTATACGAGCACACACCCGGTACAATCAATACTTCCATCAATACCAGCACACTGGTGCCAGGCACCTATCTGGTTGAGATTAACCAACAATACAAGATGCGGTTTGTAAAAGAGTAATTGATGTAAAGTAATGGTGCGCGACCTTGAAAATTTTCTTTGAAATAAAATAGAATTTTACTCACATCTCAAAGCAACAACCCGTCTACATTACTACAAAACCAAACATTTTATGAATCGTACCCAAAACATCGTATTCCTCACGGCCATATTTGCCGTATTATCGTTAGTTGCGTGCCGCAAACCTAATAATAGCCGCACCACAAATGATCCCTATGTGCCAGTTAACCCTAACGGTCAGCCACCTGTTAACTATCCGGGTTCTGGAGCTGCATCTGCAACGCTAAAATCGCTTTTCAATGACCTGCGCTCCACCCCACAAACCCTAACTACTACTGCGGGTGTCAGTTCTACATTATACGGTACCAAGGGCACTCGCATTACTTTCTACCCAAATTCGTTCAAAGATGCCAGCGGCAACATCATCACATCAGGCACTATAGTCATCAAGTTGACTGAAATGTTAACACCGGGTGCTATGATAGCCGAGAACGCAACCACACAAACCACAACCGGCGACATACTGCGTAGTGGTGGTCAGGTAAAAATAGAGGCTAGCAAAGACGGACAGGCGGTGTATGCCAACAAGTATTCACTCTCCTTCAAACAACCGGCTGCATCTTATCAACCCATGGACCTCTATTTTGGCGACCGAAACAATAACGATTCGGCAGTACTTTGGAGGCCATTAGACACGGCATCTACAGGTGGTACAGGCACTACAGCTACTGGAACTACTACCGACTCTACTACTGGTGGAGGTGGTGGAACTGGTGGTTTCTCAACACCATTTTATGTTTTCGATTCTTGTACGGATTTCATATATGTCAATTGCGATAAGCTGAACAGTATTCCAGGCCCAAGAACAAATATTCACTTTGTCATGCCAGATACTACATTCAACGCAAACAACAGCACTATATACCTAATATTCAATGATATTAATTCTGTAGCAACTGTAAGGCGTGAATCTTATGAAACTTCTACTAAATCCTTTAACCTAAAATACTACACACTCCCTATAGGATATACCATGACAGTAATAACCCTCTGCAAAAAAGCAGATGGCAAATATTACTTCTCAGAGCAAAACGGACTAACTATAACCGATGCTATGAGTGTTAACGTAACAATGACAGAAAGAACTTTGGACTTCATCAAAACTAGACTGGGGGAATTGTAATAACGGACTTATTACATCTAATAAAAAAGGGGCTATTCGCCCCTTTTTTATTGCCCTGAAGTACATGGTGCAATCGCCATTTTTTAGCAGCAAACCTGCAAAAATCGCTTACCCAGCATAGCGGCTAAAAACACCCGGTAGACACCTCTACATTACTATAACAGGTTTGTAAACGAACAATTGGTTTACGGTAGGGTGATGCAGTAGCGGAATATTTTTTATAAAAAATAGAATCTTACTCACATTGTATACCATTACCTCGTCACTACTAGTACAAAAAACAAACATTTTATGAAACGTACCCAAAACGTTCTATTGCTCACGGGCATATTTGCCGTGTTATCATTGGCTGCTTGCCGCAAACCAAACAACAGCCGCAGCACCAATGACCCTTACACACCTGTAAACCCTAATGGTCAGCCACCTACCAACTATCCTGGTACTGGCGCTGCATCGGCTACATTAAGGTCGCTCTTCAAAGAGCTTCGCTCCACCCCGCAAACCCTAACTACTACTGCGGGTGTCAGTTCTACATTATACGGTACCAAGGGCACTCGCATTACTTTCTACCCAAATTCGTTCAAAGATGCCAGCGGTAACATTATCACATCAGGCAACATCGTCATCAAGTTGACTGAAATGTTAACACCCGGTGCTATGATAGCCGAGAACGCAACCACACAAACCACAACTGGCGACATACTGCGTAGTGGTGGTCAGGTAAAGATAGTAGTGGTGGTCAGGTAAAGATAGAGGCTAGCAAAGACGGACAGGCGGTGTATGCCAACAAGTATTCACTCTCCTTCAAACAACCGGCTGCATCTTATCAACCCATGGACCTCTATTTTGGCGACCGAAACAATAACGATTCGGCAGTATTATGGAACCCTTTAGTTCCCAGTTCAGGCGGTGGAACCGGAACTGCTGCTACTGGCACTGTGACAGGAATAACACCTGGTGGATCGGCTCTAGATTCTTCTCATTATTATATTTTCGATTCTTGTACAGACTTCCTTTTTCTTAACTGCGATAAGTTTTCTAACTATACTGGTGCTAAAACAAACATACATTTTGTAATGCCAGACACATCTTTTAATCCATTTTATGCTCAAATTTTCATTGTATTCCCTGATCTAAATTCTGTAGTAAGAGTCGGACCAATTACTTACGAAAACGCAACAAAATCTTTTAACCTAGGACCATATGTTTCACTCCCCATCGGATATGTTATGAACGTTATTACCGTTAGTAAAAAAGAAAATGGCAAATACTACTTCTCAGAGCAAAATGGACTTACCATTACAGATGCTATGAGCATCGACATCCCAATGACTGAACGTTCGCTCGAATACATCAAAACCCGACTGGGAGCATTGTAATCAATAACTTACTGTATCAATTTAAAAAGGGGCTGCCAGCCCCTTTTTAAATGCCCTGAAGAATACTATTATCCCGTTTATTTCTTCCCAGCAAACCTACAAGAAACACCTATGCTTGCTATACTAAGTTTGTCATATCCAGCATCGGCATATAGACTGAAAATGTCTGAAACATAATAGCGTACTCCGGCTTTCAAAAACGGCATAGCACTATGGCTTCGCTGAGCTACGGTAGTGCTATCGCCCTGAGGGTAGGCACTCTGATTGATATTGTTAATGCTTATCCCTACACCCACAAATGGGTCCAGCTTTTTAGAGCCTAGCATAGACCTGAAATGATAAAACGCCATTATGCCACCGCTAAATATTCTATGCTTGTTGGTAGCATTTCTGTATATAGGTCCGTTATAACCCTGATATATTTTGGTGGTGTTGTAGTGTATCGTATTGAAAGATGCACCTACAGCTATACTCACCCTTTTGCTTATACCATACTCTACTCGAGCATATATGGGTGCAAAACCAGTTACATTACCCTTCGCAAAACCATTGGGTACATTATAGTCAGTTTTATAGCCATTGGCTATGCCCATGGCCACAGTAGCTGTATAGCTGTTTCTACCAAAATTCTGTGGCCGATTTTTTATAGTAGCCACAGCCGTATCTTGTCCGTTTGCGGCTACTGCTGCCAGTAGGGCTGTTATTATCAAGTATGTTCTCATAAGGTATGCAAGCTCTTACACTAACGTTTTTATTGCTATCATAGTATGCAGGTAGTATTTTTCTGTGTACAAACCATTGTTTGTAAACTTCTCCTTGCTACTATTTGTCATTAATGCACTTCCCAAACAACAACGTCCTGTACGCAATGTACAGGACGCCGGTTAAGTGTATCTTTTCAGATCAGGGGATGAATTTATTCATCTTCGTCCCTGCTGCGTTGTTTTTTCTTTGGTTTTGGAGCAGCATCATCTTCGTCCTCCATTCTGTCTATTTTACGGCTGTGTACTTCATCGCCTGGCTCGTGGTGAGCGTGCATTTTGTGACCAACGTTGAAGTTTTTGCTGATACCGAAGTTCATTTGGTTACCAAATGTAAATCCGAATCTGTTGTCGCTATATGTTGCACCATCAGCTTTGTCTGTGCTGTATTCTACACCACCTACAGAGAAGTTAAGCGCTATGCCACGACCTACATTGATACCCAATGCTGGGAACAAGTTAGTGTGGATACCATTGTGTTTGTTTGTTGCTGGGTTACCATCGTTAGTTCTGTAACCACCTGCGTATGCAAATTCGTATTGTGCAAACCAGAAGAATATTTCGCTCTTACGGATGTACTGAGAATAACGTACAAATGCACCAGCGCGATACATATTGTCAGTTACTTTGCTGCCAGTGCTGCTTTTCACAGCATCCTGAGCCCAGCTGATGTTACCACCCACAGTCCAGTTATGATTGAACTGATAACCCACACCAGGAGTAGCATTCCAGTTCGTGTTCTTCTGCAAAGATGGCATTCTCTGTTGTTGTACGCCAACATTGCCATACAACAGTATACTTCTTGGTTCCTGAGCGTTTGCTGTTACTACAGTTCCCGCAGCTAATAAAGCGAGGATCAGTCTTTTCATACAGATTGTTTTTTTAATTTAGTCTTGCAAATATAATCGTCATTTTCAAAAATCCATAACTTTTGCAAATTTTATTTGAAATTATGTAACAAGGCCTTTTTCGCTGATTCTCTGCTTACCAATCCATTGTTACACAACACTTTTACAGTTGTCTTATCTCGCATCAAAGTCTATCAACACTTTTTCAGTACGTGGGTGTGCTTGGCAAGTTAGCACAAAACCTTTTTCTATCTCGTCGTGCTCTAGTGCATAGTTTACATCCATATCCACTACACCCTCTGTCACCATGGCTCGGCAAGTACAGCAAACCCCACCTTTACAAGCATAGGGTAGGTCGGCACCATTTCGTAGCGCTGCGTCTAGTATGCTTTCCCCTTCAAATGGCACATCCATTTCAAACGTTGCACCATCCAGTGTTATACTCACCTTACTTACAGGTCCACTGTTGCCCTTTTGTTGGCTAGCTGTTGTTGCATCTTTCTTTTTGCCCTGATCGGGTGATGTAAACAATTCTATGTGCACCTTATTGCTGGCCATGCCCATATCCAGCAATTGCTGGCGCACAGATAGTATCATTTCTTCAGGTCCACATATGAATGTCTCATCTATTGCCGAAACGTCTATCAGGCGCTCACAAAACTCCGAACATTTAGCTGCATTCAGCCTGCCGCTAAACAAAGGAATGTCCATATACTCCCTACTCAGTACATGGTACAGGCGCAAACGCAGCATATACTTATTCTTCAGGGCTTCTATGGCCTCTCTGAATATTATACTATTGCGAGAACGATTCCCGTATACTAGTGTAAATGTATTTTCAGGATTACTTTCCAGCGCATGCTTCATAATGCTCATGATGGGCGTAATGCCACTACCAGCAGCAAAAGCCAGATAATTGCGCGCACCACCTGCAGTATCATGGGGCGTAAAGTTGCCCATCGGTGGCATCGTTTCCAGCACATCTCCAGCTTTCAGCACATCGCAGGCATAGCTCGAAAACTTACCTTGCTCCACCTTTTTTATTGCCACGCGTAGCTCACCTTCTGCCGGACTGGAGCAAATAGAATAAGAACGGCGCACCTCAGCACCATCCAAAAACTTGCGAAACGTGAGATACTGCCCAGACACAAATCTGAAAGCCTCACTCATGCCGGCTGGCACTATCAATGATACCGAAACACAATCAGAAGTTTCCCGGTTAACTTCTTTCACTACTAACGGGTAAAATTTTAGAGCTGACATATATTAGGGCGCAAATGTACAAAAAAGCAATTGGTGCATTTAGCTTATAAACCTCTCGAAAAAAATAAAGTGTTCTGATGCCCCATATTCCTTTACATTGTTTAACCACCATTATCAATTAACTTTTTCGCTATATCCATATTATGCTCTTCAGACACGAATGCTAACCCATCGGTACGAACAATTTTCACGCTTCAAATAATATTGTTTATTTTGCGATTCAGTTTTATGAAATTATAGGAAGGTTTTATTACTTTTACTCCGAAGAAAATCATTTTTATGGTGAAAAACATGCTCAAAAACATTTTCCTGGTTTGTCTTATGACACTTCCGCTGGCAGTATTGGCGCAAAAACCGCCTTTTCCTCCCAGCAACACCCACCCTATCAATCGCTACGACCTTTTTGACAAGACCTGGTACTTTGTAGGCATGAAATGCCCAGACAAAATAGGTTCTGAAGCCCACTACATCAATTGGTTTTCTACATTGCAGCTTACGGTTTCAAACAGCAATAATGTCAACTTTGGCACCTACGTAAAAACCTACAGGGATATGCGCGACAACCCAAAGGAAACTGGTACCTATACGCTTACATCTGACGAAGTAGGCAATGTGATCCTTACCCTCAAGAAAAGTAAAAAAGGCACTACCGCTAAGTACATCATACCTATGGTAGAAACACATCACCTAACCCTTATACGTACAGACGACGAAGAAAAATGCAATATCACCTACGCTATTGCCCCGTAGTATTTTACTTTAATTTATTTTTTATACTCAGAAAACGCCCCTCATTGGGGCGTTTTTTAATACAGCAACACAACTCTGTAAGGTTATCAAGCACGATGTAAATAGTACATTTGTAACGGTAGAATAGGGCATGATCAGAAATAAACAAAAAGCTCAAATTAAACGGGTTACTTTTTTGACAATTAAGTATTAATAAGTGCAAAGCCATACCAACACGGAACAGCAACTATTGGCAGCACTCGCTCAGGGTGAGCGGGAAGCCACAGAACAGATATACCGTCAGAACTATCGTATTATTAACGGATGGTTACTGAAAAACGGCGGATCTGCTACCGATGCCGATGACCTGTTTCAGGAGGCAATGGTAGTGTTGTTTAGCAAAGCGCAGAGCGAAGAGTTCAGGCTTACCTGTAGTGTAGGTACTTATTTGTTTGCTATCAGTAAACACCTATGGTACAAAAAGCTGCAAAGAAAAAACAGAGACCCTATAGCACTGCTAGATAATACTGGCACTGATGAAGAGGAAAACGATAACGGCATAGCCTACGAAGAGGATATAGATGCTCATGAAGAACGTGAAGCACACTACAACCAACTAGACGAGGCGCTGGAGCAGGTAGGCGAACCCTGCCGGTCTATACTGAAGGCATATTACCATCAGGACAAGAGCATGCAGGAAATAGCGGCAGACTTCGGGTACACGAACACGGATAATGCCAAAACACAGAAGTATAAGTGCCTTACACGACTGAAAAAAATATTTCATTCGATGTGAGTACTTACGAAAAGAGGAGGTGATTGAGTAAAAATATTGGTTAATAGTTTTTTATAAAACGAGTAATGTCTAACAATAACAACAATATCTGGGAGCTTGCCGAAACCTATCTGGCAGGTACAATGTCTCAGGACGATTTTGCAAAACTGAAACACAGACTGGCAACAGACACTGCGTTCTCTGCAGATTTCTACGAAACTACCGACCTGATTCGCGCAATGGCTGACAACGGCAAGCAAAAGAGATTCCGCTCCATGCTCCGCGATATCCAGAGCAAGCCGCAAAACACTAAAAAAACTACAAAAGCTAAACACATAGTATTTACACCAGAGTTTTGGCGTACGGCATCGGTAGCGGCAGGTGTAGCCATACTTACTTCCAGCATTACCTTTTGGAGCCTTAAACCATCTATCAACAAAACCGTATCTCGCTACAACACCATAAGCCGCGAGGTAACCGGACTGAAAATAGAACAAGCCAAACAACTGCAAAAACAAAAACAACTGGAGCTAGACCTCGATAAAGCAAAAAAAACAGCTCCTCCACCGTCAGATGTTAAAAAGACGGGTACTGGTTTTGCACTCACCAACAATGGCTACTTTGTAACCGCTTACCACGTTATCCATGACGAAAACGGCTATGGAGACTCAGTGTATATCCTTAATAACAATGGTCAGTACTTCAAAGCATCGCTGGTAACTTTTGATGCCGCGGCAGATGTTGCTATCATGAAAGTAGACAAGCCGGGCTTTAGATTTGGCAAGGGCGATCTACCGTATAGTTTCAGTCGCAGCAAGGCGGGTCTGGGCACTCATATTTTTACGCTAGGTTTCCCTACCGATGAGATAGCTTACAGCGAGGGCTACATAAGTGGCAGAAACGGATTTGACGGAAACAATAGCCAGTATACACTAGAGCTGCCTGTAGGCCATGGACAGAGCGGATCGCCACTAGTAGACGCTAAGGGCAACATTCTGGGACTGCTTACTGCTGTGGGCGAAGAGCGTGAGGAAAAGACCTTTGCTGTCAATGCATCTGCCATCACCAACCTGCTACACAAACTGCCAGACGAAAAGAATATAAAACTGCCAAAATCGGCTAAAAT
This sequence comes from Flavipsychrobacter stenotrophus, assembly GCA_945902755.1. Taxonomy (GTDB): domain Bacteria; phylum Bacteroidota; class Bacteroidia; order Chitinophagales; family Chitinophagaceae; genus Nemorincola; species Nemorincola stenotropha_A. The sequence continues at coordinate 8,285 of CAMDNC010000071.1, forward strand.
AGGCAGAATGAGCCGCGAGCAGCAAATAGACATTATAGAAGACTATACACTCTCTGTAAAGGTGTACAAGAAATAAGAAAATCGCAACGCATATACTTACAAACGCCATACATTGCTGTACGGCGTTTGTTTTTTTATAAGTTTAAGTGCGTCAAAACCAACAATCGCAGTTTACTTTTTAGTCTCTGTTTTTGGGGCAATATCGTTGTAGCTAATGGTAGAATCTTCTACAGGCTGATTAACCATAAGATTAACGGGTGTGATGGTTTTCAGCTTTACAGGCACTCCAGTAATAGTTATCCTTTTGCCACTGGATGGATATACAATACGCAGCGCATAAGTACCGGGTGGTACATTACTTGTTTCAAAAGCACCTTCTGAGGAAGTGTAGCCCGACCCTATTAATGTGTCATTTCTGTACAAGTAGGCTTGCAACTTGGGTACTGGTTGCCTGCGCAAATCCTTAATAGTACCCCCCACAGCATTTTTACGAATCTTATTTGCACCATTGCCAGCACGCACATTTGCCCTAGGGGCTGTTTGGGCGTGTGCTGTAACAGAAATGAGTAAACTGGCAACTACTATGGTTATCGGTTTCATTTTTATACTTGTTTTATGACTAAAAGTAAGCAATATTCCAAAAAATGTATAAAATCCTTATTACCGGTTTCATAGCCTGACTGCAATATCGTAAATTTGCAATCTTATGAGTGATGCAGCAATACCGACGGCGGCGACTCCGCTAACAGCAAAAGACTTTACTACCGACCAAGAAGTGCGTTGGTGCCCTGGATGTGGCGACTATTCTATTCTGAAACAAGTACAGACCATATTGCCACAAACGGGTATCCCTAGAGAGCAAATTGTGATCATATCTGGCATAGGATGTAGCTCGCGCTTTCCCTACTATATGAACACCTATGGCATGCACTCTATACATGGTAGGGCTACCGCTATAGCATCGGGATTGAAGGCCAGCCGCCCAGAACTGAGTGTGTGGATAGTAACTGGTGATGGCGATGGACTGAGCATAGGTGGCAATCATACTATTCATCTGCTACGTCGCAACTTTGATGTAAACATTCTCCTGTTCAACAACCAAATATACGGACTCACCAAGGGTCAGTACTCCCCTACATCAGAGATACATAAGATTACCAAATCTACCCCAATGGGTAGTCTCGATCATCCGTTCAACCCGCTGGCGTTGGCAATGGGTGCAGAGGGCACATTTATAGCCCGCAGCATGGACCGCGACCCCAAACACCTGCAACAGATGCTGCTACGTGCGAATGGGCATCACGGATCTTCGTTTCTGGAGATATACCAGAACTGTAACATCTTTAACGATGGTGCCTTCGAAATATTTACAGAAAAAGGTAGCCGTGCAGAAGAAACGCTGATGCTGGAGCAAGGCAAACCACTGATATATGGTGCCGACAAAAACAAGGGCATAAGACTAGACGGACACAAACCCCAATTGGTGGATCTGGGCGAACAATATAGCGCAGATGACCTGTGGATACATGACGAAACAGATTTTTATAAAGCACAGATACTTACCCGTTTCTTCGACAATCCTACTCACGAAGGGCATTTTCCTCGTCCGTTTGGGGTATTTTATGCTAGAGAACGCGCCACTTACGAAGATGAGCTGAACCTGCAAATACAGGAGGTAATAGCCACCAAGGGCAAGGGCAATCTGGACAAACTACTATCGGGCAAAGAAACCTGGACTATAGGATAGAAAGTGAAAAAGTAAGTGTAATGTATGCACTTAAAACCATAAAAAATGAATGAAATCATATTTCTTGTAGAAGAATGTGCTGAAGGTGGGTATATGGCAAAAGGACTAACCGCATCTATAATAACCCAGGCAGATACTATAGAAGAACTACGCTCTATGGTAAAAGATGCTGTACACTGCCACTACGACGATGCCACTACGATGCCCAAAATGATACGTCTGCATTTTGTTAAGGAAGAAGTATTTGCTGCATGAAAATACCAAGAAACCTAAGTGGTAAGGAACTAATTAAATACCTGAAAATCTATGGCTATTCACTTACTAGGCAAACTGGTAGCCACATCAGAGTCACCACCCAAATGAACGGTGAGCATCACATTACTATACCTAACCATGACCCGCCAAAAATAGGCACATTAACTTCCATACTTGATAGTGTAGCAACTCACTTACAAATAAATAAACAAGACCTATACGCTTCTCTTTTTAGTTAAAGAAATAGTGGCGGCACTTTAACTACACATCTTTATATTGTGTAGCATATACTTTCTACATTTACAGTAAAAAGACGCATTGGCATCTCTGAAACAATTAGCGGGGCAAACGGTATGGTATGGGCTGAGCAACATAGCTGCCAAACTACTAAACCAACTATTGACACCGATTATTACCTATATGCTCAACAATCCATCGGGGATGGTAGACTATGGTAATTTCAGCATGATTTATGCTGGTATGTCTTTCTTCAACATAGTGTATACTTATGGGCTGGAGACCGCTTACTTCAGGTTTGTAGCTACTGGTACAGATAAAAACAAGCTATTTCAGACTACTTTTACTTCATTGCTCATTAGTTCGGTGGTGCTAAGTGGTATACTCATCTATTTCAGGCAGCCCATCAGCGATTTTATAGGGCTAGGTAGCCACTCTGAGTACATAATATGGTGTGTGCTGATAATGGCTGCTGATACTATGGCTGCTATACCCTATGCACGCCTGCGACAAGAGGGAAGACCCAAAAAGTATGCATTTACCCGAGTAGCGGGCATATTTGTCAACATCCTGCTTACAGTGTGGCTAGTAGCTTACTGCCCTAGTCAGGTAGCTGGTCACCCTGATACAGCTTTTGCACAATGGTATTTACAATACACGCCTGTTGGCTTTCTGATAATGGCCAATCTGGCACAATCGGTGGTGACGTTTCTGCTGCTGTACAAGGAGTGGGTAGGCTACAAATTTGGGTTTGATAAAGAATTATGGCAAAAGATACTCATCTATTGCTGGCCCATGCTGATAGTGGGTATGGGTGGCATGGTAAATGAAACCATGGACCGACTGATGCTGCCCAAGCTACTACTCATGGATGCTGCAGCTGCCAAAACCCAATTGGGTATCTATGCAGCCAACTACAAAATAGCCATCTTCATCACCCTATTTATTCAGGCATTTAAGATGTCGGCAGAACCGTTTTTCTTTGGGCAGGCGGGCAATAAGAATGCACCGGTTATGTATGCCCGGGTCATGAAGTGGTTTGTGGTGACGCTGTGTGTGGCATTTCTGTTTACGGCATTGTATATAGACCTGTGGCAATACATTGTAGCATCGCAATACAGAAGTGGGCTGGGGGTTGTACCAATATTGCTTGCTGCCAACATAGCACTGGGCATCTACTACAACCTATCTGTATGGTATAAAATAACCGACCGGATGTATATGGGTATGCTGATAACCCTAGCAGGAGCGGCAGTAACAATAGGGCTGAATGTAGCCTTTATACCTACCTATGGTATGTATGCCTGTGCATGGGCTACACTGGCTGCTTATGTGGTAATGATGGGCCTATCTTACGGGCTGGGGCAACGATACTACCCTGTGCCCTATGCTACTGGTAAGCTACTGAGCTATATTGCTATCATGCTGACTCTGTATGCTACTCAGCAGGGTGTGGTAGCCCTTACAGATAGTGTGGTGCTGCATATAGCATCTGCCACTGTGCTGATGGGCGCATTTGTGGGCGCTGTGCTGGTAAGAGAACGACAAGAGCTAGCGGGAATGCCAGTGATAGGTAAGTGGCTGAAATGAGCTTGATTTTTTGAAAGTATACTAGATTGACTTAAGTATTTATTGTAGCAACAATTGTACATTTGCATAAATAATATAAATACGATGATCAGGTCTACCTTGCTGGCAATAGCTCTGCTCCCTATATACACTGCGCAGGCTCAAATATCTATAACGGAGAGCGATATGCCTGTGCGTGGCGATAAGCTGCAATATAGCAATGCTACGGCAGCAGGTGCCACCTTTGCTACTGATGGCGGTGCAAATATGACCTGGAACTATAGCCTGACTGCTACCAGCCAAGGTGTAGATGAGTATAAAAGACCTAGTGAGGTTAACCCACTGTTTGGGCTGACGATAACAGACCCTACCTGCTATGGCTACAAAATAGCTGACAGTATACCGGGTATAGGGCTGATAGCAGCTGGTATTACCATCAACAATCTGCATACTTTCTTCAATATTCTGTCTACGCCGAGGTGTTTTGCAGCAGAAGCTTTTGGGGCTACGATATCGGGTTTTCCGCTGGGCAGTATGTATACTAAGCCTGATGCATGGTACCATTTTCCGCTAGAATATGGGGATGTAGACAGTACCGATTTTGACCTAACCTATGGGGCGGCGACCTTTGGTAGCATACAACAAAAAGGCTACCGCAAATCGACTGTAGACGGCTGGGGAACTATTACTACTCCCTACTATACCACGCCGGTAAACTGTATAAGAGTGCGCTCTGAGATCAATGAGATAGACTCAGTATCTATAAGCGGCACTACCTTTGGATTACCGAGAACTACAATAGAATATAAGTACATGACCAATGTGGCTCATTACCCTGCGCTGTGGGTAACTGCGATATCGGTAGGTGGTGTGGAGATAAACGCCACTACCCGCTATTATGACCCACTACCTGCCAGTGTACCTACCACAACTACACCTAAGAACGAACAAGTAACTGCCTACCCCAACCCTGTGCAAAATGGCCTATTAAACTTTGGCATGCCAGCACACTGGACACAATATGTGATAGAGCTCTATGACCTATGCGGCAAAAGTGTGGGTATTGCCATCAACACCAATACATTGGATGTAAGTAAGCTGCCCAATGGCACTTATATAGCCCGCATAACCGCTGGCACTACTACCGCCTACGTGACAGTAACAAAGTAGTTAAGTATACTGAATACCGAACTCTTTCTCAACGCTATTGATGAGGTGCACTACCTCATGTATGATAATATCAAGATCGGTGGAGGTGTGTATGATGCCTTCTATGATCTCTATATTGGCGGGGTCGGTAGGATTATGCGTGTTCAGGAACTGGCCTAATCCTAGAATTGTGGCTATAGGTCCTCTGATTTTGTGTGACTCTAAAAATGCAATTTGCCTCAGTGCTTTGTTCTGCTGTTCTATTTGATTGAGGTGCTTGCGGTGCTCTGTGATATCGCGGGCATAACAACTGACTGCTACTACAACCCCATTTTGCACAACGGGATTGAATATAATTCTGGCATAATGTATTTGACCTTCTATGTTAAAGTCTTCGACAGCAGTGAAGGATTTGCCACTGAGTGCTAACTGATAGCACATAGCAAATTTGTTAAGGTAATGTTGGTTGATGCCATTGTACAAGACATTATCGCCCTTACCTAAGGGTGTACCAATAAAATGAGCGACCCAATTGCTGAAAGAACTATTACACTCGAGAATAGTGTATTGTGTATCTATTAGCCAAATGGGGTCGTCAGTATGATTGATGAGTGTGCGCAGGTTACACTCGTCATTTACGACCTGAGACAAAAGTATGTTATGCATTGTGTAGTGATAAACAGGGAATTGTGTACTATGAAGATACAAAAAAACCAATTAATAACACTACTTTCTTACATTATAAAGAAAACAACTATTTTTATACCTATCTGCTATTAAAAACTCCTGATGACACAGTAAGCTGCTACTATCAGTAAAAGGAAAATGATGATAACGGCTACGATATTGGTATCGGTTCGGAGGGTGCGCCTTTTGGGTTTGGCCAGCTTTTTGTGGAGCTTGCTATTGATGCGAGTAATACTCTGGCTGCGCTCTGAGGCAGCGAGTGCTGCCAGCCCTTCCTGAGCATCGTTTTCCATACCTTCTTCTGCCAACCATTGCTCTACCTCGTGCTGCTCCTGAGGGGATAGCTTGCCCTCGAGATAAGCTAATAGCTTATCCTCGGGCAGGGGACCTTTGTTGCCTTTGTCGGGCTGCAGGGGCGATATGTAGTCGTTGTTGGTCATAGCCGGGTATTGCCCAGTTTTTTTGATAAAATAGTTTTGAGGTTTCTTCTTCCGTTTTGTATGTAGCTTTTTACCTGCATAAAGGTATAACCTGTGCGTTCAATTATCTGCTCGTAAGTATGCCGCTGCAAATAAAAGAGTGTGATGGTGCTGCGCTGCTCCTCGGAGAGTAGCTCAATGGCTTCGGTCATTTGCTGTAATGTATGCTCGTACTGGTATGCCTCTTCGGTGCCTGTGCCAGCATCGTAAGGGAGTGCCTCGATGTGCTCTTCGCCAGCGGTGTATGTTTTGCTGCGAAGCTGCTGCAAGCAATGATTGCGCATGAGTATGTATAACCAGCCTTTGAAATTGAGGATGGGCTCAGATGGCATGTGTGTGAGCACTGCCTCAAATACCTGCTGCACAGCATCTTCTGCAAGGGAGCGGTCTTTAAGATACTTCATAGCCACACCCAGTAGCAGCCCTGTGTAGCGCTGGAGCAATACACCCAAGAACTGATTTTGCCCAGTGGTGCGATAGACCTGTAGCAACTCTTCGTCGGTGAGTGTAGTATGTGGTGCGTGTGCTGACAAACAACAAATATTGTGTGGTATTGATAAAGAGTACAAAAGAAAAACATTCCATAAAAAGACAGGATTTTATTTTTCGGGATTGCCGGTTTGTTGCCGGTTGTTTCATGCGTTTTGACATGTAAGTCGTTGATAATCAATACTATTCACTTTTCCGGTATGGGGTGGTTAGTACTTGTATTTGTTGCCACGAGGCTCCTCGCGGAAGGGCCATGTGGGGGTAACATATACAGGACGTGAGAATACCTCGCCCTGACGGATCAGATTGTCTTTGGGAGGAGTGGGTGTTTTAGGGGGTGTTGGATTTTCCGGTTTGTTTCCGGTGTTTTCATGGGTTTTGGGGTCTAAGTCGTTGATTATCAATGGTGTTTCATTTTCCGGTAATGAGTCAGTATCGGGTAGCTCAGAGGGATCTTCAGAGTGGGGAAGAGAGCGAGAGCGGAGGGGCAGCCGAAGGGGCTGTATTCCGGTTTTGTTTCCGGTTGTTTCATGGGTTTTGGGGTCTAAGTCGTTGATTATCAATGAGGTTTCATTTTCCGGTAATGTATCAGTATCGGGCAGGTCAGAGGGATTTTCAGAGCGGGGAAGAGAGCGAGAGCGGAGGGACAGCCGAAGGGGCTGTGGTCCGGCTTCGTTTCCGGTTGTTTCATGCGTTTTGGGGGCTAAGTCGTTGACTATCAATGGTATTCTACTTTCCATAACTGGCTTAAGTATCTGAGACAGTTCGGCATAAGTTTTTTGTTGTTCGGGTGGCATGTTTTTGATGGCTTCGTGGTTGCTGAGTTCTTCGTTGATGGCAATGAGCATGTCGTCGGTCCAGGTACTGGTGTCGATGACGTGTGTTCTTTTGCTGGTTTCTGGGGGTGTGGTGGTAGTGGTGTTCGGTGGTTCGTAAAATCTTGGGATGACTGGTTCGGTGGTTTCTTTGGCTATGGTATCGACGTATGGACTGTACAATGGGTCGATGTGTTGGATTTTTTCTACGCCAAATTCTAGTTCGAAAGGGGAATAACCGAAACGGGAACGTGCCTCGATAAAGCCATCGATAAGGTCGGCTACGCCTTGGGCATAAGGTTTTGAGCGGTTGTCGAAAACGAATGAGCGGAACATTCTCATCATTTGCGTGACTTGTGGTAGGCTGACGGTTTTCTTGGTGTTGGCGATGCAGACAGTAAGTTTCCGCATGATTTCCATTTCTTGTAGGGTAGGTATACGTTTGCCGGGCTCTCTTGAAGCTATGTTATTTTGGAGCTCTACGAGTTGGCTGCTGAAATTGTCTGCAATGAGTGCTGGTGCTTGGTGAGTTGCCAGACGTAGGCGATCCCAAGCGTGTTGCTTGACCCAGTTATGGACAGTGCGGACACAGACGCCGAGGGCGTTGGCGATCTGCTGCTGGGTGAAGGATTGGTTGACATAGAGCTCGAGAGCTTGTTTCTTTTGGTCTGTAAGGGTCATAGTTTTGGATTTTTAGTGTTTAGGGCACAAAGGTGAATTGGGATGCTGAAAGCAGCAAATTGGGAATCTATGATAATACGCTTTTCGCACTATGATATACAGCTACGTGTATATCATAAAAAATGGTTTCCGCTCTGGGAGCGGGTTATAGCCGATTTTTAACCAGTTTTGGTGATGGTTTCCGGAAGGGGTGTTTTGGGGTGTTATAAACTGGCTTTGGGGGGTGTGGTATTAGTTAGCTGGCGCAAGGGGGGCTGG
>CAMDNC010000072.1 GCA_945902755.1 Flavipsychrobacter stenotrophus
GCCGGTGGTGTTGCAGTAGATGAGGGGTAGTGCATAGCGGGCGGCATTGCGGCTCACTATGTCGCGCCTGCCATCGGCATGGAGGTAGTCGAACGGTGACGCGCTGAGGTTGATCATGATATCGGGCTGCTGCGGTAGCAGTTGGTCCATGGGGCAGACCCGATACAGTGGGTCGTCAACGATGTCCCAGATGTCTTCGCAGATGGTAACGGCTAGTTTTTTGCCTTTGAAGTGGAGCACATTCCAGGAGGTAGCGGGCTCGAAGTAGCGGTACTCATCGAATATGTCGTAGGTGGGTAGCAGGGTTTTGTGTGCTACGCCGTGTATGGATTGGTTGTAGAGCAGGTAGGCACTGTTGTGCAGGTTTTTGCCCTTGGGGTCGGGGTTGGGAGCGGGGCAGCCCACAAGTACGCCTATGGTGTCGGCAGCCTGACAAATGGTGTGGAGGGCGTTGTGCGCTTGGGTGATGAAATCGGAGAATTCGAGAAAATCGCGGGGTGGATAGCCACAAATAGCCAGTTCTGAGCACACCACGAGCTCGGCACCTACTGCTTTACCATGAGCTATGGCAGCCAGTATTTTCTGGGTATTGGCTTCGAAGTTGCCTATGTGGTAGTTTTGCTGCGCTAGTAGTATTTTCATCTTGTTGTATGGTTGGTACTGTTGTGGTGTGCAATAGGTATGATGGGCAAAGTTATTGTAAGGAAGGATGAAATGAGAAGGATTTTGAAAGAAGGCTGGGCTGGCGGCAAAAAGTGTAGTAGTTGTGGTGAGTTTGTTAACTTCGTAACAGACAAAACAGTATGACCTATGGAAATGAGCGGTAAAACAGCGTTTATAACAGGTGCCAGCAGAGGCATAGGCGAGGCCATAGCCCTGAAGCTAGCAGCAGCAGGTGCCAATATAGTGGTGATAGGCAAAACTGTGCAAGAAGATGAGCGGCTGGGTGGCACCATACACACGGCAGTAGAAAAGATAAACCAAGCAGGTGGTGTGGGGCTGGCTGTGCAGTGCGACATAAGAGATGAAGCACAGATACGCAATGCGGTGCAGCAGGCGGTGGAGCGATTTGGGGGTATAGATATGCTGGTGAATAATGCATCGGCTATAGCACTGAGCAATACGGAGGATACGGATATGAAGCGGTTTAACCTGGTACACGACATCAACGTGAGAGGTACATTTATGGTGACCAAACACTGCGTGCCCTACCTGAAAAAAAGTGCCAATGGACATATACTGACGCTGTCGCCGCCCATAAACATGGACCCGAGGTGGATAGCGCCCTATATAGGCTACACGATAAGCAAGTATAGCATGAGTATGATGTCGCTGGCATGGGCAGAGGAATTCAGAAAGGACGGTGTGGCGGCTAACTCGCTGTGGCCGGTGACTACCATAGCTACGGCAGCTGTAAAAAACCTGCTGGGGGGCGATATGCTGATGGCTAGGAGCCGCAAACCGCGAATACTAGCAGACTGTGCGTATTACATACTAAGCCAGCCGGCAAGGGAGTGCAGTGGCAATCTGTATCTGGACGAGGATGTGCTGAAAGCAGCGGGCATTAGCGACCTGGAGCAATATGCGGTGACACCGGGTGGGCCACTGCAAACGGACCTGTATATAAGTTAATGAACTAGTGAATACTGAGGAGTAAATAAAAAATAGTTGTAATAGTAGCGCTGTTTATGAATTGGAAATTGATAGGACTATTGTCGCTGACCGGTGTGCTAATGGGGGTGGTGACAGTGTATTACATACCTACAAAGTATGAGTCGCTGCTGGGCACACCTGTGTACCTGCTGTGTGCGTATGTGCTGGCAAGGTATGCCGAGGCGCGGTATTTTGCACATGGGTTCTTGATAGGGGTGATAAACACTGCGATAGTGACACTGTTTCATATACTGATGCAGGGTGTGTATCTGGCACATCATGCGCCCGATGCGGCAAAGTTTGCTAAGATACATGCGGAATCTGGTGCTACAGTGACACAGGTAATGCTGATGCTGGGCTTCTTTGCGGCGCTGCTATCGGGCTTGGTGTGTGGGTTGCTGACGAGTGCGGGCGATAAGATAATGAAGGGGCTAGCTAATAGGTAGGGGGTGGGGGTAGGGTGATGGTGTATAATGTTTGTAAAAACAGACATTATACATGGTTTTTGTTTATTTTAATGAACATTATGAGTCCATTCCCTTTGTTAATTATACCAACAATTCCACTAACTCATTTACTTGGTTTTGGGTGACAATGGTGGGGGTGTGCAGGTTAGGGTTGCTGATGGCTTCTAGTACGGTATTGGCTATTGCTTTAGGGTCGTTGGGGTTGAAGGTGAGGCTGGGGGTGACTACATCATATACAAAGGGTAGGTCTGATGCTATTATCTTCATTCCACTATCGGCAGCCTCTATGAGTGGCAGCCCAAAACTCTCCATTATAGACGGAAAAATGAGGTAGGCACAGTTGAAGTACAATTCCCGAGGGTCTACATAGGTGTGGTTTACTATTTTGGTGCCTCGCTCATTGAGTAGGCGTACGCGCTCTAGCAGTGCTGGTGCAGTATGGTCTATGGTTACATGCAGGGTGGGCGTGTGGCCATTCTGCAGCAGGTATTCCCAGGCATTTAGTAGATTGGGGTAGTTTTTTTGTGGCGATGGATTGCTGATGAACACAAACTCATCCAAAGGTCGTTGTGCAAACGGTTTTCCGCCGCCTATGTATTTTTTGTTGTCGTAAAAAGGTATGGTCAGGCAATGTTTATTGTCTTTCAGCCCCACTTCCACCAGTTCCTTTACCATGTGCGGGGTTTGTACTATGTAGTAGTCGGTATTGCTGTTGTAACGTTTTATGAAAAGATATTTGATGTACTGCGTCCAAAACATTTTTTTAAACTTGTACTTGGGTGCCTCCAGTAGTTTCTGATTGTGCATATAGGTATATGCAGGTACTTTCATTTTGATAGGAGGAGGTGTGTTGGCAAAACAAAACACTTTAGTGTAATCGTTTCGGTGTTGTTTGTAGAATTTTACGCGCTCACTTACCTTGTTGGGTATTACACTGTAGTTGGTAGTAAGTTGTGCTGGTATTTCAAAACGAGGGTCGAGCAGGAAGAAAAATTTATCTTTATGTGCTCCAGCAAGTATGGTTTCTATCAGGTACTGCAATAGTACTGCACCACCGCCTTTGTTGATATACAGAGCATCTATAAGTGTCATTGGGTAAAGTATCTATATGGTTAGTTATTGAAACTGATTGTATCTATATTTTTATATGCAGGGTGTATTCCAAGGCATATTTGGTTTCGGTTTTTGGTTGTACACATTGTTTATAATCTTCACAAAATAACTAGCTCCAGCCTCGGCACTGATACCTTTATTTGCCCAATGTTGTATTTGTGATGGAGTGGCAAATCCTTCATTGAGCAACATGTTCATGATGGCATTGATACAGTTGTGAGGTTCTGCCCAGTTGAATACTAGTCCGTTTTTGCCAGGTTGTATTACTCTGCTTACGCCACATATGTCGCTACACAGCGCTTTAAGGCCATTCAGCATGCCTTCGCTCACCACTACTCCCCATCCATCTTTTTGAGCGCTAGGTAGTACCACCCAGTCGTAGGAAGCATATACCTTAAGTAGATCTTCATACTTAAGAAAAGGGAAAAACTGTATGTTTTCAGTTCGTCCTTTTAGCTTCACCAAGTGTTTTAGTTTTTCGGCATCCTCGCCCTCGCCATATACATCTAGTGAATAATTGCGCATATCGCACTGGGTCAGTTCTTCTACAAAATTGTATATTCCCTTTGCAGCTTCTAGTCTGCCGCCGTACATTATGCGTATATTTTCGGTAGGGTTTTCAGTTCTTGTTTGGGTAGGTACCGTTATGAAGTATGCCCAGGGGTACAACCGTTCGGTGTTAAAACCAAGGCTGGTATATTGCAGTACGCCTTGTGCACCTATGGCCAGTACAAAGTTTATGTGTTTGAAATAGCGCAGCTTGTAGTACTTGTATTTTAGGGTTCGTAGTAGTCCTTTGGTGCCAGCATTGTTGAAGGGTTCTGTCATGATACCCAATTTGCATTTTAGTTTAATGCATTCATCCATTGCTGTAGCTAGCATTTTCCCCACTCTGATGCCGCCCATTATATGAATGGCATCTTTGAAGGTGTGTATAGTGTCAGTTACCTGTTGCGCTGTTGGCGATACAATAACCGTTACATGTTTAAACTCAGGTATGCCCCATCCCATATTTTTGCGATAGGTGGAAATATCATTTTCTACTATCAGCACCACTTTTTCTACATCTGGCTGTTGAGCCAAGGTCTCCAGAAAAGAATGTTGGTGAATGCTGATGATGCCCTGCCAGAAAATGAGTGTCATTATATGCTAATGTTTTATCGTTGGGTGTTCTTTTGATAGAGGTTAGTTACCTGTATATTCATATATTCTGCAAGAGTAGCTTTCGCTGATGCGGTAGGGTAGTTTTTTTATTATTCGGTCAAACAAGCCCGATGCATTGTTTTCCATGTTTAATGTTGCTATGAGTTTGTAGTTGTTTTTTTGCACCTCAGTATGGTAGTAATCAGCAGCCCAGTTTTTGTTGCTTACTATGAAGTATCTGAACTTGTTTTTGTAGATATACTCCATTTTTTTATCCATCATTCCATTTTCGTCCAGTGATAGGAAGGTACAATTTTTGTTGCGCGCTATGTAGTAATATTGAAAATCGGCAGCAATGGCATTGTTGGGTTTGATGTACTTTGTAATTGCAGCCTCGTTAGTATATGGATTGCGAAGCGATGCACTAACAGCAACATATATTGCCTTGACCATGAATATGCTTCCAAAAAATAAGATGAGCGTGTAGGTAGCATACTTTAGTGCTTTGCCATTGTTCAGGTGCATGGTAAGTCCTGCTATCATAATGGCCAAAAAAGCATCGACCAGCGCAAAATAACGACCAGTGAGCCCACCAGTAACTATGAAAATGAATGATATTATGATGGGAATGGTAAACAATAGCAGATTGCGATTTTGGGTTAATGCCTTGTTTCGGAGCGATACCAGCAGGGCGATAAGGGCATAAATAAATACAAACAGATAGTAACTGGGTCTGAAAGCCGACTCCACACCCGTATGTGATTGTATGACAGGCGAATTTGTGTTGTAGTCGATATATCCCTTCAGCGAACCAAAAGCTGCGAAAATCCATAAAGAGTAAATGCCTATAAAACCTATAGCTATGCAACAATATTTAAGTAATGTATGCAGGATTGTTTTGCTTTTATCACCCACAATTTCATATACAAAAGCAAAAACATAAAATGAAAACGCGAATATAATACGCGGTGTGGTGAGCGCAGCACAAGCCAAAAGAACACCTATGATCAAACCCTGCAGTGCGGTTTTTGCATTGACACCATTAGTTACTTTTATATAAACCAAGTAGGATAGCAGAAAGAAAAACAGGGTCATAAAATCCATTCTGCCAGAATGAAGAAACTGGTTGAAGTTGGGCTCAAAGGCTACAATGGCTATGGCTACAAAAGTGGCAGCAGTACTGAAACGGAAATGCTGGCATATTTTATAAATCATACCCAAGATAATCATACCGAAAACAAGACTACTCAGTCGAACACTGAATATGCTGAAACCTAATATTTTGATTACAAATGCCTGCAACATGAAGAACAGAGGGCCATATACGAGTTTTTCGTCGGGTATTACCAGTATTCTGCAGGTTTCGTAGTAGGTGCCGTTTTTGATATACGAATCAGTGACACTAGCTAGTGAAACTTCATCAAACCAAGGTATTGGAGAGTAAATGAGTGTTATGAAATGGTAAAGAATATACACTGACGAGGCGATGGCTAGCAACAGCTTTGTGTTTTTATTCATGTTCATTTTGATTGTCAATGTCGCTTGCTGTACGTTTTGCGGGTTAAAGATAAAATATTTTCTCAGTGGCTACCTGCATTAGCTCATATCATTGCTTTAAATTAATGGTAATCAATGTATTGGAGTAGAAAAGGCGTGGTAATGTGTATATGCTACTTATACGTGTATGTTTTGTAGATATGTATTTTCAAACCCTATTTGTAACTTTGTCAACAATACAGGGTAAAGAACTTACTTTTACGAGCGGAAAAATAAAACGCTGGGTATCAAAGCAAATATGAACCGAATGGCAAATAAAATATCTATTGTTGTACCCATTTATAATTCCGCAAACTTTATGTCTGCTTTGCTGGAGGCTATCGACGAGCAACGAAAAATATCGAATTGGGAGTTAGAATTGGTGCTCGTAGACGATGGTAGCAAAGACAACAGTTATGGTAAAATAGAGGAGTTGGCAGGGAAATATTCCTACATAAAGGGCGTAAAACTATCAAAAAACTTTGGACATCAAATCGCAGTTAAGACGGGTCTATCGCATTGCACTGGCGATTACATAGCCATTATAGATGATGACCTTCAAGATCCGCCATCATTGCTTCCCAATTTCTTCAGTTATTTGGATCAGGGGTATGATGTGGCGTATGGGGTGCGTAAAAAGCGGAAGGAATCATTCATAAAAAGAATGAGTTACGATACCTTCTATCGTATATTGAAACGTATGAGCGATACACATATACCGCTAGATAGTGGTGATTTTTGTGTGATGACCAAACGCGTGGTGGATAATATGCTAAAGTTTAATGAGAAAAATCCTTTTCTCAGAGGCATCAGAGCATGGGTGGGTTTCAAACAAATAGGTGTAGTTTATGAGCGAAGTGCAAGGATAGAGGGAGAGTCGGGGTATACATTGAAGAAATTGCTGAAGATAGCCATGGATGGTATTTTCTCATTTTCTACAATGCCTATTCGTGTTATTACAATTTTGGGTTATTTTGGGCTATTGTTCGCATTCGGGTATACCGTATATATTGTGTCAGGCAAGTTAATGAATGGTGTGCCAGTAAGAGGTTTTACCACGTTAGCCATACTTATATCGTTTTTTAGCTCGCTCACACTTATATGTTTGGGTATAATAGGCGAGTATGTGGTAAGAATATATGACGAGGTAAGAGACAGGCCCTATGTAATAATTGAAAAAACACTGAATGTATGATTTTTAAGAATATAGCAGTAGTTGGTTCCAATGGGTTCATTGGTAGTCATTTGGCTAAAAAACTATTGCAGATAGAGGGGGCACAAATTGCGCTTTTTGGGAAAAACGATGTTAGTGTTTTAGGTTCAGGGGTCAATTACAACAAAATAGACCTAACAAATAAAAGCCAGTTACGCCACTTTTTCAGTGGCATGGATATGGTTTATTATCTGGCTACAGAAAGCATTCCTTTTTCTACATGGGACAATCCGGTGGCTGAGGTAGAAAAAAATCTCATTCCCTTTTTGGGTTTTATGGAAGTAATGGCTGAATGCCAAGTGAAAAAAGTAGTGTTTACATCTAGTGCAGGTACTATTTATGGTACTACCGATCAAAAGGCCACAGAGGATTCTTTTAAGAATCCATTTTCGCCACATGGTATTGTGAAGTTGACTATGGAGTATTTTCTTAATTATTTTAAGGTGAAATACAATCTGGATTATGATGTGTACCGTATAGCTAATTGTTATGGACCCGGGCAGCAAACTAAAAAGGGATTGGGTATCATAAACACATTTATAGAAAAAATAATAGAAGAGCGAAGGATAAACATTTTTGGTGATGGTAAGGCGATACGCAATTATATATATGCCGAAGATCTTGCTGAGTTAATGACCCACTCTGTGTATGCACCACAAGGTAAGTGCGAAATATATAACGCAGCATCATTCGATCATTTATCAATCAATGATATTGTGGCTGTAATGAAAACAATCATACAGGAGGAGTTTGAGGTGGTGTACACAGAAAAAAGACAAAGTGACAACCCCGCTATCTATCTTGATAATAAGAAGATAGTGAGCGATTGTCCTCAGTTGCAGTTTACCGCTATAGAGGAAGGTATTCTCAAAACTTACCATCATATTAAAGCACTACAGCCAGCTAAGTAATCATTTGGTTTTGTAGAATTGCCCTACGTGCCAACATGTTATAACATAAACAGTAAAGCCCCGAAATTTCGGGGCTTTACTGTTTATGTTATCTGTATCAGATACTTCAAGTACCGAACTAACTAGTTTAATAGTCCATGCCCATTCCACCTGGCATTCCACCTGGAGCTGGAGATGCAGATTTAGGTTCTGGTTTTTCGGCTATTACGCATTCTGTAGTTAGCAACATACTAGCAATAGATGCTGCGTTTTCCAGTGCAACACGGCTTACTTTGGTTGGATCTATTACACCAGCAGCCAGCATATTTTCATATACTTCTGTACGTGCATTGAAACCATAGTCGCCAGTACCTTGACGTACATTTTGCACGATTATCGAACCTTCCAAA
Organism: Flavipsychrobacter stenotrophus; assembly: GCA_945902755.1. Lineage (GTDB taxonomy): Bacteria > Bacteroidota > Bacteroidia > Chitinophagales > Chitinophagaceae > Nemorincola > Nemorincola stenotropha_A. The sequence goes on from CAMDNC010000072.1 coordinate 8,426, forward strand.
CCAGCATTTGCTACTATGCGACGCAGTGGTTCTTCTAGCGCACGACGCACTATAGCAACACCTGTTTTTTCGTCTATGTTCAGCGTATCTACATTGTCCAGAGACTCTATAGCACGTATGTAAGCCACACCGCCACCTGGTACTATGCCTTCTTCTACAGCGGCACGTGTAGCATGCAGCGCATCGTCAACACGGTCTTTTTTCTCTTTCATTTCTACTTCAGTAGCAGCACCTATGTAAAGAACAGCTACACCACCGCTCAATTTAGCAAGGCGCTCTTGAAGTTTTTCGCGGTCATAATCGCTAGTAGTTGATTCTATTTGCGATTTTATTTGATTTACGCGAGCTTCGATATTTTCTTTAACACCTTTGCCACCTACTACTATGGTATTGTCTTTGTCAATAGTAATGCTTTCTGCCTGACCGAGAGAAGCGATAGTAGCGTTTTCCAGTTTGTAACCCTGATCTTCGCTTATTACTATACCACCTGTAAGTACTGCTATGTCTTGCAACATTTCTTTACGACGGTCGCCAAAGCCCGGAGCTTTTACAGCAGCAATTTTCAAAGAGCCACGCAATTTATTTACTACCAGTGTAGCCAGTGCTTCGCCATCTACATCTTCTGCTATTATCAACAATGGGCGACCGCTTTGTACAACGCTTTCCAGTATTGGCAATACATCTTTCAGCGTGCTTACTTTCTTTTCGTAAATAAGGATGAAAGGATTTTGCAACTCAACCTGCATTTTTTCAGTGTTGGTTACAAAGTATGGACTCAGGTAACCACGGTCGAACTGCATACCTTCTACTACTTCTACCGTAGTTTCAGTACCTTTTGCTTCTTCCACAGTTATTACACCTTCGTTGCCCACTTTAGCCATTGCCTGAGCTATGAGTGCACCTATAGTGTTATCGTTGTTGGCAGATATTGAAGCAACTTGTTCTATTTTTTTGTTGTCATTGCCTACTTTCTCAGACTGAGACTGTAAGTTTTTAACTACAGCAGCTACTGCTTTGTCTATACCACGCTTTAGGTCCATTGGGTTGGCACCAGCAGCTACGTTTTTCAGACCTTCGCCAATAATAGACTGAGCCAGTACGGTAGCAGTAGTAGTACCATCGCCAGCAATATCGGCTGTTTTGGATGCTACTTCTTTAACCATCTGTGCGCCTAAGTTTTCTATAGCGTCTTCCAGTTCTATTTCTTTAGCAACAGTTACACCATCTTTTGTTACTGAAGGAGCACCGAATTTTTTTTCAATAACTACGTTGCGACCTTTAGGTCCTAAAGTTACTTTTACTGCATCAGCTAGGATGTCTACACCGCGTTTCATTCTATTGCGGGCATCAATGTCGAAGAAAAGTTGTTTTGCCATTTTATGTTATTTTTATTAATTGATTGTTGAGTAAAATACCAAAACAGCAACGGCTGTAAGGCAAAATTCACACTAGATTATTGCAAGGATATCACTTTCGCGCATTATCAGGTAGTCTGCGCCTTCGAAGCTTACTTCTGTACCAGCATATTTGCCATATAGGATACTGTCGCCAGATTTTACCGTCATTGGTTCATCTTTCTTGCCTGGACCGGCAGCAACTACTGTACCACGTTGTGGTTTTTCTTTAGCAGTGTCTGGGATGATGATTCCACCTGCAGTTTTTTCTTCAGCTGGAGCTGGTTTCACAATAACCCTGTCGTGTAGTGGGGTGATGTTCACATTGTTTGACATAATAAGTAAATTTTAAAGTGTTTAAAACGTTAGGTTTTGAACAATTACATCACATTTTATGCCACAGCTAGAAGCTATTCATTTTGCGTATATTTTGTCAGTTATTTGGTGGTACACGTTGCCTACTTTGTATATTTTGGCAGACAGTATGCTTTTAACTATCCTTTTACACAACAAACTGGCAGTAAAAATATCTTTTACTGCAATGTGAATACTTGATATTAATTGAAGTTTCTTTTTTTACTATGACCATTTTCAAGGAACTTCTATGATAGTTGGATAAAAAAAATCGTCATTTACGAATTGTTAACCGCTTTATATGTTTTTGTGCGTATGTTTGCACTAGAATTATTATTTTTAAGTTGCCGATAGTATTGTTACATGGACTGTGGAGGGTAATATTTGGTTAATGTAGTGTGAATTCATTACTTTTAAGATAATAAAGCGGACATTTGCGTAATTTTTAATGGTGAGTAGATACCATTGTAATTTAAATAATAACAGGGGGGAAGCCTTCAATAAACTATGTCAAACATTTTAGTAATCGAGGATGACGATATTATGCTTAAGGCTATCAGGAACATCCTCAGAAAGGATGGGCATGAAGTTATAACGGCCAAAGACGGTAAAGAGGCATTTGAGAAGCTGGACAATGAGCAGTATGATATAGTAATGACTGATTTGATGATGCCATATGCAAACGGTTTGGAAGTTGTGAGCCGTATAAGAAGCAACAGCGAAAAGAGAAATGTGGGTATTATTGTTTGTTCATCGGTAGGTAATGAAGAAACTATAACGGAAGCATTTAGGCTGGGTGCCGATGACTATTTGAAGAAGCCGATAATGGCTGGAGAATTGATGATCCGTATCCGTAAGTTGCTGGCAAATAGAAGTGGTAATGTTAAGTTGGTAACAAAGAAAAAATAAGCATTAGCTGATGTGGAACGACCTGGTAGAATTACTTTTTCAGGCTTATGAGCAATTCAGCCTACTACCATTATTTATCGAAATAGCCCTTGCCTTCATTATCATTGCTATCGCGGCTACCATCATAGCATATGGTGCTATAATGTATAAGCGATACAAAAGTTATGTACATGAAAAAAGGGTTGCATTTATCAACCCAATCATAGAAGACCTGATAACCGAACAGGTTTTACTCAATGACAGCTTGGGTAGAGATATTCCTACGGAAGAAATTGAATTTAACCCAGAAGCCATTACCAACAAAGTTTACAAGAAGCCTTTTGTTAGGCAAATATTGATTGATACGCTCATTCAGTATCGCAAAAATTTTAGGGGAGAGGTTGGAGATTTGTTGCGGAAACTGTATTTGGATATGGGTTTGGATAAAGACTCTTTCGCAAAAATGAAGTCTGTAAGGTGGGAAAAGAAAATAAAAGCGGTGGTGGAGCTAACCCAAATGGACATCACTATATCCGACGTAACCATCCTTCCGCTTACCAATAGCACCAATGCGTCCTTGCGTGCTGCAGCCAGAAATGCCTACATTCAGTTGAGTAAAAACGAACCTTTTAAGTTTTTTGACATAGCTACAGAACCGTTACTGCCTTGGGATCAGTTAGAGATGTTTAAAATTATCACTACTACCAAGGATATAGCCATTCCAAACTTTTCTCGTTGGGTGAGTTATTCAAGCAATAAGAGTGTGGTTTCTTTTTGTTTGAAGCTCATTGCGCACTATGACCAGCAAAGTGCTGTGCCAGCAGTAATGGAACTGCTGAATAATAAAGATCACTACTTCAGAGCTGATGCCATAAGTTGTTTGGGTAAATTATCGGCGGAAGCTTCTGAAGAAAAGATGGTAAAAATTTATAATCACCAGCCGCTCAATTGTCAATTAGAGATTCTGAAGGCAATGGGTAATATTGCATCGGGTAAATACCTTGAGTTTTTGAAGTCAGAGTTTTTGTTTTCTTCCAACTTCGATATTCGTATGAATGCCGCTAGGGCCATCATAAAGCACAATACCCAAAACTCAAGGTTGCTGGTAGAAGAGCTGATGGAAATGACTTACGAAGAGAACCAATTAATCATTAAACACTGTCTTAATCCGCTTATAAAGTACTAATGGGTGTAACTTTTGTAGAAATAGCATCTGGATTTTTCGAGACCTCTGTATTTATTTACGGGGTGTCGTTGCTGCTTATTTACGCATTGCTTGCCATTATGTCTTTCTTGAATATTGCATTGTTTTTGCGCAAAGAAAGCTATACGGATTATAAGGTAATAGTTGGTTCTCCGCTGGCACCTGGTATTTCTGTAATTGCACCTGCGTTCAATGAAGGTCTTACAATTATCAGTAACGTTCGTTCGTTGCTTACTTTTGATTACCCCAATTATGAAGTTATCATCATCAATGATGGTAGCACAGATGATACGTTGGAGAAAGTTATCAATGAGTTTTCATTGGTAAAGGTTGATTTTGCCTATGATATCAAGTTGTCTGCCAAGCCGGTTCGGGGAGTATACAAATCGAGAGATGAGGCCTATGCTAAACTGATAGTGGTAGACAAAGAAAATGGCAAGGCGAAAGCAGATGCTACAAATGTGGGCATCAATGTATCCAACTTTCCCTACTTTTTGTGCACCGATGTGGATTGTATTTTGCACGAACAAACTTTGGGTATGCTTATCAGGCCCATGCTGGAAGAAGAAAACATGCGTGTGATAGCTACAGGAGCTACGTTGCGTATGGCCAACTCGTGTGAGGTAGATGAAGGTGTGCTGATAGCCATTAAAGCCCCGCGTCCGTTGCTGGCACGTTTTCAGGAGTTGGAGTATATCCGTTCGTTTGTAATGGGTAAAATGGGGTGGAGTTACATCAATGCAGTACCCAATGTATCGGGTGGTTTGGGCATGTTTGACAAAGAGATAGCTGTAAAAGCGGGTGGCTATGATCCTGCATCTTTTGGTGAAGACATGGAGTTGCGTATGCGTATGTCGAGATATGTGTATGACAACAAGATAAAAGCATCAGTTAGATATATACCCACTACACTTTGCTGGACAGAAGGACCTACATCCGTAAAGATATTTATGCGTCAGCGTACTAGGTGGGCTCGTGGATTGTTGCAGTTGATGCTGGCGCACAAAAAAATGTTGTTCAACCCTGCTTACGGTAGGGTGGGTCTTATAGTGTTTCCTTACAATTTCTTTTTCGAGCTACTAGCTCCTGTGGTAGAGTTTCTGGGTATTATCTATTATTTATTCCTGATCTATTTTGGTTTAGTCAACTGGCCCTACGCTATCATTCTGCTTATATTTGTGTATACCTACTCAGTAATGATTTCTTCTTTGTCTGTGTTATGGGATCAGCTTACCTTTCAGTACTACAAAACATGGAAAGATGTTATACGTGTTATTGCTATGGTTTTTGTAGAAATGATTATCTATCACCCACTTATAGTAGTTTTTTCATTGAGAGGATATTGGTTTCAGCTCACCAATCGTAAGCATAGCTGGGGTAACATGCAACGAGCCGGATTTAAGAAAAAATCGGACGATAAATCTAAGAAACCACAGCCTGCTGTGTCACCGTCATAACATTACTTTTTAAAATCTGGTAATCAGAAACAGGAATGAGGTTTTTATATAATTTTTTTGCTGGCGGTACTTTCTGGGACACTATTGGTGCCTTCTATCAGTCGGCAGTGTTTATTTATGGTACTTCGCTGCTTATGGCTTATGCATTACTAGCCATAATGTCGCTTATATCCATACAGAATTACATGCGCAGGAATGCCTCTATTGATTTTAATATCATTGTTGAGTCACCTCTTGCGCCAGGTATTTCTGTTATTGCTCCTGCCTTTAATGAAGGGGTTACCATCATATCTAATGTTCGCTCGTTGCTCACCTTCAACTACCCTAAGTTTGAGGTGATTATTGTTAATGACGGTAGTACTGACGATACATTGGAGAAGCTTATTGACGAGTTTGAATTGGTACACGTGGAGTATGCATTTCGCGAAAGACTTAACTGTCAGCCTATTAAGCGAATTTTCAAATCTACCAATCGTGCATACGATAAACTAGTGGTGGTAGACAAGGTAAACGGAAAAAGTAAGGCTGATGCTTCTAATGCTGGTATCAACATTTCTGTATACGAATATTATGTGAGTACAGATGTGGATTGTATTCTGGATAAAGACACCCTGATACGCCTTGTGAAACCATTTATGGATGAAGAGACCACCAAGGTAAAAGAAGTAGGAGCGCCTTGCGAGGAGTGTGGTTATGTACATATTCAGGAAGATTACAGAAGAGTAATTGCCTCCGGAGCTACATTGCGGATGGTGAACTCATGCGATGTGGATGAAGGATTGATGATTAGGGTGCGTCCTCCGCGTAAGCTCATTCCTCGTTTTCAGGAGATGGAGTATATAAGAGCGTACATGCTGGGTAAAATGGGCTGGGACCTTATCAACTCTGTGCCCAACGTATCTGGTGGTTTGGGAATGTTTGATAAAGAGATTGCGGTAAAAGCCGGAGGGTATGACTCTAAATCTTTTGGTGAGGACATGGACATGATCACACGTATGTGTGCCTACATGAAAGACAACAAAAAGAAATATTCGGTTAAATATGTTCCAGTTACGCTTTGTTGGACCGAGGGGCCTACCAGCTTAAAGGTATTTGGTCGTCAGCGTTCTCGCTGGGGTCGAGGTCTGGCACAGATTATGAGTATACACCGCAAGATAATAGGCAACCCTCGGTACGGTAGGTTGGGGCTTATTGTTTTCCCTTACAACTTTTTGTATGAGTTGCTGGCACCAATAGTAGAGTTTACAGGTATCTTGTTTTACATATACCTTATCGTTACTGGGCAGATCAACTGGCCATTTGCCATCATCCTGATCGTGTTTGTGTATACCTATTCGGTAATGATTACTACACTGGCACTACTTTGGGATCAGATCACTTTCAAATATTATAAAACCTGGGGCGAAACGATTGGTTTGTGTCTTATGGCGTTTTTAGAGCCCTTTATTTATCACCCGCTTATCATGTTCTTTGCCATCAAAGGTTATTTCAACTTTGTTACGGGTAGAGCGCACGTTTGGGGTAATATGCAACGGCAAGGGTTTGGTATGCAACCTACCAAGAAAAAGGCTGCACCAGCTGCTACCGGGAGTTAATATTTATTATAAAAATGTAGATTTAAATGAGATTCATCCAAAGGTTTATATTGATTCTTTTCATTTTTTGTGTCAGCGCTACTGCCAATGGGCAGTGGCTGAAAATGATAGAATCATCGGATAACCTCTACAACGAGGCTAAGCGCGAAATAGAGTTAAAACACTATCAGAAAGCGATAAACCTTTGTAATAAGGCAATAGATATATCTCCTAAGAACCTAGACATTCACTTGCTGCTGGGTAATGCGTTTGCCTTGGCGGGTAAAATTGACAGTGCTCGTATAGAACTCAATTACGTAATAGAAAAAAGCCCTAAGTACAGAGATGCATACATATATCTGGTAAACATGGAATCTGCAGCCTGTAACTATTTGCAAGCGTTGGAGTATGCAGATATGGGTTTGAAATACTTCCCTAACGACCGCGACCTGCTGCTGAAAAAACTAGATATCTACATAAAAATGGGCGATTGGATAGAAAGTAACAGGCTTGCCGATTACCTATTCGATCGTTTTTCTGCCGACCCGTTTATTCGTAGTGTGTACCTTGACTACAAGCTTTCCGTAGCACGACAATACTCACATAGGGGTTATATAGAGATAGCAAAACGTGCTTATGAGTCGGTATTGGAGCAAGACCCACTAAATAAAGAAGCGATGACAGCTATTTTTGCTTTGGATATTCGCTCGGGCAACTATGAGAGTTCACTGGCTTATACTAACAGGGCATTGTTATCAACCCCCAACTCGTTTGAGTACCTGATGAAAAAGGTAAGCATACTAGAGGCTATGTCGAGATATGTAGAGGCGATAGAAGTAGTGGAAAAACTATTGAAACTATACCCAACAAATGGTGAAGTGCAGCGGCTGAATACTTATATACGTATGACTGCTGGACGGTTTTACATGAACACAGACCCTTACTTGTTGTTTGGTGGTATACTAGAGCGTGAACCATCAAATAGGGAAGCACTCAACTACGAAATCAATATGGCATTTAGTAGAGGTATGCATATTGAAGCGCTACAGTGGATAGATTTTGGGCTCAAAAGCTCGCCTAATGACTATGAACTGCTGAAGAAAAAACTGGGTGTACTCGAAAATCTGAAAAGATATGGAGCTGCCTCAGTCATAGCAGAAAGGATGTTTAAAGACAACCCCAATGAGGTAAATAAATCTAACTATCTGGAGTTGCGGACACTAGCTGCAAAGCAGTACATGAATGAAATGGAATACGATAGTGCCATAGTGGCACTAAAGTCAGTACTGTTTTATGATAGGTCAAACGTTGCAGCCAACAACTACCTGATAA
>CAMDNC010000073.1 GCA_945902755.1 Flavipsychrobacter stenotrophus
GGTACCATATTTGGCATGCAGTATGTTTACCTCAAAGGCACCAGCAGTGGCATCAAAATTCATGGTTAGCTTACCGGTATTTTGTATCCTCACCGATTTGGCACCATTTTTGCGGTCACTAGCCGATGTACCAATCAGTGCATCATCCAGATTCCAAGACCCTGTGGCAAGGGTAACACTAGCAGCAGCATAGGCAGTCTTCGTGCCTGCTTCAAATGTCTCAGGAAAACCAGAATACACTGCTCTGGCAGCAGTTACAGCCGGTGCTGTTGTCATCTGACACTCAGTGACAGGAGTGGGCAAAATATCATTTTTGCTCTTTCTACAGTCTGTCAAAAGTATTGTCGCCATAAAGGCGAATATCAAGAGTGAATACTTCTTCATGTATCAAATAATTTTACACAATGATACAAATGAGACATTCAAAAAAACAGGACACCAAATTATCTAAGCATTAATTAAATGTTAATGACAGACCCCTATATAAAAAAGAATCTACACATATTGAATACTTATCAGTTAGGGTTCTTTCCAAACTTCATTTACAAGCTACAATTTTGATGAGGTAAGCAGATAGTGAATTTCATGAAATCGAGCAACTACGATGTAGTGAACTATTTAGCTGGTTCTTCATCACAGTTTTTGTCGGCACATGGCATAGCAGCCGACTCTAGCTCTATAGTCGCATGGTGTATATGATGGTGGTGTAGTGTGTGTTTGACATCATGCACCACTTTCATTTTATTTTCAAAACTTAATGTATCGCTAAGTGTAAGGTGAGTAGTGAGCGCATTTTGGGTAGTACTCATAGCCCAGATATGGGTATGGTGCATACCTTCTACACCTGCCATTTCCTTCACTATCTGCTCTATATGGGCTATACTCACCTGTGGTGGCACAGCATCTAGTGAGAGGCGCACACTATCGGTAAGAAGCCGCCATGTGCCAACGAGTATCACCAGCAGTATCAATAAGCTTACTGCACCATCGAGCCAATACCAGCCTGTGTAGCTAATGATAACACCAGCAACAACAACCCCTACGGAGACCAATGCATCTGTGAGCAAGTGCAGATATGCACCACGTGTATTGAGGTCATGGTCTTTGTTTTTAAAGAAGAGCATGGCAGTACCAAAATTGATTAGTATACCTAATCCGGCTACAATGGCTACAGTGCCCCCCTGCACAGGTTGTGGATGCTGCAAGCGGCTGATAGCCTCATATGCCAACACACCAATAGCCAATAGTAATACGACCGCGTTAGTAAGTGCTGCTAGTATAGTTGTCTTTTTGTAACCATAAGTATAGGTAGGTGTAGGTCGCTTACGGGCTAGCCTATATGCCATCAGCGACAGCGCCAACGCTGCCACATCGCTAAGATTGTGACTAGCGTCAGACAGCAAAGCTACGGACCCTGTTATAAACCCAGCGGCAGCCTGCACCAACACGAATAGAGCATTGAGCACAATGCCTATGATGAATGCAGTATTGATATTGCTGCCACCATGGTGATGATGACCATGATGATGGCTATGGTGATGACCATGTCCGCTGTGATGGGTATGACTGCCGTGATGATGCGCGTGCATAATGAAATAAAGGTAAGACATATGCAATATTCACCGCCTGATGATTATCAGTATTACAATTCTGGCTGCGGTGCATCGGGATATTTAAACCAAGAGCTATACATAAGATAGTTGTTGGCAATGCGCTGCACCTCTCCACTCAGCAGCTCCTGACTGATGTCTTTAACTTTTTTGGCTGGCACCCCTGCATATACACTGCCCGCCTGTACGATAGTACCCTCTAGTACCACCGCCCCTGCAGCTATGATACTGTTGGCTCCTATCTGTACATTATCCATTACTATCGCACCCATGCCTATGAGTACATTGTCTGCCACAGTGCAGCCATGCACCAGCGCATGATGCCCTATGGACACATTGTTGCCTATATTGGTTGTAGTTTTCTGATAGGTGCAGTGAATGCAGGCACCATCTTGAATATTCACCTTGTTGCCTATCCTAATGCTGTTCACATCGCCGCGTACCACCGCATTAAACCACACACTACAGTCGTCGCCCATTATTACATCGCCCACAATTGTAGCATTGGGAGCTACAAAACAACTTTCAGGTATCTGAGGCATTACCCCCTTCACAGGTAGTATGTATGGCATTGTGTATTGGTTTTTGCTATGCAAAGAAAAGCAGTATTGCTTACATATACACCATATCACACAGCACTACACAAAACATAGTATTACATATACCAGACAGGCTGCAATAAGTAGCCCGTTGAAAAAGTAGGTAATCCTGTTAGTTTGTCTGTAAAATATCTTCTCGGTCTTAGAAGGGGCATTAGATATAAGACTACTACTATAAATCCTGAAATTGCGGTAGTGAACAGGACTTTTGTTATAGTGCTTTTTGTATAAATACAAGTGCACCTTAATTATACCTACGTATACGACGTATACCGAAATAAAAGTCAAAAAGGCATAAGTCAAAAAATCAGAACCTGACTGCTCTAAACTGTTTACTATCATGTTTTTGTAGTTGGATTTAGTCTGTTAATAAAACAATCAACTGCCCAAATCGAGGGATACAACTGCAGTTTCGAAAAAAGAAATAAAATAGTTCCATCAGCCTGAATAACTACTTGTACTACAGATATAACCTCCAAGTCGCAAATGGTGTATTGTACTTGCTTCAGAGAATTGATTAAGTAGAGATTACTTTCAGTTGCTACATTTAGATCAGCCAGTTATTAACACTGCAAATCTGAATGATGGTCACAGGAAAATAATAAAGAAATATCCTTAGTTCATAATACTATTTTTTGGTTTAGAACAACTATTGCCATAACCATGCCACAACTCCGCTTAAGACTGAGTATACTGTTAATCAGTACATTGCGTAAAATAAAAACAAGACATACACCAGCAGTTGTGGCATTAACGCCACACTATGTAGCAACACTATCTGGGGGCAGCATACCGTTTATTACTTTTAGTGTATGCTCTATCATGGGTATTTGTGCCCTAATTATGATTTCCATATTGGGCGGAATAGTATCATTGCGTATGGCTAATTCCATACTTCTCAATTCTTGCGAAACAGCATTCATCTGTACCTGCCCTACTCTTGATGCCAATTTATGCAGTGTTTCGGCAAGAGTATCGTTGTCTTGACAAGCTAAACTAAGTCGAACAGTAGCAAGATCGTGGCGAGTCTCCGCTACAAAGCTGCGTAAAATGGTATTAATGGCTTGCTGATTGCCTCCTGCAAGTCCGGTAATAGACGACAGATTGGGACTGGGCATGGTACGCTGTATCAGTGGCACTGGGGCTATAACTAGAGCGTTCATAAACTCGTGTTCTTGGAACGGCTTCATAACCAGTTTATCGAAGCCACTTTTCAGTATGTCTTCCTGTTCATAAGGCATTGCTTGTGCAGTAAGTGCTATGTATAAAGGCTGATGAACTACTTGCCTTTGCCTTAGCATTTTGCATAGTGTTATTCCATCCATATCTGCCATTCTTATATCTAGCATTACCACACCTAAATCTGGAGGGAACGGCGTTTGCGACGCCTTTAGAGCTTCTGAAAAACAAGTATGTACTATACCATGCATAGATAGTATGTTACTGCATAACTGTAATATAAACACATCATCGTCTACCACCCAGACATGCCCTTTATATGCTGGCTGCTGTGATGGCTTAGCAGCTGCAGTTACCATACTATTCTCTACTTTAGCATTGGAGGTAGGATATGTGATATTCACAGTAAAAGATGTGCCCTTGTCTTGCACACTAGCTACACTTACAGTACCTCCTTGCAGCTCTACAAGCTTTTGTACGATGGTGAGTCCCAAACCGGTACCGGGCTTGTGGTAAAGGTTTTTACCTTGTTCAAACTGGTCAAAAATCACAGCAAGGTCGGCAGGAGGAATACCAATCCCGGTGTCTACAACATCAAACAAAAATGCTACTTTACCATCGGCTGCAGGCTGCTCAGTGACTTTAAAAGTAATGCTCCCTTCTTCTGTAAACTTCACGGCATTTCCAAGTATGTTTAGCAAAACCTGTTTCAGCCTAAATGCATCGCCCACATAATTTGCAGTCCTGTTAATGCTTATACTAGTATGTAGGGTTAGCTCATTGATAGTGGTTTGAACTCTTATCATATCGCACACCTCTGATAGTAATGTATGCATATTGAATGGCTTGGGCTCGATAGTAAACTTGCCAGATATTATGCGACTATAATCCAGCACCTCATTAACTATTTGCAACAGATGCAGCGAAGATTGATGAATATTATCTAGGTCTTGCCTGCGAGGTTGTGGTGTGCGCCTCACTTGCTCAGACATGCCTATTATGATTTGCAATGGGGTGCGCAACTCATGACTCATATTTGCCAGAAATCGCTGCTTTACGCTGCTGGCTTCCTCGGCTACATCTTTTGCTGTTGCCAGTTGTTTACGATATTTATTGTTGCCAAGAAGCACTATAAAAACAAGTATCAACAACGCTGCAGAGAGAAATACCAAGACGACAAACAGACGATTCGCTTTTTCAATATGTTCTATTGCTGTGGCATTAGTAATATCATTTTGTTGGGCCACTTCGGCTAACTCATATTGCTCTATGTTACTGAGTGCAACTAACAGCTCACCTATCAGTTCATTCCCATCATCAGATAATTCTTGTTCCTGTTTTGCGATATTCGGTCGCTTTTGTATTCGGCGTTGCTCTAAATTAGTAACAATATTACTCCTTTTAGGTACGCTATCTACTTTGGTACGAATGGCAATAGTATCTACATTTACTTTGATCACTTCAGCCACATTTTTCTGCGCTAGCTTTCGTTTAGATTTTTTCCTTGAAAAAAGTCTGTTCCAAAAAGTTCTTTTTTTTTCATATGCAGGCACTGTATCTACTTTCACTACTGTAATCTTGGTGGCAGCCAAAGGAAGTGATGCTATTTTTATTTTGTTTTTTTGAATCAGGTCAGATAGGTGTCTTACTTGTTTGGCAAGGGTATCATTGTGCACTGCTTCAGAGCGCCGCTTCATGTAATTGAGGTAAAGACTATCGCGCCGATACAGAATAATTTTCATGGAATCTATGCGCATCACCTGGCTTTGATTATCACTACACCAACTGCGCAGTGTATCCATCATCAGTTGCAGTCTTTCTGTTTGATCAGCAAACGAACTGTAGCAACTATCCTTAGGCCTAATGGCTTGTTTACGCTGCAGCTGGTCTAAGGTTACTACGTTTTTAATTATCCTGTTGATCAGTGTAACCTTATCGTTGGGCTGGGAGAGCTGCTGTACTTCGTCTGTAAGGTTACCCAAGGTATTGTTGCTGATGTAAATCGAAAAAAATGCGACTACACATACCGTCAATAAAGCAATAATAATCTTCCCTAGCGAATAGGCTTTATATTTTTTTTCTAAAAACTTTATGTCCATAAGTAGTATTATAGCTAGGAAAGGACAATGAATAAAATAGCACCAGTAAAAAGTCTATAAATCTACAGAATACGCACCTAATTGGGAATATCTCTGAAATCTCTTCGCCTCACCAGCTTCAAATCTTGCAATACAGTAGATTTTACATTGAGTGTAAAATTGAAACTTTTGCGTGGTCCGAAAGGATAGGTAAAGAAGTGCATTTGCCAGCAATGCAAGTCTCGGTAAACATCTATAGATGTGAGTGTCATTTGCTTATAATCGAAATTATAGCCGCTGTTTACTGCTACTTTCCATCGCTCGGTAATTTTCAGTTCACCATTAAAGGTAACTGAGTGACTTATGATCATTGTATCTCGGAATGTTGCCCTTACATACTGCCTGTTGGCATTGAGTGAGTAATTGAAATTGAAGCTCCAAGGAATATTAAAGTCTACGTACTCATTGTAGCCAGCATTGCGCATCACTCTAGCATATTCCTGACTATTGGTAGGACTATTGGCACCACCTGCAGGCTTGGAGTGAAAATTAGACCCTAGAGAGAGATTGGCGGACTTGAACCTGCCTACCCCTGTGCCATAATCAAGGTTTGTGACGGGCAATATTCTGCCAGTACCATAATCGAATGCGTAGGGGCTATATGAAGCAGCACCTGAGATATTTATTTTATCGAGCACATTGGTACGGAAATTGAGGGCAATATCACTCCACCTAAATGAATCTGCTGCAGCATTGTAAGCAGTGTTGATTCCGAAACCATCTATGAGCGTGATGTTCTTAAATCCTGATGCTGTGTCTTTCGCAGATCGTACTTTGATTTGCAGGTTGTTATTAAGACCAAATACAACTGATGCCGCTCTACCCTGTGGTGGAATGCCCACCAACGATGTAGGGTAGGGAGACAGCGTAGAAAGCGTGCTGCTGGTATCTAGTCTCGCCTGATAGTAATAGTTGAAAGGAGCGGTAGCAAAATCAGGGCGGTAAGTAAAACCCACGTTGGGTGTAAGCACGTGGCGAATACCCCTCAGGCTACCATTTCTGAACAATTTCATACCGTAAATTCTGGTGCTAAAGTTGACGCCAGTATTGAAATCACGGGCGGCGTAGAAGCCATTGGTATTGGTGCTGTCTATTTTGCCTGTAGCATCGTTGTAACCCTGAAATATACGGTTTGTGAGCCAATACTCATTATAGTTCACACTAAACGACATGTTGATGTAACGCAGCACTGTGTAAGAAGCACTTACAGGTATAGTGTGGCGCACCCCATTCTGAAAATCCGTCATAGAAAGATTGGAAAAGTTGAATGTGCTGTCGTAAAAAGTGGTGCGGTTTTGAAGGTCGACAGCGTAACTGGCAGTTATTTTGTCGTACCAATGACTACCTACAGCATTTTTTCGCTGAAAAGGATTGAACTGATTAACATAAAAGTTGAGTGAAGGTAGGGTTACATTAATTTGTTTTGTTTGGGTGTTTTGGTTGTGCAAGGCACTCATTGTAAGACCAAATGGTAGGTTTTGCCAATTTTTAGCATAACTAATGTTAGACTGATATTGGTTTTGCAGCACCTGATTAGGGTCGTAACTATTGTTGGAATAAAACGAAGAGGTGCCCGCCTGCACAGATGCGTTGAAGCTCTGTCCCGGTATAGATTTGGCATCTGAGCTATGTTGCCAGTTGATCATAAAATCCTTAGACACGCTAGCTCCGGGTTCAAAGTCTTCGCCAGTTTTGTTGTACGCGTATGACATCCTAAGACCACCTCTGTAGTGGTACATATTGTTGTAGTTGCTTATAGCGCTTACTGCATAGCTACCCTTAGTGTAGAAGTTGGTTTGGGCATAAGCATCCAGTTTGTCGTTAACATAAAAGTAGTAGCCACCATTTAGCAACCCAAAACCACGTTGCTGCTCCACAGTATAAGTAGGCAGAATAAAACCAGACTTCTGCTTTTGTGATACTGGAAAAAGACCAAAAGGTAAATAGAGAGGTGTGGGTACTCCTTCTATTTCTAGATTTGCAGACCCCGACACAATGACCCTACCTGGAATAATCTTTTGCTTGCGGGCGCGTATACCAAAGTGAGGCGTATCTAGAGCGCATGTAGTATATACACTATGGTAACCATAGATACTTTGGTCGGGGTTACGTTTTATTTGCTCACTGAATACGAAACCTTCGCCATACTGAGTACTCACATTTCGCACAATAGCCCTCTTGCTTTTGAAATTGTACTGCATGGAATCGTAGGTAAACCGCTCACTACCCTGCTTAAAAGAAGGTCTTTCAGTACCTGTGTCCTTAGCGAGATTCATGGGTGCGGCAGTTACAATATTGGTAGCCTGTACAAAGTTTACCTGACCCGCATTCAGTTGTAGGTCTTCGTAGTTGACTTGCGCCTTTCCATACAAGTAAAAAATATCGTGCTGCATGTCCAATACGGCAGAGTCGCGTGCCACTGCCTTGACTACAGATGGTAGAGCATCTTTAGATATTTTAATACCCAGCTTGTCAGCAAGGCTTTGTTTTTTGAGGCTATCTTCTGCCGAAAGAGTATCGGTACCAGCAGTTGATGTGCCATTTTTGAGCTTCAGGGTATCGTTGACTGCGATGGTGGAATCTGACTGTACGGTAGTCTTTGTCTGAGAATAAGCTGTATTTGTTATAAAGATTATAAAAATAGCGGTCATGCAGCAGGCAAAGCGATGCAATGATGGGAATTTTGAAATAAATTTACCGCTAAGGCTCATGAAGAAGGCAAAAATAACTATTTGAGGTCGACTGTGAGTGAATTTGTATATTTAATCTTTTGTGAAACATAACTATGCGCACTTTAGGCATTCTGATAATGATGCTAGTATCGCTTCCCACCCTTCTGCACGCCAAAGGTAAGAAGGTGACGAAGATAGTACTTGATGCTGGCCACGGGGGTAAAGACTTTGGTGCGAGAGGGGCAATAGCCAACGAGAAAGATATAACACTAGCTGTGGCACTGAAGCTTGGCAAACTGCTGAAAGACAGTATGCACAACATGGATGTAATATACACCCGAACAGAGGATGTGTACCCTAGTCTGGTGGAGCGCCATGAAATAGCCAACAAGTCAAACTCAGATCTGTTCATTTCTATTCACGTCAATTCTACTCCTTACACCTATACTAAAACACTGCAAGGCTACCGTACGGTAAAGAAAAAAGGCAAGACAGTAAAACAACCTATTTATAAGAGTGTGCGTCACCACGTGACCAAGCGCAGCGGTGTGGAAACCTATGTAATGGGGCTGCACAGAGCTGGACAGCAAAAAGATGCAATAGGCGAATATGGGGACAATGTAAGTGATGAGCCGGGACTGCTGAACGAAAATGACCCCCAGACGGCAATAATAGTAGCCCAATATGCGCAGGCTTTTCTTGGAAAGAGTGTTATACTAGCATCAAAGGTACAAGAACAGTTTACAGCTGCTGGACGTAACGACCTTGGTGTAAAACAAATGGGACTAGAAGTGCTGGCTGGTAGCGCTATGCCTGGGGTGCTGATAGAGATAGGATTTATAACAAACATAGAAGAAGAAGCCTACCTGAGCTCAGAAGAGGGGCAATATAAGGTTGCTGCAACTATATACAAGGCCATAAAAGCTTATAAAGACGATGTAGAAAAATAGGATAAAAAAATATTTATTCTGATTTACAATTTGCTGCATTCATTGGAATATATTTATCCCCTTGATGCATGTCAAAAACAGCAGGATAAAACAATTGCTGTATTTTGATTTTTTTGCTTATTTGCTTATTTTTGAGATTGCTAAACACAAATATTTCGATGAAACTTACCTTAAAAACAGTATTATTTACTTCTATAGCTACTATTGGTGCATTCTTCGCAGTGGTGTATTCATCTTGCAACAGAGACAAGTGCAAAACCATAGTTTGTGCTAATAATGGTGTGTGCAATGGTGGTTCTTGTGTGTGTCCATCGGGCTATGAGGGTACAAACTGCGAAAAAGTAACGCGCAATAAGTTTTTGGGGAACTGGACCGTCTTTGAAAAAGGCAGCATTACCCTCGCCGCCCAGTACCCTATAAGCATAGAAGCTACCACTGAGGTATATGATGTGACCATTAAGAACTTTTATAACTACTTCAAAACTCCTATTAAAGCTACGGTAGTGGGAGACTCCTTGTTTATACCGAACCAACAATATGAGGGAAAAGTATTGCATGGTGTGGGCTATATCTACTCTAATGTCACCTATGGTCAATTTGGTGCAATAGAAATGCGCTATCAGATAATAGATACCGCAACACTCAAAGTAAATGACTTTGGATTTAGCGAAGCGAAAACATTCAGTGATCCATCAAGATGGAATAAATAACAATCTTCAATAACTATTTTAAAAACGAACCCCTTTCAGGGGTTTTCGTTTTTAGGTAAGGTAGTAGCGTAGGAACCAAAATATGCCAAGCGGCAATTTTACTATTAAACCAACTGTTCCCCAACATACTCTTTAGATAAATCATTATGCAGCTGTCTGATTTTGTGACTGCATTGGGGTGCATACTGAATGCTTATCTATTACCTTTGCAAAATGTCGGGTCATAAGATAATTATAGCTATAGATGGTTATTCGTCGTGTGGTAAAAGCACACTAGCCAAGGCACTGGCTGTGAAACTGGGCTACAACTATATAGATAGTGGCGCAATGTATCGTGCAATTACGCTCTACTTTCTGCGAAATAATGTGGCGTTGACTAGTCAAGTTGAAGTAACAGAAGCAATAAACAATATAAATTTGTCATTTGTATTTAATGAGCACAGACAAGCATCGGATATATACCTGAACGATGAAAATGCTGAGCCCTACATCAGAGATATGCTGGTATCTGACAAGGTAAGCGAGGTGGCTGCACTAAAAGAAGTAAGAACATTTGCAGTAGCACAGCAGCAACAAATGGGCAAAAAAAAGGGAATAGTGATGGATGGACGTGATATAGGCACTACCGTGTTTCCGGATGCAGAGCTAAAACTATTTATGACTGCCGACCCTGAAGTAAGGGTAATGAGAAGGTTTAAAGAACTATTTGAAACAAACCACACGATAACCATAGAAGAAGTACGCCACAATCTGGAGCTACGCGACTACATAGATACCACCCGTGAAGAAAGCCCACTGCGTAAAGCAGAAGACGCAACATTGATAGACAATAGTATGCTAAGTAGAGAAGAACAGCTGGAAATGGTGCTGGAAATGGTAAAAGACTGTGCTACTAATAAAAACACTAAAGGGTAAAATGCCAATTAAAGTAGAGGTAGAATAGAGGATAACGATCACATAGGCACATCGATACGTATCTGCTTAGAAAATGGTCTACCGTTGGCATCTTTACCATCTATTTTCCACATCACAGACCTTAACTCCACATAAAGTGGTTTCTGATTGACATCACGAAGATTGCGGGTATTATTTTGAATTTCCTGTGCTGTTTTGCGGCTCATTCTACGTCGCTGGGTCATCCGCAGCACAGCAGATTTAATGTCTCTGGCTTCTGCATCAAAAGCTTTCATTGACTTTGCATCAAGGCCTGCAATACGGTATATATTATTCGTGCCAGTAACTGTTTCCCATTTTGTGGTTAGCGACAATGCATCTAATGGGAAAGTACCTACGTCTGTTTTTAGTACTACTACCGATTGGTATCGTTGGGATACTTTGGTAACAGTACCTATAATCCTTATAGTAGCTCCATTTATATTCCCATCATTGAGCGTGTATACTGCACCATTCGCTTTATCCAGATTAGGGTTACCTGCTTGTTTTACGGTAAGACCCGGAATAATTATAGTAACGTCTTTAAACTCCGCCTTTAGCCCTGGTCCATTGGTTATCGCTTTCGCGGTGGTCGCTGGTTGTGGTTTTGCCAGGGTGGGGGCAGGTGAAACGGATGCCACTGGTGCCGGCAATGGTTTGTGCGATGAGTCTGGTTTATTTTCAGCAGCATTGGGGTCTTCGTCTTTGTTTTCTGCTGGTGGTATAACAGGTTGCAAGTCTGTAACAAGGTCTTTTAATTGTTGAGGGTCAGATTCGGTAACAATGTTTGATGAGTCGCCAAGTACTATGGCTCCAGAGCCCATAGGCTTGTTGTCATCGCAAGAAGATAGACACAAAACACTAGTTACAACCAAAAAAATATTTCTCAACCTGATTACCATAACATTTGCAATGACGAATGTAATAAAAAGTTGTGTGTATAGCACTATTAATATCCTAATAGCTTCTGCACTGCGGCATCGAGTCGGTTATTAGCCATGAAGTTTTGTTCCAACTCTATGGCAAATGGCACGGGGGTATCTAGACTGGCACAACGCACCACCGGAGCATCTAGTAGCTCAAAGCAGTTTTCAGCTATCCATGCAGCTATTTCGCCACCTAGCCCACCTATGAGCGTATCTTCATGCAGTAGCAATACCTTGCCAGTGTTGGCTACAGAGGTACGTATGGCATCATAGTCGAGCGGCAACAATGACCTCAGGTCCAATATATCAATTGACACATCGGTATGTGCTGCAGCATAAGCAGTAGCCCAGTGTACACCCATACCATAGGTGATGATACTGATGTCGCTACCTTCGCTTACTCGTTTTGCTTTACCGATCTCAATGGTGTAGTAGTCGTCTGGCACCATGCCGCTTATACCTCTGTATAGCCCTTTGTGTTCGAAGTACATGACGGGATTAGGGTCTTGCAAGGCTGCATTGAGGAGTCCTTTGGCATCGGCAGGAGAAGAAGGGTAAACAACCTTAAGCCCTGGCACCTTTGTAAACCAAGCCTCTGTGCTCTGCGAGTGAAACGGACCTGCACCTACGCCACCACCAGTGGGCATACGAATAACCACATCTGCATTCTGACCCCAGCGGTAATGTATTTTGGCAAGGTTGTTGACAATTTGATTGAAGCCCACTGTTACAAAATCAGAAAACTGCATTTCCATCATTGCTTTGTAACCCTTCATTGATAGCCCGAGCGCTGCACCCACTATCGCACTCTCGCACAGCGGAGTATTGCGCACTCTATCCTTACCAAAGGTGGCTACAAAACAATCAGTAACCTTAAAAGCCCCACCGTATTCTGCTATATCTTGCCCCATCAACACCAGATTGGGAAATCGCTCCATACTCTGGCGCAGCGCATCACTTATGGCTTGTATAAATTTCTTTTCGGTAGTAGCATTGCCAGGTGCTACAACTGGGAAATTAGAAGGCGCATATACATCGGTTATTTCTTCGTCTGTATCGGGCACTATATGTGGTGCGGCAAATCCGGTAGCTAGTCCATCTTCTATTTCTTTCTGTATTTCGTTTCTGTATGCAGCTATTTTGTCATCATCCAGTAGTTTTTGCTCTTTCAGATACTCCTCATAATTATGAAGCGGATCTTTTTTGCCCCACTCTTCAAATAATTCTTTCGGCACGTATTTCACGCCGCTTGCTTCTTCGTGCCCCCTCATCCGGAAGGTCATACACTCAATGAGTATCGGTTTTTGCTCTGCTATACAGTATGCTCGCGCTTTAGTAAGCTCGCGGTACACTTCCAGTATATTATTACCATCTATTGTTATGCCCTTCATGCCGTAGCCCACTGCACGATCGGCAAGGCTTTCGCATATAAATTGTTCATTACTCGGGGTGCTTAGCCCGTATCCGTTATTTTCTATGAGGAAAATGACTGGCAAGCCCCAAACTGCCGCAACATTTAGCGCCTCATGAAAATCGCCCTCTGATGTGCCACCATCGCCACTGAAAGCAAGTGCTACTTTTTTCTCATTTTTTAGTTTGTGAGCCAAAGCTACTCCATCGGCTATGGCCAGTTGTGGGCCCAAATGCGATATCATACCACATATGTGGTATTCATTGGCACCAAAGTGAAATGACCGTTCCCTGCCTTTGCTAAAACCCTCTTTTCGTCCCTGCCATTGCATAAACAGTTTGTCGAAAGGCATTTTGCGCACCGTGAACACACCCAGATTACGGTGCAGTGGCATTATGTATTCATCTTCGTCCAGTGCCATTGCTGCACCTACTGATATGGCTTCCTGACCTATGCCGCTAAACCACTTGCTGATGCGCCCCTGACGGAGCAATACCAACATCTTTTCTTCTATCATGCGTGGACGCAACAACTCAGCGTATAGTTGCAGCAAAAGTTCGGCAGGCAAGCCCTTACGGTCAAATTGCATTTTCTGGATTTTGGCTGCAAAAGTACGGTGGTATGTTGTAACGTGTACTTAAAATTTGGTTTGACTAATGGCATAAGTGCATTTTACGGGCTATTATTAGCTTGTCTGCACCCTAGTACACTCCCATTTCTTAATTATCATCGCTATATTTGGAAAAAACAAAACAAAAGCATCTTGATGAAAAGTATAGTAGTTTTTTGCGGATCTGCCGAGGGGTACAACGAAGCTTATATGGAAGCTGCTTATGAACTAGGCAGTATGCTGGCCACCCAAAACATAAGAGTTATATATGGCGGCGCCAAAGTAGGCCTAATGGGCGCTGTAGCTGATGGTGCACTAGCCCAAGGCGGTGAAGTGATAGGAGTGATACCTCACTTTTTGAAAACTAAAGAAATAGCACATGAAGGTCTTACAGAATTGATAACCGTAGAGACCATGCACGAGCGCAAAATGCTGATGAATAAACTGTGCGAGGGTGTAGTAACTCTGCCAGGAGGCTGGGGTACGCTAGAAGAGCTTTTTGAAATGGTGACATGGAGTATGCTGGGTCTGCACAAAAAGCCAATAGGCATACTAAATGTAAACGGCTATTATGATGCTTTGAAGGCACTTAATGCCAATGTAGTGCAAGAGGGATTTCTGAATGAGAGTTTTGCAAAGTCGTTACTGATCAGCGATTCGGCGACAGAACTGCTGGATATGATGCACAACTACACACCACCAGCTGTGGCCAAATGGCTTACTGAGCGCACTACCTGATAACCACATACTCAATTACCGTTTTTTATTACCACTTTTGCACCACATCATCACTCCTAATGTCTATCAGAACGACTAAGCTGAAGATTATAAAATTCAGCAAAGACTTTTTACTGGCATCCCGTCTGCTGCAAATATTGCAGCCATTCAACAATTTGTTTGGGTTTATATATAATTTCAACCTGCTTACATCATGGGTGCACAAAAACAAAAAAGCGAATCTGCTGACCAATGACTTTTACAGACCTATTCGTCATTATGACGACAGGCTGAAAAGTTTTGTTGCCATAGCTGATCACTACCAGCTTCATGATACTCCAGTTTGTTATTTGGAGTTTGGTGTGGCATCAGGCAACTCCTTTAAGTGGTGGCTACAGCAATGCCGCCATTCGTCTTCGCGTTTTTATGGGTTCGACACATTTGAAGGTCTGCCAGAAAGCTGGGGCGTGTTTAACAAAGGTGATATGCACTCGCCCATACCAGAGGTAAATGACAATAGGGCATCGTTTTACAAGGGTATCTTTCAGGATACGCTCAATGGATTTCTGGATGAAAATGGCTCTAGCATTCGCAATACCCGTAAGTTGATACACATGGATGCCGACCTGTTTAGTGCTACGCTTTTTGCACTGAGCCAGTTGTATCCTTTTCTGCAAAAGGGCGACATCATCATGTTCGATGAGTTTAATGTTTACGACCACGAATTTATGGCTTATCGTCTTTTTACAGAGTGTTTTTACATCAATCTCAAACCCATTTCTGCGCAAAACAATTTTTATCATGCAGCTTTTGAGGTAGTGTAACAGCTATCTCTTTACCGCCATTCTATTCCCTATTCATACATGGCTATGAACGAAAACAAAAGCATCAAAAACTGGTCGGAAGACGAACGCCCGCGTGAAAAGCTACTACAAAAGGGTGCTATGTCTCTCTCTGATTCTGAATTAATGGGTATACTCATAGCCAGTGGCAACAGAGAGCGGTCTGCCATAGATCTTGCCAAAGATGTGCTAGCACTGGCAGGCAATAACCTAAGAGAGCTAGGCAGACTGTCTGTAACAGAACTACAAAAGATAAAGGGCATTGGTGAAGCGAAAGCCATTACTATAGCTGCTGCTATGGAGTTGGGTCGTCGCCGTCAGATGTCGGAAGGGCTGGATAGAGCAACAATAACTCAGAGCAAAGAGGCTATCCCTATTATTATGCCCCTGCTACAAGACCTCAATTATGAGGTGTTTTGTGTGTTGTACCTCAATCATTCAGGCAAGTTACTTCGTCATGAATTGCTGAGTAGTGGCGGGCTTACAGCTACCGTGGCTGATGTGCGTATTATACTCAAAAATGCTTTGTTATATAACGCATCAAGACTCATTATAGCTCACAATCACCCCTCTGGCAACCGCACTCCCAGCCAGGCAGATATTGCCCTGACTAGGCAGGTGAAACAAGCTGCTGCACTTATGGATATTACGCTTCTAGACCACATCATTATAGCAGGCCATAGTTATGTAAGCCTCGCCGATGATGGACTAATGTAATGCCGTAATACTGCCCAATTTCTGTAATTTCACTTCCAAAAATTTATAGTTGCTATGCGAATCATAACCTATAACGTAAATGGCATAAGAGGCGCTTCTAAAAAAGGTTTTATTGACTGGCTCAATACAGACCCTGCCGATATTATTTGTTTACAAGAGATAAAAGCAAACAAAGAAGACGTACCTGAAAGTGCCATAAACGATGCCGGCTATAATGTCTATTCGTTTTCTGCACAAAAGAAAGGATATAGTGGTGTGGCTATCCTCACCAAAATAAACCCTGACAATGTAGTATATGGCAATGGTCTACCACAAAGCGACACAGAGGGCAGGGTGATTCGTGCCGACTTTGGTGATAT
>CAMDNC010000074.1 GCA_945902755.1 Flavipsychrobacter stenotrophus
AACTGAGGCTGGTAATAAAAAAGCCGGTGAAAGTGCAGCAAGCACAGTACGATACTGAATACGACATTAGGCTATATGAAAAGCTAAAAGACATAAGAAAAGACATGGCAGACAAAGACAATGTACCTGCTTATGCAATAGTAGCCGATAATTCATTAATAGAACTAGCAACGTATATGCCAGTGACTTATGATGAGTTGAAACAGATATCGGGTTTCGGTGATTACAAAACGAGCAGATATGGTGCTAGATTTTTGGCGGCAGTAGGAGGTCATCTTAAATCCTATAATATGGAGTCTAAGATGCACATAAAGAAAAATAAGATTGTAAAAAAAGAGAAGTCAGTAAAGCCGGCAGCGGGAAGTACCATGGAGGTTTCGCTGAATATGCTAAAAGAGGGGATGAGTGTTGCAGATATAGCAGAGGAAAGAGGACTGGCAACCTCAACAGTAGAGTCGCACTTAGCAGCGTTTGTAGCGGCAGGGGAGCTAGACGTTACAAAGCTGGTGCCAGAAAACAAACTAAAGGCGATAGTGGCGGCAGCAAAAATGACAGGGCAACAAACTGCTACAAAACCCATAAGAGATATATTAGGAGATGATTATAGCTATGGCGAAATAAGGTTTGTATTGGAGCACCTGAAAAGGCAAATGCAGTAATGTGCACAATATCATAAATTACAAAGCCCCTGCGTGAGGGGCTGTGTAATCGTAAAAAGTCATCGAAAACTAAGCTTTTATCTTCTCTGCTTTATTAAGCAATATTTGTTGTGTGATAAAATAGCCACCAAATAGCATTGCGCTACCCAGCATATCTGACATAAAAGAATTTTTGTAGAAAGGTATCGCGTCAATGTAGGTTTTGCTCAGACCAGCTATGCTGTAGCCATTCCAACCGTCTATGAAAAAGCCAAAGTTAGAAACTAAAAAGAAAGTAAAAGAAGCACCAATTGTATAGCCCAGCACCCGAAGTGGTTTTGGCTGATTAACGAATGTACCTACTGCTGTTGTTGACAATATAGCTACATAAGTAAACAATTGACCAGTAACACCATAAAAGCCTGGAATATTAGTGAAAAACTGAAAATAAACATCTGCAAGAAACTGACCTAACATCGGAATAAGGAAAGCAAGTGCACGATTGTCTTTTAACATTGCACCGCTAAACAAACCTATGGCTGCAATGGGTACAAAGTTTGGTAAAGAAAGACCAGCATTTATTATTCTTGCAGATACTGCAATCAGTACTAAGAACACTGCTATTGTAATATTGATATTGCTACGCTTCATATTTAATCTTGTTATCGCAAAAGTAATGAGTAATTGTGTAAAAAGGAAAAGAAATAGCAAGGGCTAAAAGTTTCCTGATATACAATGACACTGGTGTTGCAATTACTTAATGATGGTAAATTTTCCTCCTATTCGGTCGCCTGCAGTAGTGCTGACGGTGTAAATATAATCACCTGATGGCAATGTATAGGTATTCATCGGGACAATTTGCATACCAGCACTCAATGTCGTGGTGATACTAGGTAGTACTATTTGTCCTGCAATGTCAGTAACTGCTATGCATACCGAAACATCAGATGCTAGAGAAAAACGGAGATTGCAGCTTGCTGATGTAGGATTTGGGTAAATGCCAAACAGCGTCAGCTGACGATGTGTAACGCCTTCTACACCAGTAGGGTCGCCCAAAATAACAATAGGGAATATTGCCAGATTATTGTACAAAGAGTCATTATCTGTATAATTGTCGTGCCATATGTTGTCAGACCAAAGAGTGGCATTTTGCACATTTATTATAGTATCAATTGATATGGTGTCGCTGCCAGATGTGTTATATCTTAACGTATAATCAGTAGAGGAACGATTGCCGTCAGCAGAAGTGCTAAGTGCTACAGTGTCTCCGTTTAGTTCCGCAAAATTGTAGTTGAAAGTATAGCCCACAAAAAAGTTGCCAGTTCTGAATGCAGATGGAGCAGCTAGCATAAACCGCTTAATTGTGTCTTTGGTAGTACCTATACCCAGTTGTGTTACGGGCACTGAAAGGCTATCTGTAACGGTAGATGGAAATCCTTGGTAATAGTTGCGAGCGGTAATCATAGATTCTGAACCCTGATTCCAAACCTTGAGCATAACACTTTTAGTAGACGCAGGATTGACTGCACCACTGAATTGCGTAGCAAAACCTATCACTTTTATTGCATTTGTGCCAAAGCGATATTTCTCTGCAAATCCTTTGTCGTTATATGAATTGGTGCCGGTAGCATAACCTCCAGCTGGTGCAGGATGAGTGTAAAGTAATCGGGTAGTGTCGGTTATGGCTATGTTAGTTAGGGTTGTTGTATCGCCAGTAGCAGTTGGCTTGGCAGCAGTAGCTGTGCCACGGGTGTTGGTGGGTATGTGACCATGTTTTGTTCGTTGCCCCCAAGCACTACTGGTAGTAACTATTGCAAAAGCTGTAAGGAGTATAAAATATTTCATTATCGATAATTGTAGAAACCGTAAAAATACATTTAGTGTGTTATTAATCGTCACAAATGCAAGTTAATATGATTAAATACAAAGCCCTGCATACTAGTATGCAGGGCTTTGTATTTAATTTTAAAAGTATAGCTTGCTTGAAATTATCTTACTACAACAAATTTGCTAGCAATACCATCGCCATTACTTGTGCGCACTATATAAATATACTCACCAGCTGCAAGGTTTGAAGTGTTTACTTCTATCACGTGCTCACCAGCAGTCAATGACTTATTAGTGATTTGATTTAGTTGTTTGCCGCTCATGTCCATGATGTCAATGGTAACATCTGCTGTGCGTGCCAATGCAATTTTTACATTGGTGTTGTTGTTAGCAGGGTTAGGATAGTTACCAAAGAATGTAAATTCATTGCGCTTAATACCATTAACGGATACGGTAGGAGCACCGATAACTACAATAGGGAAAACCGAAAGATTTGCAAAGAAACCTGTTCTGATTGCAAGGTCGGCCCAAACATCGTCAGAACCCAATATAGCGTTTACATTGTTGATGGTAGTGTCTGATGCAGAAATTGCAAAGACACCTGGCTCAGAGCGCTCGCCATCCTGATTGCTGTAAAGACCAATAGTGTCGCCAGCAAGTCCACTCCATGTGTAATTGATAGTGTAACCTACAAAGAAGCTATCTGTCAGGAAAGCAGTAGGTGTAGGAAATAAGAAGGATTTCAACGTGTCTGGAGCAGTTTCTGCGGGCACACCTATACCTAGTTGAGTGATCGATACTGAGCCCGAAGCCAATGAAGTAGCTGGCAAGCCATTGTTAAACAATGTGGGGCGGAATGACACTGTTTTAGCTCCCTGACTCCATACATTCAAAGATATCGTTTTAGTAGTAGCAGGTAAGAAACGACCACCAAAACGAACCGCAACACCTATTACTTTTAGTGTACTGTCATACTGGTTCACATCATAGCGCTCTGCATAGCCCTTTTGTCCAAAAGCATTAGTACCCAGAACGTAACCGCTATCGTTTACATAGTTGTAAATGCTAGTAGTATCGCCAGACCCAAAATGTGACAGGATGAATGTGTCACCGATAGCAGTTCCCTTTGCTGCAGTTCCGTTAACTATCATTGGGTAGCTTAGGTTGTCAACTGTGTTGGTTTTTGTCGACTTTTCCAATTTAGCACTCTGGGCAAATAGGCTGGTGCTGATAGAGGCCGTGACGGCGAGGAGTAACAATTTTTTCATTTGTTTGTTTTATTTTTTGTTTTTGTAAATAATAATGAACTCGTGCAAAAATAGTGCCAGAAAGGCATCTTGCCGATTAAGACTACGTTAAAAAAAGAGGTATTTAGCGTGATGAGCTCAACTGAAGGTCGGCAAGTGCTATCGCTGTAGCTGCCTCTATCACAACAGGTACACGAAGTGCTATGCACAGATCGTGTCGGCCTTTTACCACAAATGGAGCTACTGTTTTGGATTCACTGTTCCAGGTTTGCTGGGTTTGTGGGGTGCTGCTGGTGGGCTTAATAGCCACCCTGAATGTGATATCATTTCCATTGCTGATTCCCCCATTTATGCCACCAGAATTATTGGTGGCAGTTGTGCCTTCTTCGTTGATAATCATATCGTTATGCGCACTTCCAGTCATTTGTGATGAACTAAAACCTGCCCCGAATTCAATGCCTTTTACAGCAGGAATCGAAAACACAACATGACTGATAACAGACTCTACAGAGTTGAAAAAAGGCTCCCCTAAGCCTACTGGTAAATTTGTTACAATGCAGCCCACTATTCCTCCTATGCTATCCTGTTGTGCTATTGCGAGGGCTATTGCAGCCTCAATATCTTCCTGCCCTCCTGCTTCGGTAAGTGTGGCAGCAATATTTATTTTACCTAGTATTTTTTTCGCCACTACTCCCGCAGCCACCAGTCCTACAGTCAGTCTACCTGAAGAGTGTCCTCCACCTCGGTAGTCGTTGTAGCCTCTGTGTTTTTGAGTTAGTACAAAATCTGCATGGCCTGGACGAGGTGTATTTCTGATGGCTGAGTAATCGGCAGAGCGTATATTCTGGTTTTCAAATACTATAGTAATGGGCGCGCCAGTAGTGTGTCCATTGAATATACCTGATGCAAACGTAGGTAGGTCACTTTCAGTGCGTGGGGTAGTGCCACTGGCTCCTGCTTTTCTTCTTTCTAGGTCGGGTAGCAAATCTGCTTCTTGCAAAGAAATGCCCGCAGGGCAGCCATCTATAGTGACGCCCACCCACTTGCCGTGCGATTCGCCAAATATACTCACCCTGAAGTTGTTGCCGATTGTATTCATTATTGCAGCAGCAAAGATAGTATACTATGATTATCCCTTGGTATGCATCTGTGCATAACTAATGCTAAAACTATTCTATACTGCACTGGATACCACATGTCGATAAGTCATTGAAGAAAGCTGGATATGATTTGTTTACAGCCTCGGCACCTGTTATGTCTACTCTACTTTTAGCACGTAGCGCGCACACTGCTGCTGCCATTACTATACGGTGGTCATTATAACTGTCTATTATAGTGCCTCCGGGTCTGGTGCCTCCCTCTATACACAGTGTGTCATCCTCTACAGAAAAGGAAATACCAAAACTCCACAACATTTCCGCTATGCTTTCTATTCTATTGCTTTCCTTGTGAAAAAGTCTGTGTACACCCTGTATACGGCTATCTCCTTGACAAAAAACAGCTAATACAGCCAATGCCGGAAAAAGGTCTGGACAATGAGTAGCGTCAAATTCAAACGCACTTAGGGCTGTTCGGTATGTGCCTACGCTATCAGTTGTAATACTTATGCCTGCACCTGCCTGTTGCAGCACATCCAATATAGCTCTGTCAGCTTGTAGTGAGTCGTGTTTCAGATTAGTTACTGTCACACTTCCAGCTATCGCACCAGCCACCAGCAGGCAAGCTGCACTACTCCAGTCTGCTTCTACAGTTATTTCAGGCTGTGAAATGTCAGTAAAGTTGGCTGGGTCGATGTCAAATTCACGATAATTTCTGTGAGTGATTTTTTTCCCAAACTGCTCAAGCACCTGTAAGGTAAGATCTATGTAAGGTTTGCTTTTAAGGCCTGCCACTTGCAGCGTTACAGGCTGTGCAGCCGCTGCCGCATACGCGAACAAAATACCACTTACCAATTGTGAACTACCACCGGCATATAGTTTTGTACCGACAGGTCTAAGAGGACCACATACACTGTAGGGTAAATAGCCATTGTAGTTGCTAACAGTGACTCCTAATTTTGGTAACAGATCATCAATACCCTCTATAGGTCTACCTAGCAACGAGCCATAGCCCGTAATATGTATCGGTGTGTTATGGAGTGCAGCAATAGGTGTAAACAATCTCGCCGACAAGCCACTTTCATTACATTGTATACTATCACCTACAGGTACTACTCCCTTGCTTTCTATGGTAATTGTAATGCCGTTTTTAGTAGATGTACTACTTATTATTTTGGCACCTAAACTATCAATGATGCGCAGTGCTGCTTGTTCGTCGGCAGAGGAGCCCGCATTATGTATGAGGCTAGTACCCTTATGTAGTAATGCTGCTGCAAATGCACGCTGGGTAATGCTTTTCGACGGAGGAGCCACAACTGAGCCACTGATGCCACCCGGCTCAATTGTTACTTTCATAGATGTTGAGTGCATTTTCTATAACGTTGAATGGCAAGGGTTGTATACCTGCATTGCCAGGCGCGCTAAGGACTATATAGTCTACAGTGTTTTTGTTTCGTTTT
Source organism: Flavipsychrobacter stenotrophus (assembly GCA_945902755.1). Classification (GTDB taxonomy): domain Bacteria; phylum Bacteroidota; class Bacteroidia; order Chitinophagales; family Chitinophagaceae; genus Nemorincola; species Nemorincola stenotropha_A. Next base: position 6,270 of record CAMDNC010000074.1, read on the forward strand.
TTATCGCTCCGCAATATACTCATAACGTTTTGTACGTCGATAGATATTTGTGTGGGCAGATTATATTGGGTAAGTGTCAACAACAGTTGCCAACTAGTGTTGGGGTTAAGCCCCGTCACCGCGGTCGAAATTTCACAAGCTATAAGCATACCTATACCTACAGCACAGCCGTGGGGTATTTTGTACAATGTTTCTATAGCATGTCCAGCAGTATGACCGAAGTTGAGCAACTTTCTAATGCCTTTTTCGTGTTCATCAGTCTGTACGGTAGTATTTTTCCAGTTTACACAACGGTCTATTACACTTTGCAATGCAATGCTATCGGCTCTGTAGGCAGATAGAGTACTATTCCTAAGTTCCTCAAACAAATTAGCATCAAATATGCAGCCATATTTAATGATCTCTGCAAAACCATTACTCCATTCTGCATCGGGTAGGGTTTTCAGAAAGCGGGTATCATAAAGTATAAACTCTGGTTGGCTAATCGTCCCCATCATATTTTTGTGCAGGCCTAGATTAATGCCGTTTTTACCGCCAATCGCAGCATCTACCATACAGAGAAGCGATGTAGGCACAAAACCAAATGAAACTCCTCTCATATACACAGATGCCACAAAACCAGTGATGTCTGTAATAACTCCGCCACCTATACCTATAAGTAGCGTATTGCGCGTAGATTCAAACTCAATTAGTCTATTGCAAATAGATACTACTGTGCTGTAGTCCTTACTAGATTCGCCACCTTGCAAAATAATTGTGTTTCTTCCCCTAAATAAGGCAGGATATAGCGAGGCTACATTTTTATCAGTAATGAGCACAACCTGACGGGTGGCAAACAGTTCCCATAGCAGCTCTACTTTGCTATCAAAATAGTAGTTAACAGTACCAGACGGGAATTTAATTTGCTGAAGCATCTGTATTATTGAATTGCTGTTGCTGATATCACTAGTGGTGCCAGCTGCAAAGCAAATTTAAAGTTAGCCCATTAAAAATTCAAAATTCGTAGTTGATAAAGGTATTTTGGTAAATATTGATTGTTTGTATCTCACTTGTGTTATAGCCCTATAAACGGTATGTAAATCTGTTTTCTTTATCTTATCCGTACCTTTGCACCCAAATGAGTAGGAAAGGTAAAGTACTTGTAGCCATGAGTGGCGGTATAGACAGTACCGTCAGTGCACTGATATTGCACCAGCAGGGCTACGAGGTAGTAGGTGTCACCATGAAAACATGGGACTATGCTTCGGCAGGTGGTGGCAAAAAAGAAACTGGTTGTTGTAATCTAGATTCGTTCAACGATGCCCGTATGGCGGCGGTGGAGCATGGGTTTCCACACTATGTATTGGACATAAGAGAAGAATTTGGCGACTTTGTAGTCAATAACTTCGTAGAAGAATATATAGCTGGACGTACACCAAATCCTTGTGTGTTGTGCAATACCCACATAAAGTGGGCTGCATTACTGAAGCGTGCCAATGCGCTCAATTGCGACTTTATAGCCACAGGGCACTACGTAAAGGTGCGTGAAGAGAACAACCGTTTTATTCTTTCTAAAGCCAGAGACCTGACCAAAGATCAGAGCTACGTGTTATGGGGATTGGGCCAAGACTGTTTGTCGCGCAGCATATACCCACTAGGTGATATGCTGAAGACCGAAGTAAGGCAACTGGCATTTGACATGGGTTATAAAGAACTAGCCAAAAAAGCCGAGAGTTACGAAATATGTTTTGTGCCTGATAATGACTATCGAGGTTTCCTGAAACGTAATGTAGATGGCTTGGAACAGAGAGTTAATGGAGGCAATTTTGTTATGACAGATGGCAAAATCGTAGGCAAACACAGTGGCTATCCATTTTACACCATAGGGCAGCGTAAAGGATTAGAGATAGCATTGGGCAAGCCAGTATTTGTAACCAACATCATTCCCGAAACCAACACAGTGATGCTGGGAGAGCTACAAGACCTACAAAAAAGCGACATGACTGTGCAAGGAATAAATATGGTGAAATACGACACCATCTCTCCAGGCATGGAGGCTGTAACCAAAATAAGATACAGAGACCCCGGAACTGAAAGTATATTGACGCCCGCTGCAGATGGTTCGGTACAAGTAGCGTTTCAGCATGCTGTAAATAGCATCGCTCCAGGGCAATCAGCTGTTTTTTATGAAGGCGACGATGTTATAGGTGGTGGTATTATCAGGAGATAATACCACCGTTATTTTTCTTTTCAAGAAATTAAAATCTGTCAGATAGCCGTTACAGATTATCCAGTATAAACTTGGTCATTTTTGTATACAGATGCAAACTAGTGTTGCCGCCAGATATACCATGTGCTTTATCTGGGTAATAGGCATTGTCAAACTGCTTATTAGCTTTTATCAGAGCTGTTGTCAGCATAGCAGCATTCTGAAAGTGTACATTGTCATCTGCAGTACCATGTACCAGTAGGAGTTTGCCTTTCAGTTTTCCAGCCATTTTTTCAGGGGCATTTTCGTCATACCCTTTTTCGTTTTCTTGGGGAGTACGCATATATCGCTCAGTGTATATATTGTCGTAGTACCGCCAGTTAGTGACAGGAGCCACTGAAATGGCTGCCTTAAACACATCATTTCCTTTCATAATGCAGGTAGCGCTCATAAACCCACCATAGCTCCATCCCCAAATGCCTATACGGTCTTTGTCAACATATGGTAAAGAGCCGAGGTTTTTGGCAACAGCTATTTGGTCGTCACTTTCATACTTGCCCAGTTGCAGGTATGTTTTTTTCTTGAAAGACTCGCCCCTATAGCCAGTTCCAGTACCATCTGCACATACTATGATGTATCCCTTCTGTGCCAATAATTGATGCCAGAAATAGTTGCCTAGCGGAAACTTATCAGCCACTTGCTGAGAGCCGGGCCCACTGTACTGAAACATAAGCACCGGATATTTTTTAGTACTATCAAAACCTGGAGGGGTTATCATCCACGCATTTAGGTTTTCTGATACACCCATCACGTTCATTAGGCGCACATTCCCCAATGCGTATTCTTTAAGTTTCGCCTCGAGTTCATGATTATCTTCAAGTGTCCTTATTATTTTCCCATCTGCATCTCTCAATGTAAATACGGGTACTTTGTTCACCTGTGAATGTTTATCTAGAAAGTATTTGTTGCCCTTGCATGCAGTAATGTTGTGTGTGCCAGATTCTGGGGTGATATTCTTTTTCTTTTTACCGGCAAAGTTTACCACATACAGGTGGCGCTGCAGGGGCGAAGCTTCTGCAGCAGTATAGTACACCAGTTTTTTGACGACATCTACCGCGCTAATTGATTCTACATCATAGTTGCCAGGTGTAAGGTCTGTCATTTTTTTAGTTTCTCTGTTGTAGTGATACAGATGAGTATAGCCGCTCCGCTCACTGCTCATAATCATCTCCTTACCTCCTGGTAGAAACCTGATTTCATCACTTATTTCGATGTATTTTTCATTGCTCTCTGTAAAAAATACAGTTGTGGAACCATTATCGGCATTTGTCAATAGCAATTCCAGATAGTTTTGTAACCTGTTTAATCTGAACACACATAACTCGCTGGCGTTTTCTGTCCATTTTATACGAGGTATGTAAATGTCAGTACTAGCACCTGTGTTGGCTATAGCAGTGTTTTTGGTGGCCGTGTTATAAATTTTTATTTGCACCTCAGAGTTTCGCTCTCCTGCTTTCGGGTATCTGTAGGTATACTGCTCAGGGTAGAGCCCAGTATATTTTGCCATTGTATATTCTGGCACTTTACTTTCGTCAAAACGGTAGTAGGCAAGATACTTGCTATCTTCCGACCATTCAAATGCCTGTGTAAAGGAAAACTCTTCTTCATACACCCAGTCGCAGTTGCCATTTATTATTTGGTTTTTGGCTCCATCTTCTGATATCTGCACAATCATTTCCTTCGCCAGATCTTTATAATACATGTTGTTGTTCTTAACATAGGCTACCTTAATGCCATCTGGCGAAAAAGTAGCATGCATTATTTTGTCATTGTCTATTTTGGTTAGTTTACCGCTTGCAATGTGGAATAGATACACCATTTGTACGGCAGAGTGACGATATACTTGTTCACTTTCACAGTAAAGCAGCATCTGTTGCTCATCTTCGCTAAATGAGTAAGACTCCACAGCTAGCTCCTTGCCGTCAAATCTATTGGTAGCGTTGTCGAACAATGTACGCTCTTGTTTACCGGTTTCGAGGTAATACACACGTATGAAAAGATGAGTTTTTTCTCTGTCTATTTGTGTATACATTTTACCATCTTTCATGGCATTAAAACCCGGCACACCTTTTACCCTGAATGTTCCCTTGCTATAAAGGTCTTCTAGGGTTATTTCTTTATTCTCGCTCTGTGCAAGAGCGGTAGAATGCATGAATAATAAGGTTGCAAATAACAAAATAATGTTGCGCATAATACACTGTTAAGGGTGGTAAAAATACAGTGTTGCGCGCATATATCATGTATATGCTGCAATATCTATGCAGGGGTATTTTAGGGTGAATCGCTGCTGGGATGGTATCAATAATCTATGGTTGCTTGTATCCCACGGTCTATCAACGCCTCGGCTTGCGGGCGAAGATCTGAGAAACTACCTCGCTTTACACCACATTTGCCTTTGAAATGTACTATCATGGCGCACTGTTCAGCTTGCAATGAGTCATGACCACATACGTCCACCAGCGACTCTATAACCCAGTCGAAGGTGTTTACATCGTCATTCCATACTATCAGGTTATGAAGTTCCTGTTCTATTACGTCAGTAGCTTCGTTCACATCCGTTTGCCACTGTGTGCCCGAATTGTGTCCTCTGGTATTCATATTGCGAATATAGGAAAGAAGTTCGAAATTCAAATAGTCGGCTAACTCAAATTTTGAGGTGGTAATGAAAATACACACACTGACCGATAATGAAATAATGCCTGTCTTTTACGTCGTAGTTATAATTGCAACAGTCTCACGTATATTTCAAAAATCAGTAAATTCGCACAAATAGAACAACATGACAACTACAGCCATTCGTGAGCGTCTGCATCACTTTATAGATACTATGGAAGATAAGAAAGCAGTAGCAATTTATACATTGTTGGAAGATAGTATAAACGAAGGAGAAGATGAGTATACTGATGAGTTTAAAGCTGAGCTCGACCGCAGGTATACTGAATATAAAACTGACGGTAAGGTGATAACGCAGGAGGCTATGAACAAGCGTATCTGGAAAATTACCGACAAGACTATTTAGTAGTATATGTATCAGATAACTTACAAGGACATTGCCTCACAAGAATATGAGCATGCTACAAGGTGGTATTTTGAAAAAAGTGAAGCTACCGCAGAAAGATTTGTAAAGGCAATTAATGAAAAGTTGAACAACATAAGCAGTAATCCTTGGCAGTATAAATGCATATTCAAAAAATTTCACGAGGTAAGTATCGGAAAATTTCCCTACAACATTGTTTACTTTATTGATAATGCAAACTCAAGAATAGTAGTTGTAGCAATTTACCACCACAAGCGCAATCCGAAAAAGAAATATCAGCGATAGTATAACGTAATGTAAAATATTATACATCATGGTATACCGCAACTAATTCTTTCATGCAATAAAAAAGTCCGGATTAGGTTATTGTAACCACTATTTTTTTTATTGCCATGGTTTTTATATCTAAAAAATATTTATAGTTTATTCTTTATTCAATCCACCGTTTGGTCGGGTTCATACCTTACAAAAAAAGCAATCCATATAGCCCTTGATAGTCTTTGCAACATCGGTTGTAGCAGCAGTACTATGGCAGCATTGGTCCCCAGCCACCACATCACTCTATTATCGCTCACAGACATTCCTATTGTAAACCACCACAATACAAAGGTAGCGGCACTTATAAACACAGTTAACGCATACCCAACGTAACCAGTACCAAAGTAAAAACCAGTTTGCAGCTCATATTTCTGACCACATACAGGGCAGTGCTCTGGCATATCCAAATTGTGTTTCAGGTTGTAAGGGTTGGAGTGGGTAAACAAGTCCCCTTGTCTACATCTAGGGCATTTGTGGTTCAGCACACTCCACAGTACACCATGTTCTTTATTATTTGTTGCAGCACACATATAGTTGTTATTTAGCAGTAGTTATGGGTGTTTCTCTGAAGTGCTCAGGAGTAACACAAGTATACTTTTTAAAAAATTTAGTAAAATAAGAATTGTCTTTAAACGATAGTTGCCACGCTATTTCAGATACACTCATGCCTGAGCACACCAATAGTCGTTTGGCTTCCAGCAGCACTCTATCTCTTATTATCTCCCCTGCCGATCTTCCTGCCATATCGTTGCATAGGGCATTCAGATGATTAGGGGTTATATATAGCATGGCGGCATATTCTTTGGGTAGTTTCATGTTTTGGTAGTGTTGCTCTACCAGTGTTCTGAAGTTGCGTAGCAGCAGTTGGTTAGGAGCAGCATATGGTTTTATGGCACCCGGCACACTGTCGCGCAATACCTGTATGAATAACGATAAGAGATATACCCTTATCATTTCTATACTCATGGCAGCATGTGTTTCTGTTTCGGTTATTATCTGTAGCAGTAGTTTTTCTACAATGTTTTTATTCTTTTTCAGTTGTAGCACACCTTCCTCAGCTATTCCACTAAAGAATGGAAACTGTTCCAGGTACTGGCCTTCCTTCAGAAACGAGTACATCAATTGCTCAGAAAAGTTGATAATATACCCATCTGTCTCCCCGTCAAAGTTCCATGTGTGTACCTGTCCGGGTATCATAAAGTATATCTGTCCTGGCTGCACGTCAAATGCTTCGAAGTCTATACTATGAGTACCGCTCCCCTTGCTGAAGTAAACTATATGATAGAAAGAATGCCTATGTGGAAAATGAAGATCTGGGTGACGCTGCAGGTAATGAGCCAACCCTTCGGCAGTAATGTCTTCGTGCATGTGGCGAGCGTCTGCCAAAGCACAAATGTCATAAACAGGAATGGTATTTTTTACCGATGACTTCATACTGCAAATTTACACCCCTCTGCCACCATCTGGTGGTTCATTTCATTGATTTTGTGGTGTTTTTTACCGATTTGCGTTTTTTGGGCTAGTAGAACACGTGCATAAACCACCCTGAAAATAATATTACCTTTATGCGCCGAAGTTCACAATGTCGTCAATGGCAAAAACGTAATTGAATAAAATGAACAAAAATAATTCACCTATTTCTGTGACGCATTACTACAGAGAGCCTCGTAATACAGGCGTTTCTATAGAAGGGATATTCAATTCAGTCAAAGAAAATCTGAAGGGTAGGGTAGATATAAAAGATTATTTTTTCGATCCTTCATTATCCAGATGGCAAAACATTCGTAAAGCCGCTACTGGGGCCAGCGATATCAACCACATTACAGGTGACGTTAATTTCTTGGCTATTGGGCTTAAAGGCAGAAAAAACATATTGACTATACACGATTTTGGTTACTATGAAAATCCAGTACACTCCAGACTCAAACATATGTTTTATCACTTGTTCTGGTTTTATTGGCCTCTTAAGTACATAAGTATTGTAACAGTAGTGTCTGAATTTACAAAGGAAAAGCTCATCAGGTATTTCAATTTTCCTGAAAACCGTGTCAGGGTGATTCCTGATCCCGTAAAAGCAGTATTTAAGTACTCACCCAAGACCCAACTCAATGCCACACCAGTTGTATTAATGCTAGGAACAGGCAAACATAAAAATCTGGATAACCTCATAGAGGCATCAAAAGGCATAAATATACATTTAGATATTGTTGGCTGGCCAGCAGCAGATGAATTGGCCAAACTGAAAGAATATGGCATTTCGAATACTGTCTATAACCGACTAACAGACGAACAGGTTAACGAACGGTATGCAGCTTGCGATATATTGTACATAGCTTCTCACTACGAGGGGTTTGGTATGCCTATTATAGAAGCTCAAGCAGTGGGTAGGCCGGTTATCACCAGCAACATTGGTGCTATGCTCGAGGTTGGCAGTGGTTCAGCAATTTTAGTGAACCCTACTGTGCCTACAGAGACTGCTGCCGCTATCAGTGAGTTAGTATCCAACAGGCAACACTATAATGTTACTGTAGAATTGGGGTTGAAAAATGCAGCTAAATACCACCACGAAAAAGTGGCAGAGCAATATCTGGAAGTATACAAAGAATTGGCTGCTAAATAATAGGGTAGCATCACACACCCTTCAGTGCTGGCGCCTTGGTTGCTTTAGTAGCCGGGTACCACGCTGCAAGTAACCCCACAGCCAATATGGTTACAAAAACAAGTAGAAAATCCGCAGCATTCATGTCCACCGGATATGCATCCATTAAGAAGGAGCCACCTACAGTTATGATGCCAAATTGCTGCTGTGCCACACATACTAATGTGCCTAGTACTATGCCTGATAAACCTCCAGACATAGCCCAAAGTATACCCTCCAACAAAAAAACTGCTTTTATATCGTTACTGCCTGCACCCATAGCTTTCAGTATGGCTATATCTTTCTGTTTTTCTAGCACCATCATGGTTAGCCCGCCTACAAGGTTAAATGATGCCACCAATAATACCATCACTAGTATGGCATAGATAGCCCACTTTTCGGTGCGTAGTACCATAAACATCGTTTTGTTTTGCTCATAGCGGCTTTCTACCTTGTAGTTCGCTCCCACTAGTTTGCCCAGTGCAGCCTTTACTTCCTCTGTTTTGCCGTTTTCTACACTTAGCTCCAGCGACGAATACTGCCCGTCTTTGTGAAATAGATGCTGCACTAGTTGCAATGGTGCTAAAATATACTTGTCATCAAAATCGTCCGATATCTGAAACATACCAGCAGGGTGTAGTTCCAGCGAGCGGTATGCATTGTCAGGCGCTGCTGCAAAGTTAGTTTGCTCCGGATTGGCATAGTAGAGTTCTATAGTACTGAAAATATTATTCATATCAGCACTCAGTTCATTTAGTATCCTAGCACCAGCAATAGCAGTGTAGGGGTTGCCTGCAGATACACTGTCTTCACCTGATATAGACGCTGTTATATTGTTTACCGCCAGATAGTTACGGTCTATACCTTTTACAATTACTACTTTTTGTTCTTTATTATTGGTGTTGTTTACTATTGCGTTGTCTTCTATTACTGCGGTCACTACTTTAACGCCTGCTACTTGGTACATTTTATTTACCATTGCAGTATCTGCTTTAAAGAACTTACCTTTTGCTACAGTTACTTTTACATCAGGGTAAAAGCCATTATACAGTTGTTTTACAAATCCCTCCAGCCCGTTGAACACTGAAAATACCACTATCATGGCTGCACTGCTTACCGCTATAGCTACCATGCTTATGCGCGATAGTACGGGCACAATGTTGGCTGTTCTTTTTCCAGTCAAGTACCTTATTGCCAGTTGCCAAATGAGGGTTTTATTCATTTACGCTTCGTTGCTGTCCGATTTTCTGAATGCTTCTCTTTCTGCGCTTATTTTCTTGAAAAGCTCATCCATTTTAAACACATGATCCAGCGAATCATCACCATAAAAGGTCAACTCCGGTACTCTTCTCAATTGGTTTTTTATGCGTTGACCCAGTAGTTTTCTCCATTCCCAGCCACGGTCTTTTATTTTTTCCAGAAGCTCTTCTGGGTTATTTACCTGAAAAAAACTCAGATACACTCTTGCCTCTAGAAGGTCAGGTGTCACAGTAACTTTTGTGATAGATACCATTCCACCATCTACCATATTCATGTCTTCTCTTCTGAATATGTCACTCAGTTCTGCTAGCACTACTTGCCCTACCTGTTTTTGTCTTTTATTTTCTTCCATTGGTATGTTCTTTTCTGTCTTCAGTTGAAATATCGCTAGGCGTAAGTTGCTAGCAAAAATATTCGTATTATTTATTGCCATCAAATGCGCAAGGCACTGTAGTTTTTTCGGTTACAATCGCTGCTTATTATATCAAAATGACATTCTGTAAAGCACAAAGTTATACAAGTTGGCCCATACAAGCTTATATCCCTACTATGTATCAAGTATTAGGCTACTTGTCGTTAATTATTGGAGGT
>CAMDNC010000075.1 GCA_945902755.1 Flavipsychrobacter stenotrophus
CAAACCGGAAAAGTGAATAGTATTGATAATCAAAGAGTTAACCCCAAAAACACATGAAAACACCGGAAAATTATCGGCTATAGGGAAAATTAATAATAAACCCAATATGACAACAAAACCAAAGCACCCACTCAGCCCACATCTTGTAAATCTTACAATCCAGGAATCGTGTTCAAGAAAAAAACAACCAGCAAATTGCATGCATACCGGAAAAGTGAATAGCATTGATAATCAACGAGTTAAGCGTCAAAACCCATGAAACAACCGGCAAATAACCGGCAAAACCAGAAATAAACAATAAACACAATATGAACCCTATAGACCAGATATTTAATACTCATTCGTTTGGCGTAGATTATATCTACGGCAGGCACGGTAGCCGGTTTCCGACCGGCAAATTAAAAGAGTTAATCTTGATAACCACCATAACCCGCACTCACCAAAAATGTACCCAACCAACCAGCAATTGCATGCATACCGGAAAAGTGAATAGTATTGATAATCAAGGAGTTAACCCCAAAAACACATGAAAACACCGGAAACGGAGCCGGAAACACAGCCCCTTCGGCTGTCCCTCTGCTCCCGCTCTCTTCCTCGCTCTAAAAAACCACAATATGACAATTAATCCTAAACAACCAGCAACCCTAAAGAAAAAATACCGAAATCTCATATATCATCTTCCAGACAGAAACCACTGGAAATTTCATGCAAACCAGAAAAATGAATAGCATTGATAATCAATGAGTTAACCCCAAAAACACATGAAAACACCGGAAACAAACTGGCAAAACCGGAAATTAATAATAAACTAAATATGACAACAAAAAAACTGGCTATCAACCCAAATCGATATAATCAAAAGAATCAGGTGAATCAGTGGTTCAGACAAATACCAACCGAAAAATGAATGCAAACCTTTCAGTAGCCATAGCTTTTCGCGACGGCTACCGGAAAAGTGAATAGTATTGATAATCAACCACTTAAGTACCAAAACCCATGAAAACACCGGAAACAAACCAGCAAAAAAAAATCCCTGCATGCAATCGCACACAGGGATCTATAAATTAAAATATCAATACTACGCAGGCGTCATTTCATCAAAACCTATCATGCGGTTCTGGTCTGCATCCCATACCTTCAGCTTCAAACAAGCAGAAATGTCAGATGGTTTCAGTGATGTCACCTTTGCCACCTGCAATTCAGGTATAGCAGCCATAGCCTCCGGCAATCTGTAAAAAGGTATTTTAGAATTTAAGTGATGAATATGATGAAAACCAATATTCGCAGTTACCCACTGCATAAACGGATTCAAATCCATAAAACTAGAAGATTCTAATGCTGCATCGGTATACGTCCAGTCAGCATTCTTTTTAAAGGTCGCACCCGGAAAATTGTGCTGTGCGTAAAACAAATAAGCACCCAGCATGTGCGACAAGAAGAAAGGCAAAAAGAAAGTTAGAAACCAAGTCAACCAACCAAACTGAATGAACAGAAAAGCAGCAATTGAAACATGCAAAATAATAACAGCCAACGAATCCCAGTGACGACGCGGATTACTCACAAACGACTGCACACACATGCCATACATAAACGTAGTAAAATAAGCAAAAAACATATTTACAGGATGACGAACAGCCAGGTATTCAAAACGCTCTTTTTTAGACGCTTCCATAAAACGCTGGCGAGTCATTATTGGAAAAGAACCAATGCTAGCACTAAATAGTTTGGCATTATTGTTGTGGTGGTGATCATGGGAACGCTTCCAGATATTAGGAGGAGTTATCATATACACTCCAAAAATAGTAAACAATGCATTAGCTATATGCGAACCACGCAAAATTGTATGATGCTGAAAATCATGAAAAATGATAAACGTTCTCGATAACAGCAATGCCGCACCCACACTACACAAGACTCGCAAACCCAGCGCGTCAAAATACATAGTTCCGGCAATAGTGCCAATGAGCAGTAGAAAAGTAGTGATGGTATAATACCAGCTTTTCCAACGAATTTCCTTTGCAAAAGGTTTAGTTGCAAGAATAAGTTCTTTACCTGTAAGCATGTACAAATTTAAGTAACAATCAGAAATAAAAATAACACAAACACAAACTAACCAGTTAAAAAAACAAGGGCTATCTTTAAATGTTTACGTAAATGTAGGCAGCAATCTGCACTACAATACCTACTATATAACCAAGCCACACATCACCCCGTTGGTGTGCACCTAATAGGAGTCTGGATGTACCTACAAGACCAGAAACAAAAAGTGCAATAAACAAAGGTAAAATCATATTCGCAGAACCAGTTATCAAAAGTACGAAGAGAATGCCTAACATACCACCAGCAGCAGATGTATGCATACTCACTCTTGTGAAAATATTAACAATAAACACCACAATAATACCCCAAAAGTTGCCCAAAAGCAACACTTTGAGCACCTGAGGTACCGCACCAGCCATGTTGTTAAACACATGGCTGATCCAAAAATAAAAAATCATAGTAGCCATCAGGGGTATCGTGCGTTCCCGTGCAGTAGGCATTTTATAACTACTTATAAATCCTAAAGGCTTCATAAGTAGAATACTAAACAATGGAAAAAAAACAGTAGATACCGCAATGCTCACAAACGCCAACCCCAATTGTTTAGCAGACATGCCCGCAAACCCAGCCGGAGATAGCTGGTATATAAGCATAGCCATCACCACAGGCATAAAAACTGGGTGAAATACAAATGAAACTACATGTGCCATCCCCCGAAGGGCAGGCGACTGATTAGGTACTAACGGCTGAGACTGAAAATTTTGTTCTGTAACCCCTTCTTTCATTAATATAATTATAATATAATAAAAAATAAGCCCATTATTCCAGTATAGGCGACAACCAACGGCTTATTTCTTCCACACTCATTCCCTTACGATGCGCATAATCATGCAACTGATCATCAGATATTTTATTAATACCAAAATACTGACTATCAGGATGACTAAAATACCAACCACATACAGATGCCGAAGGGTACATTGCCAACGACTCTGTCAGCGTAATACCCGCATTTTCATACGCATTCAGCAGGTCAAACAACTTGTACTTTTCAGTATGATCAGGGCATGCCGGATACCCTGGGGCAGGGCGTATACCTCTGTATTTTTCCTTTACTAGGTCGGCAATAAGTATGTGCTCATTGGGCTCATAACCCCAGTATTCCATACGGGTACGTTTGTGCAGCACCTCCGCAAAAGCCTCCGCAAAACGGTCGGCAAGTGCCTGTAACATTATCTTGCTATAATCGTCATGGTCTTCAGCAAAGCTTTGCAAATGAGGCTCTATACCGTGTATACTCACTGCAAAAGCTCCCATATAGTCCTTTACGCCCTCCACATGATGGGTGTCATAGTTGGGCTTCACAAAGTCGGCCAGCGAGAAATTGGGCTGATTAGCAGCTTTTTTAATCTGCTGCCTCAGCATCTCCAAAGTAGCCAATTCCCCACCCTGCTCATTCTTAATGATAATAGTATCAGGTGCCACCTTGTCAGCCTCCCAAAAACCAATCACACCCTTAGCTGTTAGCCACTTTTCGTTTATCAGTTTGTCTAGCAGCGCATTTGCGTCATTGTATAGCTTCGTGGCTTCTGCACCTATCGTTGGGTCACTTAGTATCTCAGGAAACTTACCCTTCATTTCCCACGATATAAAGAAAGGCCCCCAATCTATATAATTTCTAATCTCACTCAGGTCATACTCAGGAAACACGGTAACACCCATTTTCTCCGGTTTAGGTGGAGTGTAGTTTTCCCAGTCTATTTTTATTGCATTGCCCTGAGCCTGAGCTAAAGTTATGTAGTTCTTTGCAGTACGTTTACTCTCAAAGTCTTCGCGTAGTTTGCTATATTCTTCGTTTATACCACCCAGAAACTGTACTTTAAGCTCTTTATTGAGCAGGTTTCCGGCTACAGTTACGCTGCGACTAGCATCCAGCACATGCACTATACCTTGGTCGTATTGCGGGGCAATTTTCACAGCTGTATGCATACGGCTGGTGGTTGCGCCACCTATAAGCAAAGGCTGTTTCATGCCCCTCCGTTTCATTTCTTTGGCCACGTGCACCATCTCATCCAGCGACGGTGTGATGAGACCACTAAGACCAATAATATCTACATTTTCGCGCTGCGCTGTGTCAAGTATTTTGTCGGCAGGCACCATCACGCCCAAGTCTATCACCTCATATCCATTGCAGCCCAGCACTACACCTACTATATTTTTGCCTATATCATGTACATCACCCTTCACTGTGGCCATCAGTATTTTGGCAGCGCCAGCAGTCTCTTCATTAATGGTACCCGCTTTCAGGTGAGCTAATCTGCGCTCTTCCTTTTCAGCCTCTATGTATGGAAAAAGATACGCTACACTCTTCTTCATAACCCTTGCGCTCTTCACTACCTGTGGCAAAAACATCTTTCCACTACCAAAAAGATCTCCTACTACATTCATGCCATCCATCAGAGGCCCTTCTATTACATCAAGAGGTTTGGGATATTTGATCCTAGCTTCTTCAGTATCTGCATCAATAAAATCTGTTATCCCATTCACCAATGCATGTTTCAGTCGCTCCTCAACAGGCGAACCGCGCCAAGCATCATCCTTTTTCACTTCTTTGCCTTTTGCTTTGACTGTTTCAGCAAATGTGATGAGTTTTTCGGTAGCCTCCTCATTTCTGTTGAGCACTACATCTTCGCACAATTCTCTAAGTGCTGGGTCTATCTCGTCATATACCACTAAAGCACCAGCATTCACTATACCCATGTCCATACCAGCCCTAATAGCATGGTACAAAAACACACTGTGCATTGCCTCGCGCACTACATCGTTGCCACGAAAAGAAAAAGATATATTACTTACACCACCACTTACTCTCGTAAGAGGCATTTTATGCTTTATGATACGTGTAGCTTCTATAAAATCAACACCATAGTTGTTATGCTCCTCGATACCAGTTGCTATCGCAAATATATTGGGGTCAAAAATGATATCTGAAGGATGGAAGCCTACCTCTTTTGTGAGGATATTGTATGCACGCTCACATATATCTACTCTGCGCTGCAGCGTATCTGCCTGGCCATCTTCATCAAAAGCCATGACAATTACAGATGCACCATAACTAAGGCATATTTCAGCTTGCTCCACAAACTTTTCTATACCTTCTTTCATAGATATAGAGTTGACAATACATTTGCCTTGAATGCACTTTAAGCCAGCCTCAATAATTGCAAATTTTGATGAATCGAGCATTATTGGAATTCTGGCTATGTCTGGCTCTGCTTGTAAAAGATTTACAAAGGTGTGCATTGCCACTACACCATCTAGCAAGGCGTCGTCCATATTTATATCCAAAATCTGTGCTCCACTTTCCACTTGCTGGCGAGCTACAGATAATGCTTCTTCATAATTACCTTCTCTTATCAGACGAGCGAATTTTTTTGAACCAGTTACATTGGTACGTTCGCCTACATTTATAAAATTGGTTTCGGGACGGACAACAAGTGGCTCTAAACCACTAAGTCTCAAAAAAGGTCTTATTTCAGACATTATGTTATATTAGTTTAACGTTGCAAAGGTAGTTTATTAGACCTAAAGTATACAGTGGTAATTGAAGAGAAGTAGAAGTAGTTTATAAAATCAAAACAAAATAAACATCGATACATTTCGCACAAACCATAACCGTATATTACTTACTGTCAATGACATATAAACTAGTACTAGTAGTGTACACACATTTTTGAATATACTTGTCTAATGTGTACAGAGTTCAAAAAATATTGCTTACTTTGCCTTACTTTTTTTATAATTTTCTCTTTACCCCATTGTTTAAATTCAATTTTAGATTGCGATGAACTTATTTATAGGAAATCTGAATCCCATTACTAAAGCGGAAGGTCTGCGTATACTCTTTTCCGAGTTTGGTGAAGTAGTGTCATCTAAAGTAATATTTGACAACATGACAGGCACCTCTAAAGGGTTTGGATTTGTAGAAATGGGGGATAAAAATCAGGCATTTGATGCTATTGATAATTTGGATATGAGTTATTTTGAGGGGAATATTATATCTGTAAAAGAGGCCAAACAAAATAATACCAAGCCCGGTGGTGGCAGCAATTCGTCAAGACCCTCTTACAACAAGCCTCGCAGCCCTCGACCAGGTGGATATGGCGGAGGTGAACGCAATTATAACAAGTTGTAATTTGAAAATTTCGATCGTCTATATTTGCAAAAACACCGGCATAATAGAAGCTATTGAAGTTAATAAAGAGTATCTCAACTAAAAAAGAGCAGCATACACTGATTATCTCAATAAAGAATAAACAACAAGCATTGTAACCTAAAAAAACAACCTTAACCAGGTTGTTTTTTTAGGTTACTACCAACTGATTCTTTTGTTTGTGTGGTGAAAAATTGCGCTTTTTGTATTGCTACAGGTCTGTAACAACGTTATTTGCTGCCTTTTCGGCTTTTCTGCGTTTTTGTCTCTTTACTACTAGAGTGATACCCTTGTAGGTAAGCTCTATGGCTTTCCATTTTAGGTATCCACCAATAACTTCTTTTGCTGCACCCTTTAAAATCGTACCACCTTGTTGCAGGATTGGATTTTCTGACAAAGTTGACTTACCATCGCCTACCATTTTACTAGCAATTCTGTCTTTTACCATTTCCATTACCATGCCAACAAAAGGACCAGAAAATGAAAACAAACTTCCTAATCCTGCGGAAGTAGGAAAATCAGTATTGGGCGCACTTTTAGACGTGGCACTTGTAATACTATTCACAATACCATCGACAGAAAAGATGTCCTCTTGCTCTAATTGCTTGCGTTCTTTAATGAGCCTGCGTTTTTCTCGCTCCAACTCATCAAGATTCCGTATGTTTTTAGAGTACAATTTCATATCAGCATACTATTTAGAATTGAGGGTACTATCTTCTTCGTCTATATTAACATCATCGGTAAGTACATCGACAATAGAATTGGCAAAAAACCTTACTATAGGTTTGCGCAACATAACTATGATAATGAGTAATAAACAGTATACACCAGTGGTGAGGAAGTATGACAATGCACGAGACAAACCAGCTTCGAAAAAGACCTCAGATAGCCCGAAACCTACAAATAATATGATGCAACTAACCATGAATAGGGCTATCAGTGCAAACATAAAATAACTCATTAGACCAGAGGTCTTACCTATAAGATTGATCTTGAACAGGCTAATGTTTACTTCTATGTATTTTACAATTTTCTGTTTGATATCACTGAATATGCCAGCCATGATATATGATTAAGTATGGTAAATTTCCTCTTCTAAATCGGCTGCATTCTTTGCAAACTTATCTTTAAGGTTATTGATACCTTTTTTAAGTTTGTCCATGTCTTCCTGACGTTTATCTTTATCAGTTGCGAGTAAATATCCTACTGCAACGCCTACTGCGGCGCCAGCCAGTAATGTTGCTATTGTGTTAGACAGCTTTGCCATAAATATAAATTATAAGTTATTGGATCAAAGGTACAACATATACAATCTTCAACAGGTGATACATGTCAGTAAAATAGAACTTTAGGCTTTTATTACCATTGATTTCACTTCAGATAGTAATTGTTGCTTGTGATATATTGCTCTACTTTATCTGGCACAAGATACTTGATAGATTTTTTATCTTTTAGTTGTTTACGGATATGTGTAGAGGATATTTGAAGCAGAGGAGCATCCAATGTTGTGATTTTACCACCATAAGTTTCTGAAATATCAAAACCAGGCCGATTGTAAACTATAATGGAATAACGCAGCAGTAGCTGTTCAAAATTTTTCCATCTATGTATATTCTGAAAGCTGTCTGCCCCCATTATTACCGTAAACTGCTCTAGCGGAAACTTTTCAGTAAGATAAGTAAGTGTATCGATTGTGTAAGAAGGCTTGGGTAATGAGAATTCCACGTTGCTGCCTCTGAACTTATTGTTATCTTCTATGGCAAGATTGACCAAATGTAGTCTATCATACTCGTTGAGCAAAGAATGAGAATCTTTTAGCGGGTTGTGAGGCGAAACCACAAACCAGATTTTATCTACATCGGTATTATTAACAACGTGATTTGCCACTATTAAATGTCCCACATGTATGGGATTGAAGCTGCCAAAGTATAATCCGATATGCATGCTACAAAGCTAAGAAAATACGAACTGACTACTAAAAAAAATAGCGGCAAATTACTTTCGCCGCTATTGCATTTTTAAATAATCTGTTGATCTATTGATAGTAGAATGATGAAAACACAAAATTTTTGGATTTTATCTTCTTCCGGGCATCATGCCAGGCATACCCATTCCCATACCACCACCCTTCATTTTATTCATCATGCCCATCATCTGCTTCATTTGCTCAAACTGCTTCATAAAGGCATTTACATCGTTTACATCTTTGCCAGAGCCTTTTGCTATACGTTTTCTACGGCTGCCATCAATAACCTCTGGGTTTTTTCGCTCATAGGGAGTCATAGAATTGATCATCGCCTCAATACCTTTGAATGCATCGTCGGAAATATCAATTTCCTTAATAGCCTTGCCCACGCCGGGTATCATTGCTAATAGATCTTTGATGTTACCCATTTTTTTTATCTGATTGAGCTGTTCTTTAAAGTCATCAAAGTCGAACTTGTTGGCGCGAATTTTCTTTTCTAGTTTTTTAGCCTGCACTTCATCGAACTGAGCCTGTGCACGCTCTACAAGGGTAGTAATATCGCCCATGCCCAATATTCGTTGAGCCATACGCTCTGGGTAGAATACGTCGAGAGCCTCCATCTTCTCGCCCATACTCACAAATTTTATGGGCTTGTCTACTGTGTACTTGATGGTGATTGCTGCACCACCACGGGTATCGCCATCGAGCTTGGTAAGAACAACGCCAGTAAAATCTAGTCGATCGTTGAATGCTTTTGCAGTGTTGACAGCATCTTGACCTGTCATGGAATCTACAACAAACAGTATTTCATGTGGACTAACGGCAGTTTTGATATTGGCTACTTCATTCATCATAACCTCATCTATCGCCAAACGACCGGCAGTATCTATTATCACAATCCCGTGATTGTTTTGCTTGGCATAAGCAATTGCATTTTGTGCAATTGAAACAGCGTCTTTATTATCAGCCTCAATATGTACGGGTACTTTTATTTGCTCGCCTAGCACACGCAACTGTTCCATGGCAGCAGGGCGATAAATATCGGCCGCGACCAACAATGGATTTTTGCCTTTTTTTGATTTTAAGAAGTTGGCCAGCTTACCGGAGAAAGTTGTTTTACCAGATCCTTGCAAACCAGCGATAAGTATGACAGTAGGTTTGCCAGTAAGATTAAGCTCTTCCTCTTTGCCACCCATCAGCGCCGCCAACTCGTCTTTTACAATTTTCACCATCAGTTGCCCTGGACTAACTGAAGTAATCACCTTCTCCCCTACTGCTTTTTCTTTTACTTTGTCGGTAAACTCTTTAGCTATTTTGTAATTCACATCAGCATCAACAAGCGCACGACGAATTTCTTTGACAGTAGTAGCAATATTAATTTCGTTAATACGGCCTTCGCCCTTTAATTGTTTAAATGCGGAGTCGAGCCGCTCACTAAGATTCTCGAACATATCTTTTGTATTATAAAAGTCTAAAGTATTTATTAAAAGCCAACATCATGAGACACTGCCCCCCCAAATGGGAGTGCGAAGTTAATGCAAAACAAGTATAAAAAAGTAGAACGATGATAGGCGATACAATCAATTCCTAATATATCCTGCGTCAGTTATTGGAGTTATAATACTTGGTTTTCTATTTTTAACGCCAAAGGTTATCTTTGCCAGTGTAAGGGTATGGTAAACAATTAGAATCACCGCAAAAATGATGCTTAATTGACAAACCAAGCTACCGAAATCTACTACAACATAATACTTATTTTTATGCCAGTTACTGCCACCACGTCTAAATCTGCAAGGTTGTCTTTCGATGAGTTTAAACAAGAGGCGCTTGCCGATTATCACTTAGTGGTAGCCAGCCGTGAAGCGAGCCTGATAGGAAGGCGCGAAGTGCTTACTGGAAAGGCAAAATTTGGAATATTTGGAGATGGCAAAGAACTTGCTCAGATAGCTGTGGCAAAATGCTTTAAACCAGGAGATATACGTAGTGGTTATTATCGCGATCAGACGTTGATGTTTGCTACTGGCATGAGTGATATTCAACGATTTTTTGCACAGTTATATGCCGACCCCAGCATAGAAAACGAGCCAGCTACAGCAGGGCGCATGATGAATGGACACTATGGTACTAGGTGGCTAGATGAAAATGGCGACTGGCGTAATCTGATGACTGAGCCACAGTCGAGCAGTGATATATCGCCGACGGCAGGACAAATGGTACGTGCACTAGGATTGGCCTATGCGTCGAAAATGTATAGACATACTGACTGTTTGCAAAACGGATTTGAAAACTTCACCAATAAAGGTAATGAGGTAGTATTTTGCACTATAGGCGACGCATCGACATCAGAAGGACTTTTTTGGGAAAGTGTAAACGCTGCAGGAGTACTACAAGTGCCTATGGCCATATTTATATGGGACGATGGATATGGAATATCTGTACCGAGAGCCTACCAAACGACTAAAAACTCCATATCGGAAGCGCTAGCAGGTATGCAGTGGGATGATAAAAAGGGCGGCATTAACATATATACCGCAAAAGGGTGGGATTATGCTGGCCTGGTGCAAACGATTCAGCAAGGAGTAGCGAGGGTGCGCGAAACGCACGTACCAGCAATATTTCACATACAAGAAGTAACCCAACCTCAGGGACACTCAACATCGGGATCGCATGAGCGATACAAAAGTAAAGAAAGGCTGGAATGGGAAAAAGAATGGGATTGTGTTACCCGTATGAAGCAGTTTTTGGTTGAAAATAAAATTGCTTCTGTAGAGGAATTGTCAAAAGTAGAAGAACAGGCAAAGGAAGATGCAAGAGCATCGAAACAACGTGCATGGGACAACTTTATATCGCCCATAAAAGCGCAGGTAACACAAGCTGTGGCCCTGAGCAACCAAGCGATGTATGAAGCTGGTAATAATGCTACAATTGTAGCCAGTATAGTGCAAGAACTGGGCGCAACAAGAGAGCCGATACGTAAAGATGTGCTTCAAGCTGTGAGTAAAATATTGGCATTGTGTAGCAATGATAGCGACAGCACTCGAGCGCTTCGCAACTTCTATGAACAGATACTGGCAGATAATAAGGAGAAGTTTTCATCTCATCTACACTCGCAGAGCAAGCATAGTGCCATGAAAGTAACCGAGATACCTGCTGACTATGATGGCGATGCGCCTATGCTGAATGGGTATGAAGTGCTGAATAAATTCTTTGATCACACGCTAGCTACCAACCCTGCTGTCCTTGCCTTTGGAGAAGACCTAGGTAAAATAGGAGATGTGAATCAGGGTTTTGCGGGGCTGCAAGAAAAATATGGAGTGCTGCGCGTAACTGACACAGGTATACGCGAGGCCACGATAATAGGTCAGGGAATAGGCATGGCCATGAGAGGATTACGCCCTATAGCCGAAATACAATATCTGGACTATTTACTGTACGGACTGCAACCACTGAGTGACGATGTGGCCACATTGCAATATCGCACACGCGGAGGTCAAAAATGTCCGTTAATTGTAAGGACTCGTGGTCACAGACTAGAGGGTATATGGCATAGCGGATCGCCGATGGGCTTGATCATAAATGCCATAAGAGGTATGTACCTGTGTGTGCCACGTAACATGGTGCAAGCAGCTGGTATGTACAACACGCTGCTACGCAGTGATGAACCCGGCATAGTAGTGGAATGCCTGAATGGCTACAGACTTAAAGAAAAAGTACCAGTAAACCTCACCGAGTTTAGTGTGCCATTTGGTATACCAGAGGTGGTTCGTGAGGGGGATGACATCACAGTAGTTTCGTACGGATCTACCCTGCGCATCATAGAAGATGCTATCATTACCTACCTTGCACCTAAAGGCATAAGCTGTGAGGTGATAGATGTGCGAACATTGCTACCTTTTGACATTGACCACATGATAGTGTCTTCGCTGAAAAAAACCAATCGAATTATATTTATAGACGAAGATGTGCCAGGTGGTGCATCTGCCTATATGTTTCAGCAGGTGATGGAAAAACAAGGTGGTTTCAGATGGCTAGATGTGGCCCCGAGAACTATAACGGCGCAGGCTCACCGCCCAGCTTATGCAACTGATGGAGACTACTTCTCTAAACCCAATGCAGAAAACATAGCGGCAGCTATAGAAGATATGATGCGAGAATAATGGTGACCAAAATCGACATAACGTCGTTTCTGGAACTGGCAGGGATGCACCCTATACTGGATGTGCGTAGCCCCAGCGAGTATAGTCATGCACACATGCCCTATGCGCATAACATGCCCTTGTTTACCGATGAGGAAAGAAAGGTGGTGGGTACGGCCTATAAACAGCAAAACCGGCAAATAGCCATAAAGATAGGGCTAGACTACTTTGGCCCTAAAATGCGTCGAATGGTGGAGGATGCCGAAGAAATACTAAAGCAGCATCATAGTCATAAAAAACAAACCGTTAACACGCTGTTGGTGCATTGCTGGAGAGGTGGAATGCGAAGTGCAGGAGTAGCATGGCTACTAGACCTGTATGGCTACAAAGTGTATACGCTAGCGGGTGGCTACAAGGCCTATAGACAGTGGGTATTGCAGCAGTTTTTGCATCCATACACATTCAGGGTGCTGGGAGGGTATACCGGATCTGGAAAAACGTACCTGCTACAGCAACTAATGCTGAGAAGGCAAACTGTGATAGACCTAGAAGGAATAGCCCACCATAAAGGATCAGCGTTTGGGGCACTGGGCAATCTACCTCAACCTTCGCAAGAGCAGTTTGAAAACAATTTGGCTGCTGCGCTGGTAAAGGCAGGCACAGCTAACCAAGATAGCACTATATGGGTAGAGGACGAAAGCCGAAGGATAGGCGATGTGAACCTACCAGAAGCACTATGGAATAAGATGCGACTGGCACCGGTGTATTTTTTGGATATTCCGTTCGAGGAAAGATTGGATTTTTTGGTGAAAGAATACGGTAAGTTTAAAAAAGAGGAATTGGCATCCAATATCATGCGTCTACGCAAACGATTGGGAGGGCTGGAAACTAAAAATGCGATAGGCTACCTGATAGAAGGTAACTTTAGTGCTTGCTTCGGGATACTGCTACGCTATTATGACAAGGTGTACAAAAACGGACTTTATAATAGGGAAGACGTAGAGCATCTACTGAATACTCTTCCCTGCAATACAGTAGACCCTGTTACAAACTGCCGCATACTATTAAACATAATAGATAACAATAACCAATTGTAGTAGAAGAGCTACCCAAACTATGAGTGAAGAAATAAAACTTACCCAATACTCGCGTGGTGCGGGATGTGGCTGCAAAATAGCACCTGCGGTATTACAACAAATAATCTCTACTACTGTACCCGAACGACACACGGCGCAACTGCTAGTGGGCAATGCTACTGCAGATGATGCTGCCGTTTATGATATGGGAAATGGGAAAGCGCTGATAGCTACTACTGATTTTTTCATGCCCATTGTAGATGACGCTTACGATTTTGGGCAAATAGCCGCGGCTAATGCCATAAGCGATGTATATGCAATGGGTGGTACGCCTGTGCTGGCACTAGCCATACTGGGCTGGCCAGTAGATACCCTACCTGTGGCACTGGCGCAACGAGCACTGGAGGGAGCAAGGGCCGTATGTGCAGCTGCAGGCATACCACTGGCAGGCGGGCATAGCATAGATGCAACAGAGCCGATACTGGGTCTGTCTGTAAATGGATTTTGTGATGTAACAAACCTTAAACGCAACAACACCGCGCAAGAGGGTGACCTGCTACTGCTGACTAAGCCAATAGGCACCGGCATACTGGCAACAGCTATGAAGCGTGATCAACTACTGCCCGAACATTACCCTACACTGATAGCACAACTTATCAAACTGAACGATATAGGCGCGCAACTAGGACAGCTATCTGGGGTAACTGCTATGACGGATGTAACAGGCTTTGGGCTGGCAGGACACCTGATAGAAATGGCTGAGGGCAGCGACCTATCTGCTGAGCTGTACTATAACCGCATACCCGTGCTTGAAGGTACAAAGACGTACCTAGCTCAAAGAATAGTGCCGGACGCTACCTACAGAAACTGGAATGGATACAACGCAAAAATAAGTTTTGGAAGTGGAGTAGATGTAATGGAGGCCTTTAGCCTACTGCCTGACCCACAAACAAATGGTGGGCTACTGATAGCAGTGCAGCCAGACGCTCTGAACTCAGTGGTGGAGCTATTGACGACACACGGCTATAGGGAGCACACAGCACCTATAGGCAGAATGATTGCAAAGACTGAAAAAACACTGGTGGTGAATAGCTAGCTAAAAAATATAATTGGATCTATATTAGTTGATCACCAATGGTATGTGCATGACTTTGTTCACGTATTTCACAATGTCATTGCGCTCAGATGCTACTTCGCTGGCAATGGCTGTAGCAGTGCGAGTAGCGTCTACGGCAGCAAAGGTGAAACCACGTTTTTTGCCTGCGGTCACCCAAATAAGTGTGGTGGAGGTCCATGTAGGTCCTGATTTCCACGATTTATTGTCGGATTTGGAGAGAGAAGACTGAACGAATTCGAAACCATCTTTACACGTAAGAGTTGCAGTATAGTCTTTGTTGTTGCCAGGGCATTTTACCTCTCCCCTATAATGACACACCTGGTTTTTGTAGCTTTTGGTGCGATCTTCCTCGTGCAACGATATCAGCTTTCTGGCTGCATAATTAAAATTACGCATCCGTTCCTCAGGGGTGTTTCCTCCAGGATTTTCAGGATTCATATACCAATAGTATTCACTCTTGATGTCGGCAGCTACAACATCTCTGTATGTGATGTAGCTGGGAGGAGTATTGCTGCATTTTGTGCCTTGTTTTACGAAGGTGGTTTTAGGTTGTATTCTTGGGTAATTTTCTCCAATTGGTCGCCCTGAGTTTCCTTCACCAGGTTGAGCCCAAACATTGAGAGATATTACAGAGAATAGGGCAATAATTGAAAGTCTAAAGCTGATTGAAAATACTTTTGGCATAACTACTTTATTGAATTTGATGACAAAATAGAGAAATTAGGTGTGAAATTAGCCTTTTGGTAGACCATTTTTTTTCTAAAGCGCAAAGTAAGAAAATGACAATAATACAATAATTAAAATTGTGTTTTTGAATTTGTATTGTTCATTATTTTGCGTGTCTAAATTATATAGAAACATATGAACAAACACAATTTATTAGCGACGACTCTACTGGTAAGTGCATCATTATCATTTACAGCATGCTCAGATGCACCAAAGGGTGACAGTGCAGCGGTTACAGAGGAACAAACAGCCGCAGCAGCAACAGGGCAATCTATGACGGTAGACACTACTACGTCTTTGGTAAAGTTCACAGGTTATGGTGTGGGCAAAAACCATCCTGGTAATTTCAGGTTATCATCGGGTACTGTGGCTGTGACAGGCAACCAAGTAACTGGAGGTGAGTTTGTGATCAACATCAACTCTATGACAATGGATGAAAAGGGTGAAATGTTTGAGACAAAATTGAAGCCACACCTACTGAGTGGCGACTTTTTTGACGCAGCCAAGTTTGGTACTGCTAAGTTTGTGATCACTAAGGTGGAGCCATATGTGGCTGATGGTAAAGACACATCGGTAGTGGCTGGTGCCAATGCAAACATAAGTGGTAACCTGACGCTGAAAAACGAGACGAAAAATGTAACCTTCCCTGCAAAAGTTGAGGTAACTGAAAGCTCAGTGAGCGCTATGGGTAACTTTAATATCGACCGTAGACAATGGCAGATGGTGTATGGTAATGACAAATCGCTGGGAGACAAATTCATATCGGAAACGGTGAACATACAATTGGCGATAGCCGCAAAGAAGTAATTGACTTTTATTGATCTAAATCTTATCCCACAGCTAAACATCTAGTTGTGGGATATTTTTTTGTGGGGGGAGC
>CAMDNC010000076.1 GCA_945902755.1 Flavipsychrobacter stenotrophus
CCGGCGGTGCCGGCGGTGGCAAAACAAATAATGGTGCCGGCTGCCTGTGCGGATGGGGTGCTGAGGAAGGAGTGCTGAATATAGTTGACCAGGGTATCGAGCCCACCACTAAACAGAAATAACATGGCGGGCCAGAAAAGGCTGGGGGGATTGTTGTTTTCGTCGGGAGTGCGGGTGGTGAGGTACATGGCGGGTAGTGCTAGTACTATGCCGGCTATCTTGCCTATGCCCAGCGCATCGTGATAGAGGAGGATGGAGGCTATGACGGGTATGACGAGCGATAGCTTGCTGGCTATGACGGTGGTGGTCATGCCATCGACCTTGGTGCAATGGGCGGTGAGGTTGAAGATGGATATAAAGGCGATGCCCATGAGGAGGGTCCAGGGGAACCAGGGTGCGTGCAGGGTGGTGGTGGTGAAGGGCTGTATGCCAGTGAAGAGCATGCCGGTAATGACACAAACTACGTAGTTGAACACGATAGCCTGCATGGAGTTGATGTGGTACTTGGGGTAGAGCTTGAGTACAGCAGATACCAGCACATTGAACAGGACAGTAAGTATGAGGTAGAACAAGGTGTGTGATTGTGTGGTGCTTATATGGCTTTCTTCTCTTCTATGAGGGTTTTGATGTCGCCTATTATTTTGTCTATGTCTTGGTCTTTGAGGCCGTCGTAGAAGCCACGTACCCTGCCCAGGTGGTCTATGAGTATGTAATGTTTGTCGTGTATGAAGTCTTGGTCTACGCTTAGGCCGGCAGTGTCGTCGTCGGCACTGATGAGGTAGCTGTAGCGAGCCATGTCGTAGAGTTCTTTTTTGTCACCGGTAAGGAACATCCATTGCAGTGGGTCGGCATCAAATTTCTGGCTATAGGCTTTGAGTGCTGCCACTGTATCCTTTAGTGGGTCTACGGTGTGTGACAGGAAGAGTACGTTTTTGTTGCCCTTGAATTTTTTGTAGATGATATTGAGGTTTTCGTTCATTTTGGGGCAAATGCCTTTGCAGGTAGCAAAGAAGTATTCTACCACCACTATTTTGTCTTTGATGTCGTCGTTGGTGATGGTTTTGCCGTCTTGGTTGATGAAGGCGAACGGGGAGATATGGTGGTTTTGGTCGTTGCCGATGATGGGTAGGGGTGATACCTTTTTTTGTTCGTTCATCACCTTAAAATAATACCCCAAAAAAGCTATGCCCAGCACTATGAAAAAGGATACGAGTATGATACCTGTCTTCTTATTGTTCATAAGGCAAAGGTAAGTAAGAGTGGATGAATAAATAAAAAACAAAGCAATGATGTGGGTATTAGTGGTAGTGATAGGGATGCTGTAAAGCGGTGATGTGTATAGAAATAGGAGTAGGAGCGAGGGTAAGAAGTATGCAGAATAAAAATTTGGCTTTTTGTTTTACTTTTTCCATAATTTAGTATTATTTTGCGTAACATGAAGATACTGCGAGTAGCCAATATTGGCGCGATGTGTATTTTCATAATTTTAATGTATTATTTTTGTTATCTAAATAGCTTAAGCGTATCATCTAATTTTTACATTCATGAAAAAGATAGGGTTGTTGTTGTTAGCAGTTTGTGTGTGTCTGATAGCAGATGCGCAAACGACTATTGATATATTTTCTACTGGACCGTTAGGGTCGTTTACTACCGGTGCCAGTTCTAACACTACCCGTACAGACAATAACATAGTGGCCCAGGCATTTGTGCGCAGAGGTTATGCGGTGTTTGATTTGAGCGCAATACCTGCATCGGCAGTGGTAACATCTGTAGAGCTGCGATTTAATGTAGCAACAGTATCGGGAGGTGGTGGAACAGGATGGGTGACACGTGGGCATCTGGGCGATTTGTCGACCATAACCGCAGCGGGTACATTGTACACTACTATGGGCTTGGCGCCACAGGTATATTCATCGACCTACGGCACTACTACTGGTAATAAGACATTGCCAACGGATCCGCTGGCTGTAACGTTTGTAGATACTAACATAGGCAGAACAGTATCTATGATATGGTCGACAGGTACAGGCAGGATCTATACAATAACAGGAGAAACCGGAGCAGCTACTACAAGTGGTGTGCATGCGCCTTTTTTGAGGGTTACTTATAACTGTCCAGACATAACCTCTATAACAGCGTCAGCGCCAGCTACACCAGTATGCCCCAACACCACTTTTTCGCTGACGGGTGCTGCTACTGGCACAATAGCCAGCTATCAGTGGACTGGACCGTTGGGTTTTACGTCTACATTGCTTAATCCGACGATAACTGGTGGATTGCCATCGTCGGGCAACTATACATTGAGCGTAACAGATGCGTCGGGATGCAGAGCAGCAGCAACAACATTGGTAACAGTGTATCCGGCACCACTCACTACAATATCTCCAGTAACGTTGTTGGCGTTTTGTGATGGGGACAGTGCTACGCTAGATGTGCCTGGCCCAGCTGGTAGTACTTACCAGTGGTATGACGGAACTACACCAATAGTAGGAGCTACCAACCAAATATATAAAACTGGGGTATCGGGCAACTATAAAGTAGAAGTAACAGATGCTAATGGATGTACAGGTATAACGCCGGTGGCTACACCTACAGTGTTGCTGTCTACACCACCCGTATCGCCTGCGGGCCCAGTATTATTGTGCTCGGGCGATAATGGATTACTTACTGTGAACACAAATGGTGTGACCTCTGGTATAACTTATCAATGGCAGAGAGATGGTGTGGATATACCTGGCTCTGTGAGTAGTAGCCACTTTGTGTCGGTATCAGGTACTTACAGGTGTATAGTGTCGGTAGCATCAGCGTCATGTAGCTCACCGTCAACCGCTACGGTGGTAGATGTAAATGACTATCCTACACCAGTGGTAGCCTATTCTGGTTCGTTGTTGAGTACTTCTGGTGTTTTTGCGCAGTATCAGTGGTTCTTAAACACTGTATCGATAGCTGGAGCCACCAACGCCACCTATGCACCTACTACAAATGGTAACTACCGTGTGAGAGTGACTGATGCTAATGGGTGCACATCTTTTTCGGCAGGGTATCCTGTGAACACAGTGGGTATCAACGACATTAACTCAGTAGCAGTGAGATTGTATCCAAATCCTGTAACTGCAACATTGCAAATAGCCTATGCTACACCAGTACGAGTAGTGGTGAGCACAGTAGATGGCCGGATAGTAGCAGATGAGCATAGCGTAAACAATGTGAATATGGCCAGTTATTCAGCAGGCATATATGTAGTTACTGTTTATTCGCCAAACGGTGACCGTTTGTTGCTACAAAAAGTAGTGAAGCAGTAATAATGGTTGAGTACTATTTATCATGTAGTTTATACTTTTTTATTTATGAAATTTTTACAGGCGCTCCTTTTAGCTTGTAGCATCAGTTTAGCTGGTAATGCACAAATATTTGCCGTGAATCCTACTGTGGAAGGGGGATTTGAATCTGGGTCTACATTTACTACCAATGGGTGGACAGCAGTTAACCCTGCAACGTACGCCAACCAGTGGGCACTAACCAATAATGCGCCAGCATTTGCAGGAGGCGCGGGAGCGCACGTGAGCAATGATACTGCTACGTTTGCGTACAGCACTTCGGCAGCGCGGACATGTCATTTATTTCGCAATGTTACGATACCGGTGGGGGCCTCATCTATCAATTTAGGTTTTCAGTGGAAGGGTTTTGGTCAAAGTGGTTCAGATAGGCTATTGGTATATTTGGCACCTACGAGTGTGCTTCCTATTGCCAATATGCCGGTATCGCCATCTACTACCATGACAGGAGCTACATTGATATGGACACAGCCCACTTACGCCGAAAACTCCTACATACCTGCGACTGTAGCGCTACCAACGGGTGTAGCAGGTAGTACGGTAAGATTGATTTTTACTTGGCAGAATGATGCAAGTGGTGGTGTGTCGCCTGGAGTAGCTATAGACAACATCTCTGTGTCTTATGATTGTGCCACACCAGCGGCCATAACGGGCGTTAATACGATATGCGCTGGTACTACAACAACTTTCAGTACGACATCTACTGGAGGAACGTGGAGTAGCTCCAATACAGCTGTAGCTACGGTTTCTGCAGCAGGTGTGGTTGCAGGCATGGGTGCTGGAGTGGCTACTATTACTTACACAAGTTCATGTAGTGCTTATGTAATAAAAACGATAAATGTACTAGCTGCAATACCAGCGATTACGGGTAATGCGCCGATATGCACAGGATTTAGTGTTCCCCTTAGCAATTCATTGTCGGGTGGAGTATGGTCTAGTGCAGTACCTGGAGTAGCATTGGTATCAACTGGCGGTTTAGTAACAGGTTCATCGGCAGGTACCACAGCTATTTCGTACACAGTAGGGCTGTGTAGTGCGGTGGCTATAGTGACAGTAAATGCACTGCCAGATACCATTACAGGCGACGACACACTATGTGTAGGTGGAACTACTACATTTGCGAATTCAGTACTTGGAGGTACTTGGAGCAGTTCTTTCGTGGTGATAGCTACTGTTTTACCTTCGTCTGGTCTTATATCGGGTCTATTGCCAGGCATCAGTTATATTACCTACACGATGCCAGGGGGATGTTTCACTACAAGGCAAGTGACAGTGGTAGATTTGCCAGATCCTATTACTGGTCCCACAGATCTTTGTCCGGGTGCGCAGATTAATTTATCGAGTGCAACTAGTGGCGGCACATGGACCAGCCTCAATCCTGGAGCAGCGAGTGTAAACACTACTACTGGTAGAGTAACAGGTATATCGTCAGATTTAGTAACTATAGTGTACACATCTAGATTTGGTTGTCAGGTATCTACTGTTATTTATGTAAATCCTGTTCCAGATGATATAGTGGGTGCAAACATACTTTGCGCTGGAACAACAGCAACTTATTTTAATACTACACCTGGTGGTGTTTGGTCGTCAATGTCTCCAGGCATTGCCACAATAGGAGGATCTACTGGTATACTTAATGGCGCTAACGGTGGTAATGTTGTAATCAGATATACATTGTCTACAGGTTGTTTTGCTTCTAAAACCGTAACTGTATCTGCTGCACCTGCACCAGTTATTAACTTTAACAATGCTACTAACACACTCGAGACATCACTTGGGTTTTTGACTTATCAGTGGTATCATAGTGTTTACGGCATGCTAGCAGGAGCTACTATATACAAAGTGGCAGGTGTTTATAATGGTAATTATACCGTAAAAGTAACAGATGGTAGTGGCTGTGAGGGAACATCTGCGCCATTCAACTACAACACCAAACTGAATGTAGCTGACAATAACAACAACGATGATGTGGCTATTTTCCCAAATCCTGCTAACAACAGGGTGTATATATCCGCCCAAAATAAAGTAAATATAATAGTAAGCGGCGTAGATGGTAAAACACAAATTAGTAAGAATGGAGTGAACGAAATTGACATTACCCAGCTTTCTTCTGGTGTTTATTTCTTGACTGTGTTTGGGCAAGACGGTGAGCTACTAGCGATAGAAAAGTTAGTGAAGATGTAATGGTTGGTTGTTATTGGCGAATTTGCATACAGGATATTTTAGTAACTTTAAACTTTGCTTTTACAGAAACCCTACTTAATATTTTAAACCTTTTATAGTATATTGATGAAAAGTCTATATTTATTTTTGCTTGCTTGCTGTTTTAGTTTAGTGTCATCGGCACAGATAGTCTATCAGCCTAGCGGAACAGCCTCATTTACAGGTGCTGGTAGCTATTGTGTAGACTCTGTTGTTGCACCGTTGGTATACACGTATACTACCTGTAATAGCGGTTCGTCTGGATTGCCCTCAGGTTTATCCTGCGAAATACGGTGGTATTACAATACTACCAACTCTACATCTACAGTAGGTGCAACCCTTGCAAGCGGTCCCATACCATTTACAACTTCTACTGCCGCAACGGGTTCTTTGTCCTATACTCCTTCTATTGCAGTGGGTGGTAATTATTATTTCTTCTGTGTAATAAGCTGGACAAGTGGTGGCTCTGCTACCTGTTCTGGTGTTAGTGGTTCTATAACCAGTGCTACGACACAGCTCATCACAAAAACACCTGGGCCAATAGTAAGCACCACAACGCCTAATGTTTGTGTAGGTTCGTCAATAGGTCTTACCAATGCTTTTCCGGGTGGTACGTGGTCGTCTTCCAATTCTTCAATTATCTCGGTAGGTAGTACTTCGGGTGTTGCTACCGGTGTTTCGGTTGGAGCAGCTACCATTACCTATCAATTGAGTACTGGTTGCAAAGTAGTTTCTTTTGTAAATGCTCATCCTTTGCCTGCTACAATCAGCCCAATAGGTAGCCCTATAATATGTGTAGGTTCTACTCGCTTGTTTAGTAGTGATACTGTAACTGGTATTTGGAGTTCTTCAACACCATCGGTTGCTTCTGTAGGTTCGTCCAGTGGTGTGGTATCAGCATTTGTATCTGGCACCGCCACTATTTCTTACACACACTCAGCAACTGGTTGCGTCACTACCAGAGTTGTTAATATAGCAGACAATCCGTTGCCGATTACAGGCGCTACTGGCGTTTGCATAGGCAGTACCACAACTTTGTCGAGTGCTACACCTTCTGGGGTTTGGGTGAGTGCGTCAACACCAATCGCTACCGTTAATTCTGCTACAGGGTTGGTTTCTGGTTTATCTGGTGGTACTACAAGAATCACGTATATTATAGCTAGTACGGGTTGTTTTGCCACTACTATAGCTACAGTGAGCACTACACCAGCATCGATAACAGGGACTGCGGTAGTATGTGCGGGAAGTTCTACAACACTATTCAATAGTGTGCCTGGAGGGTCTTGGAGCACTGCTGCACCTGCTACTGCGGTGGTAGGTAGTACTGGTATAGTGACAGGTGTTTCTGCTGGTTTGGTTAACATCAGCTATACAACACCAGGCTGCCCATCAGTACTAAGGACAGTAACAGTTAATTCTCTGCCCGGTACTATTTTTGGGGTGCCTACCACTTGTTATGGACAAACTACCACACTCACAAACCCAATACTAGGTGGTACATGGTCGAGCACTAATACAGGTGTTGCTACGGTAGGTTCGTCATCTGGTATTGTTACCGGAGTATCGCTGGGTACCGCTTCTATCGTATACACTGTAGCTTCGGGTTGTGCGGTAGGAATGGTAGTAACAGTGCATCCTTTGGCCAATATCGAAGGATCGGATAGTGTATGCGTAGGCTCAGATATCTTACTTACAAACATTGTAGGAGGTGGTACATGGGTAAGCAGTAATCCTGCTGTAGCTCAGATTGATACCTTCACAGGTTTGGTAACTGGCTTGGTTGACGGTATATCATATGTAGGTTACACCACTGCTGAGGGTTGTGCTACTACATTTTTCTTGAGGGTTATACCGGCTCTACCGGCTATAGCTGGGCCATCACTGATATGCAGTAATACAGAAGTAATACTATCCAATGGTGTGTCTGGGGGTAGATGGAGCACTAGTAATCAGTATGTGGCTGATGTGGACAGCCTGACTGGTAAAGTATCTGGTCATTATCCCGATACAGCTGTAATTACTTACATGATTTATGGATGTATAGCAAACACTACTGTTACTATCAATCCACTACCTAGTCCTACCCTTACTTACAATTGGATTCCTAGGACACTGACTACTACACCTATATACTTGGCGTACCAATGGTATGACACAAGTGGTGCTATACCAGGAGCTACAAGTAATGTATTTACAATGCCGTATACTAATGCCAGTTATTATGTAGTAGTTACAGATTTCTTTGGTTGTGACGGTCCTTCTGACGTTTTTGAATATACTGTAGGTGTGAAAAACCTAGATAAGAATGAATTGTATACCATCTATCCTAACCCAGCTACAGATGTTGTTTATTTTGATGGACCTGAGGATACTAAAATTGTGATCAGCTCCATAGATGGAAGAGTGGTAAGTAGTGTGGTAAATGCAAAACAAATAAGTACTAGAGACTTCAATGAAGGGATCTATTTTGTAAGGTTTTACAATACTAATGGAGTGTTGGTGGAAACTCAAAAATTACTGAAGTAGTAAAATTGTAACATCGATAATTATTCAAAACGGGAGCTATTGTTAAAATAGTTCCCGTTCTTTTTTGGGGCAGTCTCTTCTTGCAATTATAGGTTTTAGGTGCAATAAGATGGTCAACTATTTTGATAAACAGCAGCGGTCAAACAACCATATGTATACGACAGGGGTTAGTGTTTGATTTCCACGCATTTTGAATGGTGTTTGGGCGGGTAAACTAGTTTTGTGAGGAGACTATTATCAAGAAGGAAAAGCAGCGCCACTACACACGATGGTTTTTTTCGTTTCAGAAATACAGTGTAGTAGTGGGTAAAACAAAATAAGGTTGAACGTATTTAGACGTTCAACCTGTAAAATGTGAATTGCTCACTAAATGCTATTGATTATTTCTTTACACCGCTAGCAGGTGCACTGGTTTGTTTTACAGCTTTAGGCTTAGAAGCGCTTTCGGGTTTCTGAAAGAACATTACTGAAATGATACTAAGCCCACCTATAACAGATATAAGTGTCCATGTGCCTTTCTCCATAACATCGGTAGATTGCTTAACGCCCATAACCTGAGAGCTCATAGTGCCAAAAGACCCTTGAAGTCCGCCACCTTTAGGGTTCTGGATAAGAATGAAAAATGCAAGTACTATACAGGCTATTAAAATAAGAATTGTGAAAATGGCTATCATAATTGTTTTTCCTTTAGGATTTCTTCTATTTTGCGGGCAAAGTAAGCATTTTTTTGAGGATTTCGCAAACTTAATTTGCGATACATGTCAATTGCCTTGTCTAGTTTGCCTTGTTTTATATAAATATCGGCCAGTGATTCGCTTGCTAAACCATCTTCTTTGGTTATGGAGTTGACCGCCATTTCGAAAACATTCTCTGGAATTTCTTCATTTTCTTCTTCTATGGCGGCGGCTAGTTTCTCTTTTTGCCACATGGTTTTCAGCGCTCTCTGATCTTTTGTTTCTTCTTTTTGTTTTTCAGTTGAACTTTTGAAATGCAACAGCCACTCTGTGAAACTCATCATCACCATAAGCGATTTGGCTGCTTCTTCAGCAGTTTCTGTAGTTTTAAGACTATCAATATCCTCTGGTAATACGGGTGAAATTTTCTCGCCTTGTTGCAAGAAATAATCTTCTGTGTAGATGGGGTATATCAGTGGTTTTTCTTGTTTGGTGTATTGAGTAGGTTTAAACTCTTCTAAGGGTATTTGACTTTGTACTGAAGGTTCAGGTGCAGGTGTTTTTTTGATGGGCAATTGTTCTGGTATCGGAGCTTCCACCCAGTCTGGAGCTTGTACTTCTGGCTCCGTATGATTAGTATCTTCATCGCTCTGCGACCAAAAGTTATTGTGCTGTGCTTCCAAGTCCGGAGAAATAGTCGCTATAACATTATCGGTGTTGTCTGTTTCAGCAACTTCAGTAATTGAATTGTTGTTAGCCTCTACTTCATGTTCCACAACATCGGCAATAGCTGCGGCTTGTGTGTTTTCAGCAACAAATGCATCCTCTGAAACGTGAGAAGACGGCGTTGCTTCAGATTCTGAGGCGCTCTGATAGGTTGTTTGAACCTGTTCGTTTACGGCAATTTCAGCTACAGGTACTTGGGTAGTTAGTGGTGTTTGATTCTCCATTGAAGCAGGTTCTGATACTTCGGATTTTTCGATATTTTCAATTGCAGCTGTTGTTTCTTCTATTTCGG
The DNA here is from genome assembly GCA_945902755.1 of Flavipsychrobacter stenotrophus. Lineage (GTDB taxonomy): Bacteria > Bacteroidota > Bacteroidia > Chitinophagales > Chitinophagaceae > Nemorincola > Nemorincola stenotropha_A. The sequence continues at coordinate 9,756 of CAMDNC010000076.1, forward strand.
GTATACCGTTCGATTCCTCTACTAAATCATTAAGTGGCAAACCCTCAACTGAACTAGGAGCCACATCTGCAAGTTCATTTAGATTAATGTCAGCTTCATTGCTGACCACAATAGGCACTCTGTCTTCCAGTAAAGATTCTTTTGCTACTGTTTCTGTTACAATAATAGCGCCAGCTTCTTTATTCTCGTGTTCGTTACTCAGTGTATCAGTGGCGGGTGTAACCATTGTAGGTATAGAATCTGCTACTTCTTCAGTTATTTCTGTTGGTTGTTGCTTGATGTCTTCAATGTTTGCCTCATCTGTCATTTGCAAAGAGGCGTCCATGAAATCTGAAAAAAGAATCCAGTTACCCATGTATGGGCTTATAGCAGACAACATAGCAGGAGAATAGGGTGATGCTCTATGCGTAGCTACAGCATTGAGATAGCGCACAGGTACAAAGTAAGGGAATGACTGACGAAGCCCACCTATACTGCCCTGATCGCCGGCTGTGAGCCTAGCGGGATTGGTCATCAGGTCTGAAATATATTTTATGGTGGTTTTGTTTATCATTACATTCAGTATCGGGTTACCAATTTACGAAAGCTTTATTAAAAATATCATCTGCCAGCTGATTTCCTATATCCTCAATAAGTGCGGCTTCTACACTTTGCAGCATTTGCGATGCATTAAAGTCGGAAAAGCGGGTAAAAGATTGTGAAAAATCAGCTTTTTCGTTTAGCCTGTTTTTGAAAGTAATTTGAACTGCGATTGTTAGTCTGTTTTTCGTAGCTACCTGTACGCCCTGGGCGCCAGTGACCGTGACCTCGTAGGTAGTAATTTGCCCGGTAATATCATAGTCGGCGTCGTCGATAGTTACGGGTTGCAAACCGGTTTGAGATAAAATTCTTCGTCTAATTTTTTCGGTAAGATTGGCACTAAGGCTTGGTACTACATTTCGGGCTCGGTTTTCGAGCTGATGTATATTGATGTTTTTCCCTTCGATAGAAGCGCCAGATAAACTATATACACGACATCCTGCTACTGCTAGTAGCAGGATACCTATTGCTAGTGGTATTAGAAATTTTATCTTCATTAATATATTGCAAAAGTACACAAATATGGACAGTAAATAACCTCTAACAGTTAGTAGTTATTACCAGCCACCACCTGCGCCACCACCGCCACTACTGCCACCACCGAAACCGCCAAAGCCGCCACCTCCGCCCCAGTCACTACCTCCACCCCAGCTGCTACCACCACGGCCACCATTGAGCAGATTTCCAATTATCATACCGGTAGCTATGTCGCCCAGGCCGCCGCTACTCATGTAGCCACCACGCCTGTTGCCACCACGTCCGCCACCACCAGTCATTTTGATAATGAATACTATAAAAATGATGATTACAACAATAGCGGCAAGGGGTATGCCTCCATCTTTAGATTTTTTGTCGGCCTTATATTCACCTTTTGTTACCTCTATTATGGCATCTACTGTTTGGTTTAACCCACCAAAGTAGTTTCCTTGTTTAAAAGCTGGCTTTAGTTCATTTCTAAATATTCTGGCAGTTTTGGCGTCTGTTAGTACTCCTTCCAGTCCTTTGCCAGTAGTGATCCATGCCTTACGGTCATTAAGTGATACTAGTAAAAGTACACCGTTGTTTTTACCGGCCTGACCTATCTTCCACCTATTAAATAACTGAATTGTATAGTCCGATACATCGTATCCACCCAAGTCAGTGATAGTAACAATTGTGATTTGGGTAGAGGTAGTTCTATCAAATGAGACCAATTTATTTTCTAGTTGTTGCTGTTCGCCACTACTCAGCATATTGGCATAGTCGTTTACAAGCCTTGGTGGGTTAGGTGGCTCGGGAAAAACTTTATTGGCCGCGACTGCCGAAAAGCTGGAGAATATAACCAGCAAAAGCAATCCCAATTGGCGTAAACGATTAAATATCAATATGTTGTTTGTCATTTTCCAAAAACTATTTCGTCAGGCAATTCATTTTTCTTGATGTTAGGGTCGGGTGGAAAGTGGGTGGCCAATGCAGCACCTAATTCATTGATACAGTTACACAAACCTAAAGTGTACTCTTGTTTTTTGAGGTGTATGGACAGCGTTGCAGCAGCATTTTTCCAGAATGATGCACCGCCTGAAAGCTCATAAATGGCCGCATCCCCAAAAAGAGCAAACTGTTTGTCGGTGTAGGCTATGTATATGATAACGGCGTTGCGCGCCACAGTTTTCTCCATTCCCAAACTGGTGAACACTTCCTTAGCCCTATCTATTGGGTCTACATAGGGGCAATTAGCTTCCATGTAAACTCTTATTTCTCCACTGGTTTTACTTTCTGCTTCAGCAATACAGGCTACTATCTTGTGCTGAGCATCAGTGTCGAGAAATTGTTTTTTGGGAAAAAGTGAAAACATATAGATTGAATTAAAAATATAGCTACACCCTTTGGCAGGTGTAGCTATACTGTAAACGTGGATATTAGAATTCTACTTTAGGTGCTTTGTCTGCACCTTGTTCGGCCTGGAACATAGTCATTTCTTTGAAGCCAAACATACCAGCTAGTAACACATTGGGGAAGTTGGTCACTTTCACATTGTATACTTTCACAGCTTCATTGTATGCATCACGAGATACCTTGATTCTGTTTTCAGTTCCTTCCAGTTGGCTTTGCAGGTCTTTAAAGTTTTCGTTAGCCTTTAGCTGTGGATACTGCTCAGACACCACCATGAGTCTACCCAACGCCTGACTAAGTTGACCTTGTGACTGCTGAAACTGTTGCAGTTTTTCAGGAGTAAGGTCTTTGGGGTCCACTTTTATAGAGGTAGCACTAGCTCTTGCCTGTATTACTTGTGTCAGTGTAGTGGTTTCGAAGTTGGCTACACCTTTTACGGTAGCTACCAGATTAGGTATTAGGTCTGAACGACGCTGGTAACTACTCTGAACATCTGCCCACTTTTGTTGTGCTTCTTTTTGCGTGCCGTTCATGCCATTATAGGTGCATCCACCCATAAATACAATCATCAGGATAATACCTGCTGCAATCAATAATCCTTTTTTCATTGTTTGATAATTTAGGTCAAAATTACGATACCTTGTACTAAAGGATAGATAATAAATCGGCAAATAGTGTTAAAATGTCGGTTATTGACATAAAGGTAACTTTGAATACTAGATGTGAGTAGGTGAATGGTAACGCCACCATTGAAATTAGAGTATAAACAACTAGCTGCGCTACAAAACAAAGTAGATAGCGTAGCAATTAGATGGGATATTGTGTTGATTTCCTTTATTCTCTTCCGTCTTTTGGGTCGGGTACTGAGGCCCAGCCACCAAAGATGTAGCGAATGCCAAAACCTAGGTTATTGTTTGGGAAGTATGTAACACCAGAAATGTAGTTTAACGATGGTTTTACATCAATGGATATACTGAATGGTACTCGCGCAAAGGTGTATTCTACACCAGCCACACCATCCAAACCATTAGTGCCAAGATATTGACCTTTGTCTTTATCTTTTTGCCACATACCAGCATGGAAGCCGCCCCCCATGTAAAATCTGAGTTCAGGACCAGCTATCATCATATTGTACTGTAGTAGCACTCCATACATGGTACTTTTGCCTGAGCCACCTCTTGTGCCGCCAGAAGTATTGATTTGACCTTCAATGTTTATTTTGTCGTTAAAGAAGTAACGCGCATTTACACCAGCACCATCTGGGCTTACACGTACACCTAGCCCGAAGGGAGCTACTAAGTTTTCTTGTGCTATAGCAGATGCAGATAGCAGTATGCCAGTGAGCGTGTAAGTCAGAACTTTTTTGATTTTGTTCATGATTGTTTGTGTACAGGATTGTAAATGAGATTACAAAATTACAAATCAAATCGTAACTTTTATCCCCTATGTAGGTTTTTCATGTTGCATAGCTACTTTTGCATAAATAAACTGACATAAAATGCAGGCAGTGTACGATACTACCCCCGAATTTGCGCAAACACAAGACCAATTGGATACATTATTTCCATTCAGAGAGCGTTTTCACTTTCCGCAGCACAATGGTGAAGACGTGAGGTATTTTTGTGGCAATTCACTGGGCCTGCAACCCAAAAGTGTTGAATACTTGATGAACAAGGAGTTGCGCGACTGGGCTCGTCATGGTGTAGAGGGACACTTTAGGGCAGGATATCCTTGGTTTAGTTATCATCATATTTTCAGTGAGCGGCTGGCAGCAGTAGTAGGTGCACAAAAAGAAGAGGTAGTGGCAATGAATGCGCTAACCGTAAACTTGCACTTGCTGATGATAAGTTTTTACAGACCTGCAAACGGGCGTTATAAAATATTGATGGAGGCGGGGGCTTTCCCGTCTGACCAGTATGCTGTGGAAACTCAGGTACGTATGCACGGATACTCCCCTGATGATGCGATAATAGAGATTTACCCAAGAGAAGGTGCTCACCTTATAGAAGAAGAAGACATACTAAAGGCAATACAAGAAACAGGCGACACACTAGCGTTGGTTATGATAGGTGGTGTAAACTACTATACTGGTCAGTTTTTCGATTTGGAGGCTATCACGAAGGCTACACATAACGTAGGTGCTTATTGTGGTTTTGATTTGGCACATGCGGTAGGTAATGTTCCGTTACAGCTGCATAACTGGAATGTGGATTTTGCATGCTGGTGTACCTACAAGTACCTCAACTCTGGCCCAGGCGGCGTAGGAGGTGCATTCGTACATGAGCGGCACGGCAACAACCCTGATATGCCCAGACTAGCTGGCTGGTGGGGTAATGAAGAAAGTACCCGCTTCAAGATGAGAAAGGGGTTTATACCTCAGGCAGGTGCTGCCAGTTGGCAAATGAGTAATGCTCCGGTCTTCAATATGGTGGCACACAATGCATCGCTCGATATTTTTGAGAAGGTAGGTATGGCGGCTCTTAGGGCTAAGAGTATACACCTGACAGGTTATATGGAGTATCTGCTAAGACAAATTACGCACCTTAAATTTGAAATAATAACACCTACATCGCCAGAAAAGCGTGGTTGCCAGCTATCAATGCTATTTGGCGACGACGGAAGGGCAATTTTCGAAGTGCTCACAGAAAATGGTGTAGTAGCTGATTGGCGCGAACCCAATGTAATACGTATAGCCCCGGTGCCACTGTACAACACTTACGAAGACTGCTACAAACTGTATGAAATACTAATGACTATACCTGCACAGCAGTAAGTTGGTTATTATTGTATGCCTCTGGGGCGGTAGGGGGTGCGGAAGCGATGCACGCTAGTTTTGATATACGTGAAAAAGGTGTAATCATTCATGCTACGTAGCTGCTCGTAAGAGGGGCGAAAACGTACCATGTACTTACTAAGGCTATCGCCAGAAAGGCCTGTAATTTTACCTATGAGGTCTTTGTTGAAGGTAAAGTCGACATATTTTTCTTTTTCGAAGCTGCTGTAGTCTTCCTGAAACTGCCAGGTCATGCGGTTTTTGGCACTAAGGGCAGAGAAAGGACTTTTGATTTTCTCGAATGTAGACATACGGGGGAAGTCGAGCTGTTGCTGAAACATTTCTCTGTAACGAATACTGTCTTTTTTATTATCGTATCGGTTGCTTTTGTCGTAAATGTCCGACCTAGGCGTAAGTCCTCGCTCTAGTATGATGCGGAAATAGGAAGGTACATACCCATGTGGTATGCGCACTCTGGTAAGTTTGTAGCCCGGTTTGCTAAACTCTAACAACTGACCTGAAGCAGCGGAGATAACAAAAGACCCATCGGCAATGGTACTGATGCGCACATTGTTGTAGATGTTTTCTATCTGCACACCTTCTATAGGTGCCTTGGTGTCCATGTCCAGTGCCTCTCCATGTATGATCTGTGCCCATGCAGTACCTGCAATAAATAATAATGTAATGAGTACTGTGAAGGCTTTTGCAGTCATATTGTTTGCTAAATTACTCTTTACTAGATTTCCGTGACCCTTATTTTTGTTAAAAATGCAAGAAATGCCAGTGTATCTTTGCGGCTATACTAAGGGCATTAAAGCGCCACAACACAACCAAGATGTACGGAATTATACGCAAAATACTATTCGGGATAGACGCCGAAAAGGTACACTACATGGTGATGAATCGCCTGACAACTGCATACAATATACCAGTAGTGCGCAATATGCTGAAGAGGAAGTTTGTAAGACAACATCCATCGTTGGAACGCAAAGTATGGGGAATAACCTTTCCCAATCCGGTAGGACTTGCCGCAGGTTTTGATAAAGATGCACGTTTCATTGACCCATTAGCATGTTTGGGTTTCGGTTTTATAGAGATAGGTACCCTTACGCCTCGTCCACAGCCGGGCAATCCACAGCCTCGTTTGTTTCGTTTACCAG
>CAMDNC010000077.1 GCA_945902755.1 Flavipsychrobacter stenotrophus
ATGTCGGAAGATAACGATGGCGACAACAATGTGTTCAGTGTATCTCCAAATCCAACAACTGGCGCTATCAACCTGACTACGGATGTAGTAGGTAACGTAGTGTTCTACACAATAGATGGCAAGCAGCTACAACAGTACGAAGCGAAAGCAGGTACTACAAGTATCTCATTGCCAGCTGGTCTCGCAAGTGGTGTGTACATGCTGCGCTTTAACGGTGCAGATGGTAGCAACAAAATAGTAAGACTGGTGTACCAGCAGTAACACATAATGTCTTTCGAATGGAGGTTTGTGTTTTAGTGTAATACAAATATGTAGGGGCTGTCTCAATTTTAGGAGACAGCCCCTATTATTTTTGACTAAACGAGATTGATGCGGCTACCTATTTCATGAGTAAAGCCACTCTCTGCCCTGAACGTACAAGAGTTGCGACGCAAGAGACGATGCTATTAGTGCTATAGCTGGTGAACCAAAAAGAGAAATAAGGGTGAGGTGCGGGAAAAAAATTAAATTTGTGGTATGAAAAAAACTTCTCACGAACCGAATATACTATGGGCGATGATGACTATGAAGTGCCCGAGTTGCAGGAGATCACATGTTTTCAGGCATAAGAGTATTTTTCCGATAGGGGAATTGGTGCAGCTTAAAGATGAGTGTGAGGTGTGTGGGCAGAAGATGAAGTCGGAGAGTAATAATGGGGGTGGTATTAATTATGCGCTGACCGTTATGTTGTTTTTTCTGAATTTGTGTTGGTATTGGCCCCTATTTGGGATGTCGTATAAGGACAATAGCGTGTATTACTACTTGTTGAGTAGTACTACGGTGGTGCTGATAGCGCAGCCATACCTGATGCGGCTATCGAGGATGATATATTTGTATCTGTATGTTTCGTTTGGGGATAGCAGGCGGGTGTATCATGATGATGCTACGGACAAGTAGTGATGCTCTGCTAGTATTTTATTGTGGGGTGGTGGTAAAGTATACCTTTTTGCCGTCGATGATACAATAAGGAGGCTCGAAGCCCGGCATGGATGTGGCACGGATGTGCTGCTCTATGATTTCTTTTTGCCAGTTGAGGTCTATGTGTTTGAGAGCGCTCATCTCGCTGCGGTAGTGCAGGCTGGTGCCGTACTTGCCGGCTAGTATGGATTGGGGTACGGGCTGATAGTTGCCAGTGATGATATGGCCCAGGGTTTGCCGAAAGAGATTGAGTGAGGCATTGTAGGTGAGCTGGTAGAGGTCTTGCACCCATGTGCCGGGTGGGATAGGGAAACGTTTCTGGAATAATATATCGCCGTGATCGATGCGGTGATCGATGCGGTGAATGGTGGTGCCGAATTCGGTTTTGCCCTCTATGATGGCAAATGAAAACTGGTTGCTGCCGCGATACTCGGGCAGAGGTGCCATGTGGAGGTTGACAGCGATGATGCTGGCTTTGTTGATATGCTCTTGTGTGAGTATCTGGTGGTACTGCACTGAGTAAATGATATCGCAGGGGGGCATATCATCGAGGCTTGGGAGGATAGGTATGTTGTGCTGTGTGGCTAGCTGTGTGAGGTCGTGAGCGGAGCCGAACTCGGAGCGGCTATGTGTAAGAATACCTATGATTTCAATATTTAGGGTTTGTGACTGTGCTATGAGGTATTGCAAACATTCGTAGCCAATGGGCTTGGAACCGAGAAAAATTACTTTTTTTGTGAGCATAAGCAAAAATAAGTTTTAAAGTTATTATACTTTCGCTTTCAGTATGAATGATCGTAAGATACTTATTATTACCAATCGTGTGCCGTATCCGCTAAAGGACGGTGGTAATATGGCTATGCACGCTATGATAGAGGGCTATCATCGTAGTGGATGGAAGGTGCACCTGCTGACAATGAACACCAGCAAACACTATGTGAAGACGGATGCTGTGAAGCGCGTGTTTGCACACCTGGATGGTGTGTCGGCTGTGGAGATAAATAATGAGGTGAACTGGAAGGGTGTGCTGCGCAACTTTATTTTCGGTAGGGAGCCTGAGCATGCGAGGAGGTTTTATAGCGAGGAGTTTAAGCAAGAGCTAAAGCGGGTGCTGGCAGATTTTGTGCCAGATGTGGTGCAGGTGGAGAGTGTGTATCTGTCAACTTACCTGCCAGTGATAAAAAAGTATAGCGAAGCGGTGACAGTGCTGCGGATGCACAATGTTGAGTACCAGATATGGCAGGGGTTGGCAAGGAAGGAAAAGAACAAACTAAAGGCTTACTACCTTGATAACCTGACGATAAGGGTGCGCGACTTTGAACGGGCAATGTGGAAAGAGTATGACCTGCTACTAGCTATAACGGAAAAGGATGCACACCTGGTGCAACGGCTAGAAGAGGTAGATAGAATAATAGTGGCACCGTTCAGTATAGAGACAGACAAAATAAAACCGCCAGATGTACCACAGGAATGGGTGGGGTATCATATCGGCGCTATGGACTGGGCGCCTAATGATGAAGGTATGCGGTGGTTTCTGGGTAGGGCATGGCCACTGATACGCAAGAGCTCGCCGAAGTTCAAGTTTTACTTTGCTGGTAGGGGCATGTCGAAAGAATATAAAGAGATGAAACTGACCAATGTGGAGTGTATGGGGGAGGTGCCAGACGCAGAAGCATTTATAGCAGATAAGAAGATACTGATAGTGCCGCTATGGTCGGGTGGGGGAATAAGGGTGAAGATACTGGAGGCAATGGCTGCAGGGAAGATAGTGATAACGACAGCAAAGGGTATAAAGGGTATAGAGGCGAAGGCAGACGAACATTTTTTGAGAGCAAATAGTCCCGAGGATTTTGCGAAGGCTGTGAAGTGGTGCATGGAGAACAAAAATGCTGCTGAAAAAATAGGAGTGAACGCCCGCGCGCTAGTGGTGGAGAAATATGAATGGAAAAAGGTGATAGGCGATGTGGTACATGCAGTGGATGACCTGGTGAGCATGAGGATACATAACTAAGTGCCGATGGCGCTGGAAAAAAATGACGATGGTGCAGTGAGTGAGCTCGCTGCACCATCGTTCGGTTTTAGAAGGAAAGTATATAAAGTCTGTGAGGTGCTAGCTACGAAAGCCTCTGAGAAACTCTGTGATGCCCATTCGTTTTTTGCCCTCTTGTTGTAGCTCTGTGACGTAGACCCAACCATCGGTAGCAGCAAAGCGAAGGAATGTGGCGTGATCGGTATGGAAGTTGCCGGGGGGCAGATTGGTGGGCTCAGGAGTGAAAGTTGTGGCGTAGATTTTGAAGTTTTTCTGATGGATGGTGGTGATAGCTGATGGGTAGGGTGAAAGGCCCCTAACGAGGTTGTGAATGTGCTGAGCTGGCAGCTGCCAATTGATAACGGTGTTTTCTTTAAATATTTTAGGAGCGTGGCTAAGGGGAAGGTCTGTATTGGCTTGGGGTATCTCGCGGAGGGTATTGGCTGCAATGCCCTGAACAGTGGAAACTAGGAGTGAAGCACCTGCATGCATGAGTTTGTCGTGAAGGGTGCCGGCATTGTCAGTTGGTAGTATTTCTACTTGCTGTTGTAATAAAATATCGCCTGTATCTATTTCATGTTTCAGCCGGAAGGTGGTGACGCCGGTGATGGTTTCGCCATTGATGATAGCATGATTGATAGGAGCTGCACCGCGGTATTGAGGCAGCAGGGATGCATGAACATTGATGGTGCCGAGTGGAGGCATGTTCCAAACAACCTCGGGCATCATGCGGAAAGCAACAACTATTTGGAGGTCGGGAGCGAGGTCAGCTAGCTGCGAGAGGAAATCGGGGGATTTCATTTTCTCAGGTTGCAATAAGGGCAAGCCAGCCGAAACAGCGTATTGCTTGACAGCAGATTCTTGTAGTTGTCTGCCCCTGCCAGCGGGTTTATCGGGCGCAGTGACTACCGCGATAACATTAGCACCAGCTTTGATGATGGCATCGAGGGATGCAACGGCAAAATCGGGGGTGCCAAAAAATATAATTCTTAACTCTTGGAATGATTTCATGCAGGAAGCAAAAATAGCGGAAAAGCTGAAGACCGATTGAAGAAAGGTGACAACAGCACTCAACGAGGAAAAAGTAAAAAGAGGCTGTGGCACTAAAGCAGTGCAACAGCCTCTGGAATATGATAACGGCAACTATTGCTGTGTTGTAGCGCTAGTTTCTTTTGGTTTTTTCATGATAGCGTACACCTCTATGCCGAAGCCTATCATCATAAGTACCGGAGCGAGCGTGATGCGACGGAAGCTATAAATCTCGGCATAGTTGAATTCGTTTGGGTTGGCGCTTTTGCCACCTGACATCAAAAATAAGCCTAAGAAAATAAGTGCAAGACCACCCAACATCCAGATATAATTTTCTCTGTCGAACAGGAATGTTTGTTGTGGTTTTGCAGTAGCTTTTTTAGCTTCTGTAACTATTGGTTTTGGTGGTGTGTTTTTGGATAAAGTAGACATAATATGTAAAGGTAATTGTTTGTAATGAGAATAAGTAATGGGTTAATAAAGGTCGTCGACATGCATTTTGAGGTACTTGACTACAGACCTATGTGTGCTGATCATGGATATTAGAATGCCTAATATGATCATTGACGATACGAGTATGGTGATGAGTAGTGGGTCATTGAGTAAATCGAGAACAGGTAACTGAGACTCGGCAAAAGACATGACCATCCATAGGCCTATCACTGCAATAACACCACTGGTCAGACCATTGAGCAGGGCTCTGATATCGAAAGGACGGGTAATAAACGATTGGGTGGCACCTACCATTTGCATGGTTTTGATAAGGAATCGATTGCTGAACATAGCCAGACGGACTGTGTTGTCTATGAGAAAAATAACAACAATGAGCAGAATAACGGAAATACTACCTAGTATAATGCCGATTTTGCGGAAGTTGTTGTGCATTTGGTCTACGACCATATTTGGCCAAGTGACATCACGTACCACGTTGCTCTGAAGAATAAATTTTTTGATTTTAGTGAGGCTGTCGGCATTTACGTACCCTTCACGCATCTTGAGCGAGATAGAAGTAAATAGTGGGTTGTAGCCTAAGAACTCTACAATATTGCTGCCTTCGACTTGGCTTTGCATGGTAGCGGCTTCGTCTTTGGTGATGATTCTGGACTTACGTACAAAGGGTTGTTTGTCGAGGATGCTTCGCATTTTTTTTACGTTTTCTTCGCTCACATTGTCGTGGAAGTCAACATTTACTTCCAAGTCTTCCTTGAACGCTCTGGTGAGGGCTCTACCATTGATCACTAGCCAGCCGAGTATGCCCAGCAGGAATAGCACCAAAGCTACGCCCATGATGGCATTTATATATGAAGGTTTTGCTTTTTTGCTTGTTGCCATTTAATCTTGTTTGTATGCCTAAAGAGCAAAGTTGGAAAATACTGCTGAAAAGACATGAATCACACAGATTCTCAAAATTATAAAAATAGTCGGGTATTTCTTTGATAAGCGTAGAGACAATCAATTATTTTAACAATGCCTGAAAAAGCATAAACATTGATGACTTAGTGGAGTGAAAAAACTATGCTTTTGGGGTATGTTAACTTTGGGAATGAGTGGATAAAAACACAACATTTGCTTACTTTTAGCTCGAAGAAGTAAACGTACACATGAACGACATACATATTTTTTTAGAACAAGAACATTTTATTGATACTAAGCCTGAAGGCACTTATGAAATTATGCAGTTGGGCTCGCAGATAATGTGTGGGTCGCAGCATGATTATGATTTGCAAAAGGCAGATTTTGTGTTGGTGGGTTGCCCCGAATGGAGTGGAGTAGATAAAGAACTGGGTTATGGTAATAGTGCAAACCTAGTGCGTGAGGAACTATATAAAATGTATTACTGGCATAGTAATGTGAAAATTGCTGATATAGGGAATGTGAAGCAAGGAGCTACGCCCAAGGATACCCGTTATGCATTGCTATCTGTGCTCCAAGAAATACATACTGCCGGAAAAATATCAGTGTTGCTAGGAGGAGGTCATGACCTGATGATGCAGCAGTATGAGGTGTATAAAAAAGCTGAGAAAGTAGCAGTAGCAACTGTAGCAGATATGCTAATAGACCTAGATGAGACCGAAGAAATAAATGCATCGGGCTTCCTGATGGATATGCTAACATCTGCCCCCAATTTTATTTCGCATTATAGCCATATTGGCTTTCAGAGTTACTATACACATCCGCAAATGCTAGAGACACTAGATAAGTTGCGGTTTGATTTTTACAGATTGGGCAAGGTGCGCGAGAGTATTGAAGAGATGGAGCCAGTGTTAAGGATTAGTAATATATTCGGGTTGGATATGTCGGTGGTGCGATATGGAGATTCTCCAGCAAATGTGCAGGGCTCGCCGAATGGATTGAGTGGGGAAGAGGTGTGTATGCTGACGAAGTATGCAGGAATGAGCGATCAGTTGACAAGTTTTGGGATATTTGGATATAACGAAATGAATGATAGCAACAACATGACTGCCAAACTAATAGCACAAATGTTGTGGTATTATATAGACGGCTGTCATGTGCGAAAAATAGAGGCGAGACTGGTGGATACTGAGGAGTTTATATCATTTAATGTGATATTTAGTGATGTGGATACCGTGTTTATGAAGAGTAAACGCACTAAACGTTGGTGGATGGGATTGCCAAATGGGAATTTTGTACCGTGTTCGTATAACGATTATTTGATAGCTTGTAGGGGAGACATACCTGAGCGCTGGCTGAGAGAGCAGGAAAGGCTTGCCTAAGAAAGTAATAAGACATTAAAATTTAGGTGATAAAAAGGCACTGTCAATAAATTGGCTAATGTGTGCCTGCTTATCACCTAATTTATTTTGCAGGGAGCTATTAATTTATTGGTGGTGGTATTATCGGGTTAGCTCATCAATAATTTTGTGGTGAGTGGGGTAAAGGGCGGTGAGAGCATCTCTATTGGCTAATTCGAAGTCAGCAAAGTCGAATCCTGGTGCGACTGTGCAACCACATAGGGTGTAGCTGTTTGGGTTTTCTGCCCTTGAGCCGAACCAACTACCTGCACTAATGGTAACAAAAGGCGAGGCGTATGTGCTAACGCCCAGCAGGTGTCGGGTTAAAGCACCGTTGCTATCTATTTCATATATAGATAAGTCGTCCCCGTCGTAGTGGTGCCAAAGCTCGTCTGAAGCTATGCGATGAAAAGCAGAGAACTCTCCATATTCTAACATGAAGTAGATATTTGTCATGGCATTGCGATTGCCATTGTGTTGACGTGTGAGGCTACCTTTGGGTAGTACCAGCGAAGAACGATAAATTTCTTTATACGACCCGCCTTCTATATGAGACGTGAGTTGTAATTTTTGTTTCCAGTACTGAGCTGAACGCATGAGGTATTGATTAGCACGTTGTAAAAATTAGGCTTTGCTTTCAAGCCAGGCCTTGCGACCTTCACCTTCGAAAACATGACGCTCGCTGTGATAGGAAGACCTTACTAATGGACCACTCTCTACATAGTCGAGCCCCATTTTGTAGCCTTCTTCGCGATAGAAAGCGAATTCGTCGGGGTGCACAAACCTTACTACAGGCAAGTGCTTCTGTGTAGGTTGTAAGTATTGTCCCATGGTAACTACATCACATCCGTTGTCGGCGAGGTCTTGTAGGGTTTGTAATACTTCTTCCTTTTCTTCGCCAAGGCCCAACATTATACCACTTTTGGTGCGCATTCCACCATCTTTGAGCCTTCTGATAACCTCCATGCTGCGGTGGTATTTGGCTTGTATACGCACTTTTCTGGTGAGCCGTTCTACGGTTTCTATGTTATGGGATACTACTTCTGGAGCAACGTCTATGATGCGTTGTAAATTGTCCCATTCACCTTTGAAGTCGGGGATGAGGGTTTCGAGGGTGGTTTGTGGATTGAGCGCACGAACTGCTTTGATGGTATTGGCCCAAATTATGGAGCCGCCATCTTTTAGTTCGTCTCGGTCTACAGATGTTATGACGGCATGTTTTACTTTCATTAAGAAAATAGCTTCTGCCACCCGTTGAGGTTCGTCCCAGTCAACTGGTTCGGGTCTACCAGTGGCAACTGCGCAAAAGCCACACGAGCGAGTGCATATGTTGCCTAGAATCATAAATGTGGCGGTACCTTCTCCCCAACATTCACCCATGTTAGGGCAATTGCCGCTTTCGCAAATAGTATGTAATTTGTGTGTATCTACCAGCTTCCTTACATGTCTGTAACTTTCGCCTATGGGAAGTTTCACACGAAGCCAGTTCGGTTTTTTAGGGCGAGCATCGGCTGTTTCTATATCTAACTTATTAATTACCGGCAGTTCTTGCATATTGGAGTGCAAATTACGACCATCACCAGCGTTTCCCAAATTGGAATGCCAGAAAAATGTCAACAAAATAAGGTTTCGCTTCCTGTCCAGCCATTAGGGGTATGTTTTCCGAGTAATATTCTACGTTTATACCGGTTTCTATAGCCATAACGCTTTTGCGATTGGCTGAAAAATCGAAATGAAGCATAGACTTGAAATGACCACCAGGTATAAATTTACTTTCGCCAATGCCTTGAGCAAAGCCAGCACTACCTATAATTAGTCTTTGGGATAAAAACTCTGATTTGGTATCTTCGGTATATTTTATGGCATTAGGGTCACTGTAAACATTAATGTAATAAGGTTTGAGAATGCCTAATGATCCGCCAATTACATTTGACCAATGTATTGAAACAGATCCAGGGTCTGGTTTTCCGGCGATTAACTTACGTATACCGTAGCCTGCTTTGAGAGCATAAAAATTATTAATTTTTCCATATATGTATTTTCCTGACCCGCCTTGTGCGTTTTCATCAACTACAATTTTCTCTTGTTTAGGACTCTTTTTCTCGGAAAGTTCTAATTGCCAGAAGTTGACGTTGTGAAACATGTCTGACACTTTTGAGTTTTTTGCTTTTATTTTTCCATAATCTACATATCCACTCCAGCCGTTAGAATGCAGTCTTATTCCGAAACTGACTTCATTTTTTATAGGTTTAGGCCCTTTGGGTTTCACTCTAATGTTGTTGGGTGTTGTTTTTACTTTTTTTGTGGTGTCGGTAGTAATGGAAAGCAAAGGGTCTTGTGCATGTGCATGGATAGCAGTACATGCGCACATAGTCAATAGTAAAAATGTCTTAGAAAGGCTTAACATAAATTCTTTTACTAAGTTACCAAGTCTTCATCATTCTAAAAAATAAAGTTCAACAGATTATTCTCATACTTGCTATTTTTAACAAAAAAACAATGGCAACAGCACATATCACGTATACGCGAGACCTTAGAACAAACGCTATTCATATTCAGTCTGGAAGCGAGATAGAAACAGATGCACCAACAGATAACAAAGGAAAAGGGGAACGGTTTTCTCCTACGGACTTGGTTGCCGTTGCGTTAGCAACTTGTATATTAACAACCCTAGGAATAGCTGCGCCTATACATGAATTTAATATAGATGGAGCTGAAGGTGAGGTAATTAAAATAATGACTAGTAATCCAAGAAAAATAGGGGAGATACAGATTGTTATTAGTTTTCCAAAGTCTTTTCCGTTTACTGAGAAACAAAAGGTAAAAATTGAGCACATTGCCCATACGTGCCCTGTGTATGAGAGTTTACACCCCGATTGTAAAAAGACAATTTCTTTTGTTTGGCCAGCGTAGGGTATAGATTTTCTCTTTGCAAAAAAGCCGTAAATGTTCTCAGACATTTACGGCTTTTTTGATACTATTTAATCTGCTACGGTTGGTACAAAATTCTCACTGTTTTTTGAGTGCCATCATTTGCTATGAACTGACAAACATAGTAACCCGCAGAGAGGGTGTTGGGTAGTGTGATGCTGGTTGTGGCATCTGTAGTGATGCGAGATTCTACCATTCTGCCGTCCATAGTATAGATGTTGAAGGTGCCTATATTATCGCTAGCTATGGTTATGTTGCCAGAGGTTGGGTTAGGGTATACCGAGAAATTATTGCTATTTTCAGTAATTGTTTCTGGAGTTACAATTTCGTTTTTGGGTGCTACAATGGTTATACTTTTTGTTTTGAAGCAGCCGTTGCTCATGATATAACTGATGTTTGCGTTACCGGTACTGATGCCGTTAGCTATACCAGTAGCTGCATTGATACTAGCTTTGCTGGTATTGTTGCTGCTCCAAGAGCCTCCAGAAGTTGCATTGCTGAGTGTGATAGATGCGCCAGTAGTTACTATATTATCACCGGTAATGTTAGCTGGGCTTTCGTTGACTGTTATAGTTCTCTTTGCAGCACAACCGTAGCTGTTGGAGTAGCTGATAGTAGCTGTACCTGAATTGATTCCGGTAATAGTGCCGCCGGTATTGACAGTAACTACCGCCGGAGTGCTGCTGCTCCATGTTCCGCCAGAAGTACCGCACAAGAAAGAAGTATTGTTTCCAGTGCAGATACTTGTAGTGCCGCCGTATATCGGCGCGGGCATAGGATTTACGGTAACCAGTGCAGTTCTTTTGCATCCTGTAGGTAATGTGTATGTTACTACACTTAGAGATAGACTACCATAGTTTACAACAACAGCAGTCATATCGCCAGTAGTAGAGTTGACAGTGAATACTGCATTGTTGCTGCTGAGCCAAGTGCCACCCGAGGGCGAGCCTACCAATGTGGCGGTGCTACCAGCACAGAGATTGCTAGGGGTAGTAAAAGTGCTAGGAAGCGGGTTGACGGTTACCTGACGCGTAGTAGTGCAGTTAGCAGCGTTTCTGAAAGTAATAGTTGCATTTCCTGCATTTACCCCTGTAACACTACCTAAATAGTTGACAGTAGCAATTGTGTTGTTGCTGCTGGTCCAGGTACCAGAAGTATTGCTAAGCGATGTGATAGCACCGCCGGCGCAGACTACTGCAGTACCTGTGATATCTGCTGGTAAAGCATTGACGGTAATGGTAGCAGTTCTGAAGCATCCACCAGAATTGGCATAAGTGACCTGAGTAGTGCCCGCAGCGATTGCGGAGAGCAATCCAGATGTTTCGTTGATGGTGGCAATAGCAGTGTTTGCAGAACTCCAGGTTCCGGTAACCGGAGTAACGGAAAGAGTAGATGTATTTCCCTGACAAAGCGTAGTAGTGCCAGCAATAACAGCGGGGATTGCATTGACGGTGATGATAGATGTAGTATTGCAACCAGTAGGTGCAGTGTAAGTGATGGTAGCAGTTCCAGCATTAGTAGTGGTTACAGACCCAGAAGTAGCGTTAATATTTGCTATAGAGTTGTTGCTGCTTGTCCAGGTGCCGCCCGATGTAGCATTGCTAAGCATAGTTGCTGTTCCTGCACAAACAGAAGTGGTGCCAATATTAGGTTCAAGCACAGGATTGACCGTTACAATTTCTGTTTCGGCACAACCGAAGCTATTAGTGTAGCTGATAACAGTAGTACCTGCAGCGATTGAAATAATGTTGCCGGTAGAAGAAATAGTAGCCACGGCAGTGTTGCTGCTAGACCATGTGCCACCAGTGGTTCCAGTAAAAGCGCTGGTAGACTGGCCAGCACAAAGGTTGAGTGTCGTGCCGTATATATCTGCTGGGTGAGGGTATACAGTAACGATTGTTGATGTAGCACAACCATTAGCGATGGTGTAAGTAATAGTTGCGTAAGATATGTCTGAATGATTGTTGATAATTGCAGTTACTAAGCCTGTTGAAGCATTAACAGTCACCGTGCTAGGATTTGAACTGTTCCAGTTACCACTGGCAGGCAGAGAGGAGAGTGTAGCCGTGCTACCCTTGCAAAGAGCTGGAACAGCGGGGATGGCAGTAGGGGCATTTTTCACCAGAAAATTTTCTGTTGTAAAACAACCTGAACCGTTTGCTGTGAAAGAGATGGTTGTAATACCTGCGTTAACACCCAATAGGTTGCCAGCTATTAGTCCAATAACAGCTTTTGAAGGGTCGCTGCTGTTCCAAGTGCCACTGGCAATAGAGCTAATGACGTTAAAAGTAGCCCCTTCACAAATTTCGAATCCTGAAGGAGAAGTTATTGCTGGGATTTCATTGACAGTTACCACTTTTGTAACCGTAGTACTGCAGCCTAAAGAGCCATTAACTGTGTAAGATATAGTAGTAGTTCCTGCATTAGTTGTGGTAACTATTCCAGCAGGATTGATAGAAGCTACTGCAGTATTACTGCTTTCCCATACACCAGCTGGAGTAGTATTAGCCAGCATAGTATTGTCAAATTTACATACGTTGGTATTACCTGTGATAGGTGCCACAGTAGGTGGTGGGCTTACGGTAACAATAGTAGATACTTGAGTGGTGCAACCAAAGGCATTGGTTACAGTATAGGAAACAGCAGTTGTGCCTGTGGTCAATCCAGTAACAGTGCCATTAGTGCCAATAGTTGCGACAGCAGTATTGCTGCTGGTCCAAATGCCATCTGGGTTAGTGTTAGATAGGGTGGAAGAGTTACCTATGCAAATTCCAGTAGTTCCACTGATTGCCGATACTACGGGATAAGGATTGACAGACATTGTAGCAAATGCCCTGTTTGTGCAGCTGAATTCATTATTGATTGTATAGGAGATGGTAGCATTACCAACGTTGTTGGCTGTTACCAAACCTGTATTAGTTATGGAAGCGATAGAAGAGTTGCTACTGCTCCAAGATCCACCGGCAGTAGTGTTGCTGAGAGTAGAGATGTTGAATCTGCAAATGCTGAGCGTACCTGTAATAGGGTTTACTGTTGGTATTGGGTTTACTGTCAGTGTTTTGATAGTGTAGCAACCACTGGCGTAGCCATAAGTAATCGTAGTTGTTCCTTGGCTAAGTGCCGACATCAAACCAGTAGAATTGATGGTGGCTACAGAAGCATTGCTACTGCTCCAGATAGCCCCAGCGGTGCTAGAAGTAAGTGTGATGTTGTTGCCAGCACAAATAGAAGCGGTACTATTTACAATGTTAGCGGGAGTAGGATTGAGCGTGACAATTGATATTTTGGAGCAACCAATAGTGCTAGTGTAATTGATGGCTGCAACACCAATTGAAGTGTGGCTGAGGTATACTCCTGTAATGTTTCCGATAGTAGGATTGAGTACAGCAACACTAGAATTGTTGCTGGTCCAAGTACCGCCAGCAGGTGATGCTACCATTGTTACGGTATCGCCTTCGCACATAGTAACGGGAGTGATAACAGGGAGCGGGTTAACGGTTACTTCGCGAGTAGTATAACAACCAGTGGCGGAGATTCTGTAAGTGATAGTAGCATTACCTTCACTCACGCCAGCCACTTGTCCTGCGGAGTTTACGACAGCAATAGCGGTGTTGCTACTGCTCCAAGTTCCACCAGAATTGGCAAGTGTAGTAGTGGCTCCCTGACACATAACTGCAGTACCAGTGATAGCTGCAGGAGTAGCAGTGACAGTAACGATAGCTGTTTTGAAACAACTGGCTGTCATGATATAGGAAATGGTAGTAGTGCCAGAAGTGATACCGGTTACAACACCTGAAGAAGGGTTGACAGTAGCGACGGCAGCGTTGCTGCTAGTCCATGCACCGAAAGTAGAAGGGAAAGAGAGCGCAGTTGTTGTTCCCTCGCAAGCAGTAAGAGTTCCACTAATAGCAGGTGCGTTACTGTTAACAGTTACCTGAGTTACACTAAAGCAACTTGCACCTATTCTGTAAGAGATATTTACAGTTCCAGCATTAATGCCCGTTACAAGACCTGTTAGCGTATTGATAGTGGCGGCGGTACCAGAAATACTCCAAGTGCCACCATCTACTGCA
Source organism: Flavipsychrobacter stenotrophus (assembly GCA_945902755.1). Lineage (GTDB taxonomy): Bacteria > Bacteroidota > Bacteroidia > Chitinophagales > Chitinophagaceae > Nemorincola > Nemorincola stenotropha_A. Next base: position 13,773 of record CAMDNC010000077.1, read on the forward strand.
TTGCTGAGTGTGGTTGTTTGTCCGGTGCAAACAGTATTGCTACCTGTATTGGCCGGGAGTGTGCTGTTGACTGTAACAATAGTTGTGCTGGCACAGCCTGAGGTGTTAGTGTAGCTGATAGTAGTAGTACCTGCAGCAATACTAGAGACTACACCTGAAGAATTGACAGTAGCAACAGCGGGCGCGGCGCTACTCCATACATTACCTGGAGTACCACATGAAAGGGTTGTGTTTTCGGCAGCGCACATGTTGCGCGCACCACCATAAATAGGAGCTGGAACACGTTTTACTGTTACCATTCTTGCGCCACTACAACCATCGGCAGTGATATAGTTGATGAAAGTAATGGAGTTGCTAGAGTAGTTGTTAATAACAGCAGTTATTTGTCCAGTTGAGGCATTAACGGCCATAACTGCAGGGTTATTGGATGTCCATGTGCCGCCAGCTGGGAGTGCAGTCATAGTAGCGGTTTCGCCTGGGCAAAGAGGCGCAGGGTTGCTGATAGTAGAAGGAGCTGTATTGACAGTAAGAACAACAGTAGCACTACAACCAGTAGCACCGATGCTGTAAGTAATGTTGGTAGTACCAGCAGCAACACCATTTACCAAGCCATTTGCAGCACCTATTGTAGCTGCGGCAGTGTTGCTACTGCTCCATACACCGCCAGAGACGGTAGTAGAGAGGTCTAAAGAACCAGACTGACAAACAGCAAATGAGGAAGTAGGGGATGTGATGGTAGGTTGAGGGTTGATTGTAGTGACTCTCGTAGATACAGCTGAACATCCATCGAGATTAGTTATTGTGTAAGAAATAGTGGTGGTGCCAGCTAAAGTAGCTGTTATATCACCACCAGCATCAATAGTGGCTACAGCAGTGTTGCTGCTGGTCCATATACCACCTGACTGAGCATTAGAAAGCGTAATGGAGGTGCCAACACAAGTTGAGGTGGCGCCTGTAATGGTACCCGCATTGGGTAATGGGTATACGGTAACCACTTGAGTAGCATAAAGAGTACCACAAGTGTTGGTGACAGCATAAGAGATAGTAGTATTACCCTGAGCAACACCAGTTACAACGCCATTTGTGCCTACGGTAGCTATAGCGGAGTTGCTGCTCGTCCATACACCACCAGCTTGAACATTGCTGAGCGTAGTAGTAGCAGATGGACAAACTGTAGCAGTACCAGTTATGGTGCCAGCATTGGGTAGTGAGTTAACTGTTACTATTTGCGTAGCATAAGCTGTACCGCAACTGTTGGTAACAGCATAAGAGATAGTAGTATTACCCTGAGCAACGCCTGTTACAACGCCATTTGTACCTACGGTAGCTATAGCGGAGTTGCTACTCGTCCACACACCACCAGCTTGAGCATTGCTAAGCGCAGTAGTAGCTGAAGGACAAACTGTAGCTGTACCAGTGATAGTACCAGCATTAGGTAGAGGATTAACGGTAACAATTTGAGTAGCATATGCAGTACTACAACTGTTGGTAACAGCATAAGAGATAGTAGCATTACCCTGAGCAACGCCTGTTACAACGCCATTTGTACCTACGGTAGCTATAGCGGAGTTGCTGCTCGTCCACACACCACCGGCTTGAGCATTGCTAAGTGGAGTAGTAGCTGACGGACAAACTGTAGCTGTACCTGTGATAGTACCAGCATTGGGAAGAGGGTTAACGGTGATAACTTGAGTAGCGAAGTCAGTTCCACATCCGTTTGTCACTACATAAGAAATAGTAGTATTGCCCTGCGCAACACCTGTTACTATCCCACCAGTACCTACGGTAGCTACCCCAGTGTTGGTACTTGACCATACACCACCAGCTATAGTGCTGGATAATGTAGTGGTAGCAGATGGACAAACTGTAGCAGTACCAGATAACACACCGGCTTCGGTAGATGCATTTACAGTAACTGTAGTAGCAGTTGCAGCAGTACCACAACTATTGGTAGTGCTGTAAGAAATAGTAGTTGTCCCAGCATTATTTGCAGAAAAATCACCTTCAGCATCAATAGTAGCTACACTGGTATTGGTGCTACTCCAGGTGCCATCATCGCCAGATGAAGTAAAAGAAGTGGTTTCGTCCTCGCATATTGAAGAGATACCTGTTATTGTTCCTGCATTGGGAAGCGGACTTACAGAAACGTTGATTG